>DTUJ01000136.1 GCA_012964235.1 Fidelibacterota bacterium
GAATAGTAGTTATTTGGGTATTGGAAAAATTAACAACCTCCAATTCATCTAAATTACCTATACTCTCCGGAATAGTAGTGATTTCATTAGTCTCATTGGAGAAATCCAAACGACTTAACCTCCCATAGCTATCGGGCCAATCCATCCAATTTTGCTCACCTATTTCTATTGGTTGTTCTCCGCTCAAACTCGCATTCACATCAATAAAATCTTGGAGATTATCCAAATCAGATTGATAAAAACACCATCCATCATATATCCGTCCACCATTTATTGGCGGTGGGTCAGCTATAGGCGTATATCCACCGGGACAGTCGGGATAGGAATTGCAGTATTCGCCTATCCCCTCAATCATATAGTCTGGAAAACAGTCAGGAACTGGTGGACAAAAATAGTTACCGCCAAACACATTGTCTGAATTATTGCAATCGAGCCCGCAAACGTCAATATTACATAATTCATCCGGTATCTCACCTCTGAGATTGTTACTATATAACCACATCATACCCATATTGGAAAGGTCCCCAAGCTCTTCAGGGATTTCCCCATTGAGCTGATTATATCGTAAATCCAAATAATGCAGTGATGTCATATCCCCCATCTCTGGCGGTATTGGGCCTGTGAGCTGATTAAAAGGTAAAATGACATATTCTAAATCTGTCAGATTACCAATTTGAGGGGGTATTTCTCCGGTACATGCATCTGTATCAATACAATGTGTTATACAACAATTGCTCGAGTTGTAATAGGAACTAGGTTCACATTCAGAATCATATTCATAACATCCAAGCTGGTTATAAGATAAATCAAATGCCGGCCAGTAATCAGCTTCCTGGCCCCCAGGGCCGCCCATTGATGGATTATACCATTCTGCGTCCCAAACGCCCAGATTGGTCATGTTGCCAATCGTAGATGGGATATCTCCTGTGAGCTGATTCAGTTTTAAATCTAATACATGCAATTGAGTTAGATTTCCTATCTCTTGTGGGATAGAACCACTCAAATCATTTTCTTTTAAACCAAGACTTCTTAGGTTAACCAAATTACCAATCGAAGATGGAATCTCTCCGCTGAGATGGTTATCCGATAAAAACAGTGCCTCCAAATTAGTCAGGTTCCCAATCTCAGGGGGAATTGCTGCGGTGCATTCGTCTGTATCATCACAATGTTGATTACAATTATCTGTCTGCCAGTCACCCAGCCAATCATAATCATGACAGCCCAGTTCATTATCAGATAGATCCAAATAGGTCAGATTGGTCAAATTACCCATCTCTGGTGGAATCGCATCACCAGTATGGGGTCCGGTTACTGCCATCTTTAGATCCAAATGAGTCAAATTTATCAGGTTCCCTATCTCCGGAGGGATCACTGTGAGCTGATTCCAATGTAAATCCATATAAGTTAGATTGATCAGGTTCCCTATCTCCGATGGTATATCCTCCGTGAGCTGATTACAGCATAAATTCAGATAAGTTAGATTGGTCAGAAGCCCTATTCCAGGTGAAATTGTACCCGGTAAGTTCTCCCAGGACCTATCAATTGCAGTTGTATTCTCAATAGAATAGCATTCACCCATTAGTGTAATACCAGGTGTATCATCAGATGCAGTACAGTCCTGCCCCAAGGCTAGTCCAATCAACAACAGTGGTGTAACACGCTTAATCAACCAATAATTCACAGTTAAAGTCACCCATTTTCAGACCCAAATATACAAAGATACTACCAAAATCTATATTACGTATTAGGCATCGCCCGATCTTGTAGCGAAACGATAAGAAAAAAAGAAGAGTTACTAAAGGAAAAAATCTGGATATTTACTATCAATTGGTTTCATACACACTCTAGGGTTAATTTATACCATCTTCATTTTGGACCTTCTATGAAAAAACTGATTATAGCCCTGGCAGCAATGGTTGTTCTGTTTGGTGAAAACTTATCAGAAACATTTGTTACTTTTTCCGGAAAAATTTTGAATCCAAATGGCAACGAAATAATTATTCAGGGTAAAGAGTTTACCAAAAAAATAGAATTGCTGGGTGATGGCAGTTTTTCCGATACGTTGAGAGTTCCAGAGAAACAGTACTTTTATTCATTTTTCGATGGGAATGAATACACCTCATTATTCTTGAGAAATGGATATAACCTACACCTCACTTTAAACACAAAAGAATTTGATGAATCCATACGATATACGGGAAAAGGTTCTGTAAATAATAACTATCTAGCACGGAAATATTTGTTTCAGGAACAAGTTTTTTCTGATACTATTTTTATACTACAACAGAGAGCCTTTGAAGATAAAATCGTACAGATTGAGAAAGAGTTTATAGACTTACTTGAAAATATTCAGGGGATTGACACCAACCTTGTTGCGGGCGAACAGAAAAGCAGAAACCAACTGATCCAAAGAATTAAACAGGAGTACAATCGAAAAATACTTATGGGTGAAACGCTTGCCGAAGGAATGGATTCTCCAAAATTTTCCAACTACGAAAATTATAATGGAAAGACTACTTCATTAGATGATTTACAGGGGCAATATGTCTATATTGATATTTGGGCTACCTGGTGCAAACCCTGCAAAGCAGAAATTCCCTTCTTGAAAAAATTGGAAGAGAAGTATCTTGAAAAGAAGATAACATTTGTCAGCATATCTGTTGACTCAGGAAAAGATCATAACATCTGGAAAGAAATGGTTGCAGAAAAAGAATTGCCTGGAATTCAATTATTTGCAGACAAGGATTGGAATTCTGAATTTATAAAAAACTATTTAGTGAATAGTATTCCACGATTTATTCTCATAGATCCGGGAGGGAAGATAATCTCTGCCGATGCACCAAGGCCATCGCAGGGAGAAATTATTACGATCCTACTTAATCAGTTAGAGATATAAGATCACCATATTGTAATCAAACCCTTAATAAGAAAGGATCAAATGAATAAAGAAAGACGACAATCAGACAGAAGACAATTACATCGGAGAATGAAAGAGAAATCAGTCATTCCTAACAATAGAGGTGGAAAAGAAAGACGTTCTGAAAAAGACAGACGCACATAAATTCATTTTATGAAATCTAAATACTCTAACCGAAATGATTTTGACTTTTGGTCAAAAATTTCAACCCGCTGGATTGACATGGACGGCTTACGCCACATAAATCATGCGGCTTATCTTTCCTACATGGAAACTGCCCGTCTAAATTTCTACAAAGATCTTGGGTATGGTATGCATAGGTGGGACCAAGAAATCAGTACCATTCTTGTATCAATGAAAGTGGAATATCTGGAGCAGGCCAGTCATCCTGCTCATTTTGATGTTGGTCAGCGGATTTCCAGGGTGGGAAATAAAAGTTTTGACATTTCGACATCCATATTTAAAGAAGGGGAAAACATCCCAATTCTTCAAGCTAAATTTATTTTAGTTGCTTATGATTATGTGAACAATCGATCTATTCCGCTTCCCGAGGATATTCAGAAGCGCTGTCGTGTTTCTTAATTTATATCCATTTTATTAACATTTTAGTTTACCACAGTATCGTTTGAATCTTTCTAACCTATTTCCCAAAGAACGTCTTCTCAATAATCAGCTTTTTCGTTTGGCTTATGCTCATGATGCCAGTATGTACCGTCTGGTTCCTGAGGCTGTGGTCCGACCCCGGGATGAGGATGAAATTAAATCTTTACTGACATACTGTAGGGATACACATACCCCCGTTACTTTTCGTGCAGGGGGAACGTCATTATCAGGGCAATCCATTACTGAAGGAGTCCTGGCAGAAACCGTTCAAAACTGGGAACAACACGAAGTTCTGAACTCAGGTAAACAAATCCGGCTTCAGCCCGGAGTAATTGGTGCACGAGCAAATATATATTTAAAACCCTTTAATCGAAAAATTGGTCCTGACCCCGCTTCAATAAATGTAGCCAGGATCGGAGGAATTATATCAAATAATTCTTCCGGAATGGTGTGCGGAGTGGATAAAAATTCCTACCACACAATGGACTCTATCCGTTTTATTTTATCCAACGGACATGTGTACGACACTTCAAATCAAAGCCATTACCAAAGATTTATTGAAATGGATTCTGCCCTGTCTGAAGGTATTCGCCAATGTAAACTTGAGATTGAATCAAGTCAAAATATGGTAAATAAAATACGGGATAAGTATCGTATTAAGAATACGTTAGGATATTCTCTTAATTCTTTTCTGGACTATGAACATCCCTTGGATATATTTGCCCATTTATTGGTAGGTGCAGAAGGTACACTGGCTTTCATCTCCCAGGTAACTCTCAATACAATTCCGGATCCACCGTATAAGACAACCGGGCTTATTCTTTTTGAATCTGTTGAAAAAGCCATTCAAACCCTACCCATCTTCATCAATGAAGGAGCAGACGCTGTTGAGCTATTGGATGATGCTTCCCTGAGAACAGCGCACTATTTGAAAACTCCACCCTATAATCCCATGATCATTGAGGAAAACATGGCAGGATTATTATTTGAATTCCAAAAGTATGATAAAAATTCCATAAACCAATTATCAGCAAGTATTCCCGTTGAGTTAAAAAAGGTTGGATGTGATTTGATTTTTGGTCCAACTGAAGATGATACTTCCAGGATACAATTATGGAAGCTAAGAAAAGGTTTGTATCCTACCGTGGGCGCGTTGAGAAAAAAAGGAACCAGTGTAATTACCGAAGATTTATGTTATGATTACAAAGATTTACCCGAAGTTGTAAAAGAATTACGTATTATCTTCCAGAAATGGCGGTATGATGATGCAGTGATTTTTGGTCATGCCAAAGATGGAAATCTTCATTTTGCCGCCTCCATGGATCTTAATAGTTCTGACGGTGTGAAACGTTTTGATGGGTTGTTGCAAGATATGGTAGAATTGACTGTAGGTAAATTTAATGGTTCCTTAAAAGCTGAACACGGAACCGGCAGAAATATGGCCCCTTTTGTTGAATATGAATGGGGAGGCGAACTGTATCAAATCATGTGGAAAATCAAACAAATCGCTGATCCTGAAGGAATTTTAAATCCTGATGTTTTGTTAACGAAAGATCAAAAGCTTCATATAAAAAATTTAAAACCCATACCGGTTGTTCATGATAGCGTGGATTTATGTGTGGAATGCGGATTCTGTGAACCGGTTTGTCCTTCCGCTGGACTGAGTTTGACACCAAGACAAAGGATTGTAATTGCAAGAGAACTACGTCTTAATGAAAAAGATACTAGAATCAACCGAAAAAAAATACTGAAAGATATTGATTACAATTCTAATAAAACATGTGCTGCAGACGGTATGTGTGAGGTCATGTGCCCTATAAATATAAACACTGGAACTTTTGTTCAATATTTTCGAGAAGAATCTCATTCAAAATTTGGTGAATGGTGTGCAGGTTGGGTCCAGGGTCATTTCACTTTCATCCAGTCACTTTTACGGGGGTTAATCACTATAACACATTGGTGGAGTAAGTTTATTGGAGATTCTATTCCCCATGTACTATCAAAAGTGTTAAATAAGGCAACGAACCGTTCAACTCCAATATGGAATGAAAATTTATCAACACCACCTGTTAGCCTAAGTGCTTCAGAATTTAAAAATGATATTGATTTCATTTATTATCCTTCCTGTATTAGTCGGGTATTCAGTGCAAATAAGGCCAGAGAATCTTTAAGCAAGGTGTTGATTGACTTATGTGAATTTTCAAATATTCAGTTGTTTATACCTGAAAAAATACAAGAAACCTGTTGCGGGATGCCATTTAGCTCAAAAGGCTATACACAGGCTGGAAAAACCATGACTGAACAAACTGTTGATCTCATTTTTAAAGGATCGGAACAGGGGAAAATCCCTATTTTGGTGGACACAACTCAATGTTCTTTTCATCTGATAGAGGCTGGAGCAGGCCTTGATAAAAATTATCAAGAAAAGTGGAAGCAATTAGATTTTGTTGATGTCCTTCCTTTTCTCGCTGAATTGGTGAAAGGAAAAGATCAACCACAATTGGATCGTGATATAATTTTACATCCTACCTGCTCAACCCAAAAAATGGAAAATGTTGATTTAATGATTTCACTTGCAGAAAAATGCGCGACAAAGGTTATTATTCCTGAAAATTATGGTTGTTGTGGTTTCGCTGGTGACAGGGGATTACTTTTACCTGAATTAACAAAAAATGCTACAAAAGACGAGGTGGAATCTCTAAAAAATATTAGTATAAAAGTCAATGGCTATTCCTCCAGTCGTACGTGTGAGATTGGGATGATGACAGCAACAAAGCACAATTATGAATCCATTGTATTTTTAGTTAGAGATTATTTGCAGTCAAATGTATAATAATACAAATATAATTAACTTTTCGCTGCCAATTTTGTAAAGACTCTAATGACTTATTTAAAATGAATGAATAATTTTTTCACTAAATTATTATGATCAGATGAAATACTTTTCGAAAACATGAGTATATTTTCTAAATACAGTGGTACAATGATCATCTTTTTATCTCTTTCTATTTTGGGAGTGGGGCAGTCTGAAACAATTGCTCGCATGATAAAAACTAAAGGTGAGGTTATGATAAAAAGACTGGGCAGGTCTTTGTATGACAAAGTTGCTAAACCGGGGACCGAAATCAATAATGGTGATGCGTGCGAAGTGGGAAGTCAGGAATTTGCAGCGGTAATTTATTTAGATGACCGTTCTATTGTTAAAATAAAGGAAAATACCCGGTTTCAATTTATTGATACCCCAAATACGCGTACTTTAAATATTGAATTAGGGACCATTTTAAATGATATAAAAACACAAAAAAAATCAAAAGCATTTCGTATAGAAACTCCTGTATCAGTTGCATCGGTAAAAGGAACAAAATTCGCTGTAGTTGTAAATCCATCTGGTGTTGATCAATTTTATGGAATGGAAGGAATAGTAGAGGTTATGAATCTGGTATCGGGTAAAACTGTTTCATTGACACCCGGAACAAAAGTTATTTCCGATATTGCAGGAAATATTATTCAGGCACCTGCAACCCCGAATGAATACCCGGAAGATCCAGATTCTGAAGTAGAAGAGCCCCCACGGGAGGAAGAAATAAAAGAAGATATCAAGGAAGAACCAAAAAAAGTTGAGAAAAAACAAATTGAACAAGAACCCGTACCGGAACCTGAAGAGGAAATAAAGGAGATAGAGGAGGAACCAATTGAGGATTCTTCTGTTGAACCATCAGAGCCTGAAGAAGAAATATTAGAAAAAGCGCAATCTGGAAAATCATTTAGTATGGGGCTTAGCATTGGTTCAGCGACTATTGATGGAACAATGTACAACCAATTTTCTTTGCGTCCTGAATTCTCTTTTGGAAAAGTTGGCATCGGGTTGGATCTTGGTTTATATATTGATAACGAAGGAAATATACTCAAAGACACTTGGGATATTGACCAGGACCCTACACTCATTCTTGATAAATTTCTATTTATACGCTGGGGAAAGGAGACTGATCCCTTCTGGATTAAATGGGGAAGCCTGGAAAATGTAACTCTTGGATATGGTGGTCTGGTAAATGGATATTCAAATATGATGGAGTTTCCATCGGTTCGTCGCGTGGGTATAAACAGTGGCTTTAATCTGTCAGGATTTACAGGGAATATATTTGTTGCAAATTTGAAAGACTTTTCCAGGGGCGGATCACTCATCGGTATAAGAGGCAGTTATACACTATCAAAAACCTTTCCATTGAAACTAGGCTTTAACGTAGTAACAGATATGAATCAATTTGCCGGATTAACTGACAAAGATGATGATACCTATCCAGATATTTTTGATGATTTCCCTGAGGATAGTACTTTGTGGAACGATACTGATGGGGATGGAATTCCTGACCCACATTCTGGTATTGACAGTAGTAGGTGGGATATAGATGCTGATGGTAATAATATTTCAGATGATGATGAAAGTGATCTTTCATTAAAACAAACTCCATTTAGTATTGAAGGAAAGCAGGCTGTTGCAACAGGATTTTCTTTCGATATCGGTTACCCGATATTGAAGACAAAAATTATGACAGTTGAAATTTATACTGAATATAATATGTTGGATTTCCCAGCCGTAAATGATGAACAATTCACCCGACCAAATCGAAAAGGGACAGGAATAACAATTCCTGGAGTTAGAGCAAATCTCTTCAAGTTTCTAAATTTGAGCCTGGAATTCCGTACTAAAAAAGATCACTTTCTACCACAATTCTTTGACCAGGCTTATGATCTGAATCGTGTAGTTCCAGATTATAGTGATACGTCAACCACAGTTTTTACAAAGGACATGTTAAGTTTTAACAGTCCTAATTCAGATGTATCCACAAATGGTCTTTTTTGTTCAGCAGGATTTAATCTATTTAATTTCGTTACTTTTGATGCATCCTATACCAGCATGAAAGCCGATACTACTGAATTTAACAGCTTCAATGCAGTCTTGGCACTGAATACTGAAAATATACCAAAATTCAGCGAAGCATCAGCATATTATCAGCATAACAATGATAAAGATCCTTTCAAAATTGAATCAGAGAATACAGTGTTCGGTTATAGGATTGGGTGGGAAGTGAGTAAAGGTGTAAGTTTAATTTGGGATTATCGTCAGTTTTACCGGGATACAGGAATTGGACTTGAACCAGTAAAGCAAACATCCATTGAAACAGCATTTAGTTTTTAGATAAAAAAGGAGGAACAAATGAACATATCCATTGAATACTGCAATGAATGAAATTATTTACCTAGAGCAGCCAGTATGGCTAACAAACTCCTTGAAAAATATGGAAATAGCATAACTAATTTTTCCCTAACACCATCCGGTGGTGGTGTGTATGAAGTGGAAAAGAACGGAAAGTTGATTTTTTCAAAAAAATCTTTAGACCGATTCCCTGAATTAGATGAAATTATTGCCCTGATTGATGAAAAATAATCTTTTCTTTACGTTGCTTTTCTTCTGGTCGCTTGGAATATCCCAGGAAGGGGAGATAATTCCACTTAGCCAAAAAGTGGGAAGTGAAATTGATCCGGAAGAAAATATATTTTACACTATTTTTCCTGAAATAAAGGGGTTTGTCAGTGGTCAATTTTATGAAGTAGACAAAAACAGATATATAGTGCGAATTGTTTTTATTGAATACAGTCACGAGCGATTGTCACAAAAATCCTATACTCTCAGGGAGTTTGTAGCGCTACAGAATTATGTCAATAGACAAAAGACGATTACCGAATCGGACAGGAAATATATTAGTGGAGAATTAACTTATCTTAATACCGATAAAGTAATTAAATCCATACCCTTAAACCAGTTTGTCGTAATGAAACATAGGGACAATAAAAAAATTGAGGGCACTATGAGGTCATATGATGGGAAACACATTGAAATCCAAACTCCCATTTCAATTATTTCTGTTCCAATTTGGGAGTTAGAACAAATTTCTTACCGACCATCAATCATAGAACGATTACCATGGAAATTGCGTATTTTTGGTATCACTGCACTGGTAGGATTATTGATTAGCGAATTTTGGAACATACAAACAAATCCAAGGAGAGACATTCAATGGTATTATCGTTTTTTTGGAACTACAATTGGGTTGTTCTCTGCCAGAGAAGCTTATGATACTGTTAATATCCTTTTATCACCAATGAAGTCTTTTGCATTAACCCCAAGTGAAATGGATTTACTGAAACTAAAAAAACAGGAGTAGTTATGGATAACAATAATGAACCCAAGGAAGTTCAACCTGAAGAACTTCAAAAATCATATCTTTTAGAAAACTTTGAGGCTATTATTGAGCAAATTGGAGAAGGCTATGGAGCTCCCCTGCAAGAAGAATTAATTCGGAGAATGGAAAAGACTGTAGCGGAATTTCACGAAGATGTTTCTGATTTAGTAGTCCAATTAAAAGAGCAAAGTGAAAAACGACAAAATACTTTGAAACAAATGTTGAATTCTGATGATCAAGAAATTGTCGATGAAGTTGTTGATATCCCTGAGGAAAGGGAAATGAGTGACTATGAACGTCGCTTAGAAAACATGGATTCACCAAAAAAAGATAATCAGGATAAAACAGGCGACCAAAAAAAAGAGAAAAGAGGTTTTTTTAAACGTAAAAAGAAGTGAAAAAAAATGCTGAATGCCAATCTGGGTATATTTTTTGGCTACTTATCGGGGTTTTAGCCTCCTCGTCCTGTATTAATGGACAAAATTCTGACCGATTTAAAGAATATAAACAACTCACTAAAAGAGTATACCATTTCACGAAGGTGGAATTCATCACCGAGGAGGGTGAATTCAATGAGGCGATTTGCACCCTGAATATTCCTGACCTAAAAGAAGACAGTCCTCCATACATTGCAATTTATTATAAACGAGAAAACTCTGAATGGTTTACTGAATCATTGTATCGTAAAAGGGTCAGATTTAGTTTCCAGGATGGGATAGTGAAACTGGATCGAACCAATTTCTGGGATTGGTTTGAATTAAATGAAATTAAAGTGGTCATTATATATTGATATTTTAATTGAATATTCAGTTGAGGAACCAGAAAAATGCACAGTAATATTTTGGATTAATTTGTAATTAGAAGGGATTGTGATGGCACATTTATCAATATTAAAACATACAACAGATTCATTAGACAGTATTAAGGCAGATGCAATTTCCATTGGAATCTTTAAAGATGGTTCTATGTCATCTCGGGGGAAAGCAGTCGATAATATGCTGAATGGACAGATTAGTTCAGCCTATAAACGCGGTGACATTAAAGGAAAACATTCTGAAACGACAATCTTTTATGCTGAAAACGGTCCAGTTATAGTTATTGGTCTTGGAAAGGCCGATAATTTTGAAACCGAATGTATTCGCAAGATTGGAGGCACTTTGGCCAAGAAAGCCATTTCCAAAAAATATGCCCACGTCGCCTGTGAAAATTTTGGCGGAAAGGCCAGCGTCCCATTTGGACGGGCATTAGCTGAAGGATTGGTTTTGGGCAGTTATCAATTCAATGATTATATGACGAAAAAGAAGGACGAACTTTTTGAACTTAAAAAAGTGACTGTTTCTGGTGGATCCAGGGATGGGCTAGATAAAGGATCAATTATTGGTAATGGAGTCTGTTTTGCCCGTAATTTGGGTAATCACCCCGGAAACGTAACGACACCAACACGATTGGCTAATGAAGCCAAAAAGATTGGTCGTAGAGGCAAAATGAAGGTAACTGTCTTTGATCGTAAAAAATTCACCGAAATAGGTATGGGGGCATTGGCAGGCGTTGCAGCTGGAACTGACGAGCCTCCTAAATTCATCCTTATGGAATATTGGGGTACCAAAAAGTCAGTGAAGCCGAAAGTGCTTGTGGGAAAGGGACTGACGTTCGATTC
>DTUJ01000137.1 GCA_012964235.1 Fidelibacterota bacterium
TATAAAACATTCGTCAATTCGAACTATTCCAACGTATTCACCATCCGTCTCCTGATTAGTTAAATGCTTTCCAAACCGATTAATTTGATCACCAATGAAACCAAAGCGATAGTCTGCATTATCAATACGCGTACTATCAGCCAACATTACTACCGCATTTGTTTGGTTTATGGCATAATCAAGTATGCTATGTTCGTAGTAAAGATCTCCATTTAATAAAAGAACATTATCTTCTAATAAATCCTTGGCATACCAAAGAGACATAATACTATTGGTAGTTCGGAAATGAGGATTCTCAAAGTAAGCAACATCATTATTGAGTTCATTGCGAATAAGGTCTGCCTTATAGCCAACAATGACGGTAATATCACTAATTCCTTTACTCACTAATAAATTGACTGAACGACGGATAAGTGTTTCTCCTCCTTCTGCGGTTAAAAGACATTTTGGTTTATTCAAATTCAGACCTAGCAACCGCCTTCCTACCCCTGCTGCCATAATGATAGCTTTCATTTATAGTTACCTCCTTCCAATATTGTTAAATTTTCAGTTTATTGAAAATTATTAAGTGTGTCCTTAAGGGCATTAATTAAAAAATCGATATCCGTTTTATTCTGTTCACCTAGGTGACTCACCCGAAACACTCTGTGTTTCAAATCGCCCCCATTAGGGGCTACAAAACAATTAAAACCAGCTGCCAGCCTCTTAACCAAATCAAACGCATCAATATCCTCAGGGCAACTAATTGCTGTTAGAGCGTTTGAAGGACTATTTGGAAGAAAACTAAGGGGCAAGCCCTGTAAGCCTTTTCTAAAAAATTCAGCTAATTTAGAATGGCGAGAAACAAAAAAGTCGATTCCATGTAATTTAATATCTTTTAGCCTTTCTTGCAACATCATAAAATGGCCAATAACAGGTGTAAATGGCATCTGTCCTCTGCTTTGGTTTGCAAGATATACCTTTATATCAAAATAATAAGATTGGCAAGTCTTGGTTTCTAATCTCAACTTTGCTTTCTTGTTTAAAGCGAGAAAGGATAGCCCAGGTGGAAGAGCTAATGCTTTCTGGGTACTTAGCAGAGATACATCGACATGCCATTCATCCATCATAAAAATATCTGCACAAATAGTGCTGATAGCATCAACAACAAAGAAAACACCATATTTTTGAGTGAGTTTCCCAATAGCTTTTGTGTCGTAAATCAACCCCGTCGATGTTTCGTGTGCGTTGATTAGCAACGTCGAATATCCTTGACTCGAAAGTCTGTAATCGAGAGCTTCGAGTGAAATTGGCTGACCGGGATCAAGGATTATTTGTTCAAATGGAATTTTATGTTGAATACATAGATCGACCCACCGTTGACCAAAGGTTCCTCCATTCACAATCAAAACCTTGTCACTTTGGTCGAGGAAGTTGCAAATCACAGCTTCCATCGCACCTGTCCCGGAAGCGGCAAAAATAACCACATCTCCCTGAGTGCCGAATAGATATTTTAGATCTTTAATGATCTCAAACGTGATCTGTGAGAATTGTTCTGTACGATTATAGGGAAGCTGTAACGCACCAATTGCAAGCGTTCGAGTGGACATGGTTACTGGTCCTGGGGTAAATAATCTGATTTTATTATTTATTTTGGGGTTCAAATTCTCTCACTAACATTTCTTTGTATTTTTCAAATATCGCACTTATTGTAACTGCAGTCAGGGGCTGCATACAATTTTTGTCGTCTAAAAAATAAGCTATTATGAATCCGAAACTCTAACCACTGAGTTAAGGGTCCTAAAACAAGTTATAAATTATAGTTTATTCTCAAAAAACATACGAGGAAGTTACACATTTTAACAGGAAATAAAGTAGAATATAGTAGGTGTGAAAATGCCATAAATAGCCCCCCTTTCACTTTTGCATTAAATGTTAAATCTATTTGAGAATAACCAAGATGGATCATCAAAATAGACAATATTATATAGTAGATAATTTTCATATTGAGATCTTCTTATTCACAAGTGAAATTTACCCCATCTCAACTTTTTTGTACTAAGTCCAAAGAATCGATATAATGAATCATTTAACGGAAAGTTGAGATATGAGTTGTTAAACATGGAGATATTCGATACTCTTTTTGAAGCTAAGGTTTTAATAGAAAGATGGAGAAAAGAATACAACCAGGTAAGACCTCACAGCAGTTTGGGATACAGACCTCCGGCTCCGGAAGCTGTTTGTCCTGACATACAAAATATTAATTTAATTTTCGTAAATTAAAGAGAACAATAAAATGTTAATTTACAATACTAACTTTAATACTGGTACAAACAATGGGGGCTGGTCATCTCATTAACTATTTAACGTGATTTCTGAGAATTTTTTTTGTATGTTCCTCGGCTTTTTTTGAACCGTTTTT
>DTUJ01000138.1 GCA_012964235.1 Fidelibacterota bacterium
GAGAATGGAATGGTCGTAGTTACAGCGGTGGGGAATTCGGGTACAGGTGGAATTGTTGTGCCTGCAGATGCTGAAAATGTTATTGCTTGCGGAGCTGTTGATTCTGATGGGAATATAGCATCATTTAGTTCTCAAGGTCCAACTGCTGACGGGAGGATAAAACCGGAAGTATGTGCTCTGGGTGTTTCTACATATTGCGCCGGTGTAAACAGTACTTCAGCATATAGATATGAAAATGGGACATCTTTAGCAACACCACTGGTTGCCGGAGCAGCAGCCTGCGTTTTACAGGCCCACCCGGACTGGACACCACAGCAGGTTCGTGAAGCCCTCATGATGACTGCCAGTGACCCTGAAAATCCGGATAATCAATACGGATGGGGAATAATTGATGTTATGGGAACGATTAACTACCAATTTATGGAAATAGTTAACTCAGTTATAGTTCCAGTGGATTATTCAATCTCTCGTCCATTTCCTAATCCGTTCAATCCAATGATACACTTTAGTGTGAGTATTTTCCAACAAAGCAACATTACTCTTACAATCTTTGATATCTATGGAAAAGAAGTTGAAAGACTTTGGTCAAATAACATAGAAAAGGGAGTATACCCTATTAAATGGAATGCGGACGGTGCATCCTCAGGAGTTTATTTTATCAATTTGAATGGAAAAAATGGTTCCGTTAATCGGAAAATCTGTCTACAGAAATAATTGGCGATATTCAATTAAAAAGCTTGTCCGTTATGTAAAATACCGCTGAAATTTGCGTTCTCACATGAAACAATTGAAAAAAATATTGTACTATCTATTTTCCTAACATGGTTGAATAGAAAGAATCACTCAAGTGGATGGATATTTACCGATTGTATTTAGTCAAAAAATGATTTATTTGAAATGATAATGGAAATTTATTAATGATAGTGAAACGATTGATTATAAATAGACACATAAAACAGAGTTTTTCCATTATAATCCTTTTTCTAATCGCAGGGTGTGCAACCCACCCAACGGTGAGTACGACCCGTATGGAGAAAGGGATGTCATCATACGGATATACTTTATCAGCAGAAAATATTCTTCCATATGTCTGGTTTCGGTATGCTACTTCCGACATTGGCAACATTGGGTTTCGTATTGGATTGCCTGTGTATGGGACTGGAATTGATTATAGTAGATTATTGTATTCAAAAGAAAATAAATGGGATGTCTTAAATATCGCCTGGAGTTTCAATCCGAACCATAATATTGATTTAACTTATTATAAATTTACCAAAAAGAAATCTCTAAGAGAAAATCGCCCCAGCACGACAAGTTGGTGGGGTCTTCGGGGGATGTATATTCCTACAGGAATAATGGGGAAAACGAGTGTACGGATTGGTTTTCTTCTCGGTGGTTGGATGGGTAAAAAATTTGGGTATGAAATCGGATATTATCATGACTTCAGTTCGATGCCTATTACCTCACTTTTTGATATGAGTTGGGATACAAACAGTGAAAAAAATAAGGACCGGTATGGCGATACTCCCCACAAGGACCCTGCTTCAGGAATGCCTTCTGAATTTTCCAGATTGACAGGAATTTCCTTCCAGCTATTTTTTGTTTTGAATCAAAAATCTACCTCAAAAAAGTAACAATTCTGTGTAAATCCAGCGGAAGAAATAAGGTGATGTTTTTCAGCGAAAATTCCGTCAGAAAACCCCCTAAATATTTAAGAAAAATGTTAAGCTGTTTAAAGCCTGAAAACAAGTGTTATTGAGATGAAAATTGGAAACTATTCTCTTTACAGCATTGTGACAAGTAAATTTAGTTTGGACGGAGGTGCAATGTTCGGGATAATCCCAAAGCCATTGTGGGAAAAAGAAGCTCCGGCTGATAGCCATAACCGGATAAAAATGGTTACACGATCACTCCTGCTGGTAAGCACGGATAGGAAAATCATTGTCGATACAGGGAATGGAGAAAAGTGGCAAAAAAAGTTTAGTGACATTTATGATATAGATACAAAAACTGTTAGTTTGAATTCATCATTAAAGCATCATGGCTATTCACCTGAGGAAATCACGGATGTATTTTGTACACACCTTCATTTTGATCATGCTGGAGGTAACACTCGTTTAGATGGAGGTAAGGTTGTTCCCACATTCCCAAATGCCACCTATTGGATTCAAAATGAAAATTGGGAATTAGCTAATTCCCCTTCAGAAAAAGATCAGGGAAGTTTTATGGCGGATGATTGGTCTGTGTTGGTTGAAAATAACATGGTAAAATTCGTGGATGGAAAAGACATGTTTTTACCGGGTATTGGTGTACATCTTACTTATGGTCATACTACCGGGATGATGCATCCAATTATTCAGGACAATTCAAATACAATTATTTATATGG
>DTUJ01000139.1 GCA_012964235.1 Fidelibacterota bacterium
GCTCAACTGATTCAGTTCTCATCCAGGCAGCGGCAGGCGGTGTTGGAACAGCAGCAGTTCAACTGGCAAAACATTTCGGGTGTACCGTCTTTGGAACTGCAGGCAGTGATGAGAAAATCAAACTCCTTTCCGACTTAAACATCGATGGCGCAATTAACTATCGAACACAAGATTTCGAAAATGAAATTAAAAAAATGACCAATGGAAAAGGCGTTGACGTCATCCTGGAAGTAGTAGGCGGTGATGTTTATAAAAAGAGTCTCCGTCTTTTAAATCCATTGGGACGGATTGTAATCGCAGGATTTGCAAGTATGAATTTGCAAAAGTGGAATCCCCTGAGTTGGCTCAGAACATGGCGTGACATGCCAAAAGCAACCATCATGAAAATGGCAGAAAAATCCTATGGTGTCATGGCAACTCATCTGGGTTATTTGTTACCTGATGAAGAGCAACTTCAACAGACCTGGAATGAATTGTGCATTTTTATGGAAAAAAATAATATAAAACCAGTTGTTGGGCATATTTTCAATTTTGAAGAATTAGCAAAAGCACACGAACTGATGGAATCAAGAAAAAGCCACGGGAAAATTGTTATCAATGTCTCATCATAAAAATAATTTTTTATGAAATTAACAGTTATTGGTTCAGGAGTGTTAATTCCCCAGGCCGGAAGGGGAAACAGCGGATATTTTTTTGAAACAGAACATCATTCCATTTTGATAGATGGAGGTTCAGGTACGCTGCGGAAATTTCCGGAATTCAATTTAAATTACAGGAAGATTGATACAATTTGCTATTCCCATCTCCACCCCGATCATACTATGGATTTAATTCCATTGCTATTTGCGTTTAAACATGATCCAAAAGTTCAACCACTGGATCGAACACTTCAGATAATCGGACCAAAAGGATTTCAATCATTTTTTAATCGAATGATGGACATTTTTGGACAATGGGTGTTGACTGAAGATCTGGAAATCAAAATAAAGGAAGTAACAAGGGAGAAAATTCCACTAACCGATGTGAATATAATTTGCAACCGCACTATCCACACTGATCACAGTGTTACATATCGTTTTGATGATGGGAAAGGAAATGATATTTTTTATTCGGGAGATACAATTCTCTGTGAGGAGTTGATTGAAAGCGCCCGGGGCGTTAAAACCTTAATTCTTGAGTGTTCAGCGCCTGACGAAATGAAAAGCGAAAACCATTTAACACCAACTGAATGCGGAAAAATTGCTGCGGAATCTAAATGCGAAAAATTGGTGTTAACACATTTTTATCCGGAAGTTCTGAAAACAGATATTCTCGGTACGATTTCAAGATACTATAATGGAAAAATTGAGATGGCTTACGACGGGATGGTGATTAATGTATAAATTTCAGAATAAACCAGAGCGGGCGATGAGAATCGAACTCACGTCACGAGCTTGGGAAGCTCGGGTAATAACCATTATACGACGCCCGCATTAACTCTCGTGAAATTATCACTTTGACTATCAGTTTGCAAGGAAGATAAAGCTGTTGTGTCCATCATCTGGTGTCCGTTTTGCTCCCGATTGTGTCTTTTTGCAATGTCTGGAAATGCCTGAACTAGCTCTAAGGTATCATTATGCGTATACTTTGTGGTCATCTTGATATCTGAATGTCCCAAAGCACCACAAACTTTGTAAATATCCCCAGTAAGGAAATATAATCTTGTAGCAAATGTATCACGCAAGCTGTGAAAATTGATTTTTTCCGGTGCATTAGTCTTCCGTAGAACATTCTTCCATATACGACTGAAATACTTAATTTGGTTTACCCTGCTTTTCTTTTGTTTTACCTGACTATCAACATAAGAACGCATCCGTTCAATTGTAAGCACTTGGTCTTTTGTTAAATAAACATTTCGTGGATAACTATTCTTTGTTCTTCCAGCTTTAATCCGAATCCTATCAACAAAAAGCTCAAAATTAAATGGTTCGCTAAGCCGTAACCCTGTGTCCCGATAAAAATTATAAATACTCCGTAAAAAATTTGCCCAATCGGGTGAATATATCTTATCAATTTCATTTAGAGCTGAAAAGAACTGATTGTTAGATATAATCATCGGATTGCCCTTGGGAAGAGTAGGTTTCTTTATCTTTGGCTTAACCACCAAGTCCATAATCATCTGTACGGTCTAAGCAATATCCAATGAAATTATCAATAGTCCTCAATTTACTATGCAATGTGGCAATTGCAACTGACTGTTGACTAAATTTGAAAGCATCTATATGTGATGTCTTCAAGCTTTTTACTGGTACTGTTTCCCCTATGACTCCCATAAATGCCCGCATGTGTCTTTTATATATT
>DTUJ01000140.1 GCA_012964235.1 Fidelibacterota bacterium
GCAACAAGGTCTGCTGAATCAATTTTTGTTTCCCAGACCTGGTCATCAACATAGATATCACAATTAATTCCTATTGACCGGAGCGATGCAAAAATAAGGTCTGGAGCGGGAGGGAAAGCTTCGAAACTTTGGATCCAGAATTTACGTCCATAATTAGCCTCATGGTCAATCCATCCTGAAATGGCACTATCTGCATTAACAAACGCACTGTCGGACGACTGGAACAGGGGATTGATCTTCACACTATCATCAAGGCTGGTAATGGCGTCATAAGCCTCAGAAGATACTTTCACAGAGAAGTTGCTGACGTATTGAGCAGCACTGTCAATCATAATTTCACCATCAATTTCAACCCCGCCAAAAATAAGTTTCTCCGGATTTAATAAATCTACTATAACCAATTCATCCAGAGTAATTACGAGTGTGGAATCTTTTACATTGAAGAGAACCCCATTAACCATTGGAGCAGTTTCATCCCGGCGATAATTAACGACAAACAAACTGTCTTCAGTTACTGCTTTATTACCATTATTGTAGGTACCAGCCGAATAAAATGTATAAGGTTCAATGGTTAAAATAAGACTGGACCGGCCTGAATAATTTTCAAGTAACTCTGCATCCGCCTCACTCAGTTTGATACAAGCGGTGTCATTGGATGAGGGGTAATAAACTTCTCCCTGGCTGAATGTAATCAAACTGTCTTCGGAACTATCATAAAAGGCAATCCCACCCAAATCGCTATAGTCACTGACCCCTGCTTTTTGTGGAATAGCGATTTCATTGAAAAATCCAACTCCCATGTTCCAGGGTAATGTCAGGATATCCGTATCAGCATCATATACTATTCCTGAAGATTCAATTTGCGGTGGTTGTTTTGCTTCATCATCTGAACTTGTTATTGTAACAGGAATATTTGAAGCCTCAAGGTTGCCGTTACTGTTTTCATCATAAACGGCATATTCATCAATTGCTAAAGAGAGAACGTCTTCTGTACCCATCTCATCAATAAACATCTCCAGCTTTTTTTGATCGGAAAGCATCAGTTGTTGGATCCGTAAAAATATTTCATCTGGGTGCGCAAATGGAGTCCCATTAATTCCGGAAAGGTGTATAGAGGACTCTCCAACGGTCAACGCAATCTTTGAGTAAATAGGAGCAGGATCTATCACAACTTTACGTTTATTCGTTTCCTTCGATCTAAAAAATATGAATAAACTATTTTCCGCAATATTATAGATGGCACTGTCAGCTAAAAGTGGCAGAGAGTCCATAATTGTAGTAACAGACAATATGCTGTCTGCTGAAGGGTTATAAAGTGTATCTAAAAAAGCACCTTCAGATAAATTCACACTCATTGAATCAATGTCTAATGTGGTTTCCAATTTTTTGCTGTCATTTCGGGTCAGAAAGATTTCTATTGAATCAGAATCGGCAGTTTGAACTAACGAACCAAGACCTTCTAAACTTCTAGTGTTTCCGATATTATCAGTGAAGCCCACCTTGAAAATATTAACATTAGTTTCCCTATCAAGTACACCGTTTTCATTTCTATCCTCACCGCTGTTAAGGTTGCCATCACCGGCCCCCCCCAGAAAGGTTTCATCTTCAGGTATCTGGTCAAACTGAACCGGTCTATCGAAAACAAGTGTAAGCTTATTTATATTAGCATCGTAATTAGCGGAACTTAAAGCAGGATGAACATCCTGTCCTGAGACTGTAACAGCAATTGTAGTATTTGAATTAGGTTCATACTGGTCCCAGATACCATTCCCGTTTGTGTCCGTATATTCTTCAGAAACCTCATCAAATTCATTATCTCCATCAAAATCCACTAAAGGTTCCGCATCATCCCAGACACCATTTCCAAAACTTTCATTCCAGTCATTATCAGTATCACAAATGTAAATACCATTATCATTAATTCCACAATCAGTAAATTCTTCCGCACCATCCCACACATTATTGCCGTTCATATCGGTGAGCTCTTCTCCCGGAAACCAGATCTCATCTCCATCAGCGTCAACAAATGTTTCTAGATAATCACACAGTCCATTATCATTGTCATCTACAAATGGTTCACATTCCCAATCAAAGGGTAGACCTATATTGTCACAAATTCCATTTCCATTATTATCATTAAAATTCCAAATTTCATCTGCAGGAAAAAGCAAAAAACCATCCTCAAAACTTTCTACTCCATCCCAGACACCATTTCCAAAACTTTCATCCCAGTCATTGTCATTATCACAAATGTAGGTGCCATCATTATTAATTCCACAGTCCGTAAATTCTTCCGCATCATCCCAGGTGCCATTTCCAAAATTATCATTCC
>DTUJ01000141.1 GCA_012964235.1 Fidelibacterota bacterium
CAAATCCTGTACCAATCACTTTCATTTAAGTTGAAAATCCATTCTTTTTTATTTCTATGGTAATAAAAAATTCAAATCAGTCATTAAATTATGCTCTTGGAAAGAATTAACCTTAGATATTCAATTAAGCTAATATCTAAGTCTACCAATCATCCAACGAACAAAAGTCTCTTCAATTTACCCAGAGGAATCAATTTATTTCAACAGCACCATCTTCTTGGTCTGTACAAACTCACCAGCACGAATCTGGTAGAGGTATACTCCTGCACTTACAGGCTTACCAAAGCTGTCTGTAGCATCCCATTGTACTGACCTGTATCCTGCTTCTTGAGTAGTGTTTACCAATTGGGTTACTTCCCTGCCCATTAAGTCATAGATTGTGAGTGCAACCTGTGCCTTCTCTGGAAGGTCGTATCTGAGGCTTGTGATTGGGTTGAAGGGATTCGGATAAGCAGGATGCAAGGCGAAGGTAGTTGAAACGGTTGATACGGATTTTCTCAATATCCACTGTTCAACACCTGAACCCAAAGTTAACTGCCCTTGATCAGATAATGGGATTGCCGCACTCCACTCCGTTCCGTTCGCAATGACAGGAACTAACTCCCAAACCTCACCATCTTTTATATTACAGTCAAACATAATAAGCGGACTGCCATCATTCATCACTTCAATTACACCGGAATCTTCGCAGTATTTCCAGTTACCGGAAAAACGCACATCAAACGCTCCGGCAGGCGGTTTGGGAGGTAAGCTGTAGCTGAGTCTGTCTTCTGCTGACATTTCAACACCAAAGTATAAGTCCGTATTATTCACGGTTAAGTTGTTGGCCTTACCTTTAAGACTAAACTCTCTTGGTGAAGTTTTCGCTAATGCTCCGCTTGTCAGTGTAATCTCACCTTCTTCAAAAGCTCTCACCCAATACCCGTTACCCGAAACAAGCATATCTGTTCCTACATATCCCTCATTGAAACCGTACAGGGTTCCTGGAACAATAATACTGTCTGGATCAGAAACAGAATAGATGGATACATCCTCTGACAAACCAGAAACAAGGTTCCACCCCTCATTTAAACTGATTGTAAGTTCATTGATTGTGGTGCCGGTAATAGTGGTACTGCCAGCCTCATTAAATCTTAACCAGTACCCTTCACCATGGATTAGGATTGTTTCAGGATTATAGCCACCGCTAAAAGAGTATAATGTTCCTTCTATTGATTCGGGGAATAAAGTAGTATATGATGCATTTTCAACGTCAAGGGGTAAACCAACCAGATTCCAATTTGCTTCGTAATAAATAGAGATTTCTTCGGACTGAGATTCTGCGCAGACCAAATCATACATGTACTCTTTCGTAAAATCAATCGTCACATCCATGTATGCATCTGAATAGGCGTAAGGTGTATGATCTTCTCCTTCAAAAGTATACAATGCACTCTGATTTCCCAAATCAATCATTGTCTGATGAATGCTATAACTCCCATAGACCTGGAGATTAATTCCAAACAGTGTTACCAGATCATCAGCATAAGGAACAACAGTGTCCTCATCCCCATGAACACTTACGATGGGTATATCATTGAATTCTATCCAATTGGTATCTCCGACTGCTCCGCATAAATTCACAATTCCATAAAAATGAGAGTCAAAACCCGGATTTCCACTCAATCCTTCAAGACCACCTGATTCATTCACGAAATCAATAACCAATTCAGGAATTTCACTTTCCTCATTTAAATATGCCGTATTCACTGAGGCAATCGCTCCTGCAGATGAACCCCCGGTATAAATCCTGGATGTATCTACCCCAAAGTCATCATACAGACTATCATTCATCCTGAAATATCTAATGGCGGCTTTTAAATCATGAATTGCTTTTAAAACGGCTTTATATGCATTTTCTGCTGAACCATTCCAAATCAATGTCGGGGTGAGCCTGTAATCAATGGCAGAAGCAACATAACCCATTTTTGCATATCGTGTACACAATTCCTGCATGACGGGTGAGTTTTTTGAACCGGAAACAAATGCCCCTCCAAACATGAAAATGATCAGGGGTCTCTCATTGACATTATCACCCTCCGGTTCATATACATCTAAATAAAGAGTTTGCGTGTATTCAAATCCTAAAATATCCTCGGTAATATTTTCTCCATATTCGATATTTGAGGTTATCTGTATATCCGGAAAGAGGTCTGACATATATCGTTCTCCGTCACATTCCGATTGAGAAAACACTGTTGCTGTAAGAACAACCAGTAAAAGAATATACTTGTTCATTGTAGTCATCTTATTTCAATTTACCCAGAGGAATCAATTT
>DTUJ01000142.1 GCA_012964235.1 Fidelibacterota bacterium
AAAGAAAGATCAAGTCCCTCACGGATTAATTCTGTCCCCATGGCGCCATCCATCAGCAAAACCCTGTCGTTTTGTTTTTTAAACCTATTGTTGAAAATTTGGTTTCCTTAAAAAAGTAAAAAAAGGGGATTTTGTAACATTAGGTTATGGAACGACATAAAAACAAGTTTCATCATCTCCTATGCAACTCCGTACCTCAATTTTATCATTATAAATAATCCCTTCACAATCAACTTTGCCACTACAATTCAACACATCCAATTTTACAACGTCCCCTGACTCAAAAATGTATTCCAAATTATTATCCCAGTTTCCATATCCATCAATAAATGCAGTAGTCGTGTCAACACCAGATGGTGTTGAATACAATACTGTGATAGATTCATTTTCTTCTAAGCTGGTCCTAACTTCATAACTGATCTTATGTTGTTCAATTTTATCATCTTCACAACAAAATATAACAAAAGATAAAATCACCAGGCAGGGGAAAAACCTATTTTTCACTGACTAATTATCTCATGTTAAATAATTGAACAAATCTCATCAAATTTTTTCTTTGTAATATTTGGGATGAGAGCTTTGTCAGCAGGATGCCCAACGACTAAAAGTAAATACGGTTTTTCATTTTTTGGTCTATCTAATATCTCATTTAAAAATCTCATTGGACTTGGTGTATGAGTTAATGTGACCAACCCTGAAAAATGTAACGCAGTTATCAATATTCCTGTGGCAATTCCTACTGATTCATGAACATAATAATGTTTCGATATTCTGTTTTGTGAATCAACAGTATATTTTTTCATGAATATTGCAATCAAATAAGGTGCATCCTCAAGAAAGGGTTTTTCTTCATTCGTTCCTAGCGGTTTTAATACTTCCAGCCACTCTTGTGGAGCCCAATCCTTATAAAAGGTTTCTTCTTCTTTTTCGGCAGCAATTCTAATTTTTTGTTTCACTTTTGGACTTGAGACAACAATGAATTGCCAGGGCTGAAGATTTGCACCGTTTGGCGCTGTACCTGCAGCTTTAATGCAATTTTTTATTATGGACAAGGGGACGGGTTTATCGGAAAAATGCCTTATGCTTTTCCTGAAACCGATTTTATTGAGAAAATCCAATGAATTGTTTTTCATTTCCTCCTCAGAGATTACTTGAAGAGGTTTATAGGGTAAAAAAGCAGGGTCACTCATAAGTACTCCAGATTACATTGTTTCTTTAAATTACTCCGAAAGGATAAGAACAGAAACAAAAATTTCCACTCTTGTTAGCTATACTTTAATCGAAATTATAAATAATTGAATTATAAATTCTTTTTTACCAGATCAGTCCATTCCTCATGAATTGGTTTATTGCAAAATTTCTTCCCTACTTTAGTATACCAATAATTGGCATTGGAATTGTCCCCTTCTTTCCGATGAAGATAGGCATGAACCTCTGACGCTTGAACTGTGGAAATATTTTGTGTGATCTCATGAGCCTTTTGCCAATCACCAATTCCATCATACCATAAAGCTGTTAATATGTGTGTTAAATCCTTCGGTATTATCTTTTCTTCGATTGATTTGATAAATTTCTCTAATGTCATTTTATCAACCTGACCAGCTCCCACTCTTTGGACAAGTTTTTAAGTTAGAACTGTACGTTAACATTGTATTCTTTTCTCCATCTTTCAATTAAACCCATAGCTTCAAGAAGAGTATCAAATATCTCCATATTTAGAACTCATCTTGCAACTTTCCGTTAGAGAGTTTTTTATTTGGAAAGAAGTTTAAACTATTGCTTAACAATTAATTTCCCATCAGAATTGAACCTGACTGCGTCTCTTTTTCTATATGGTTTCCCTTCAATAATTATTTTTTTTGAAAGTTCACAGTACCTGAGCTGTCCGTTCTCATAGAAACTCGTTTGACCGGTGTTACCGTGAATACCCACAAACACAGCGGAGAGGAATCGAAACTTTGAGCATGGGATACCTTGAATTACTTCATCTACAGCTAACCAGGCAGTTCTCAGTTGTCCATTCGGGTGAAAAGCGGTCATAAAGTCATGGCCACCGCCTCTACATAGATGCCCTTGGATTCTTGTATCCTGCTGCAGGAAACACCAATTAAACACACCATCCTCCGTGAAGTGAACTCCTGTTCCCCCAGGAAGCGGTTGCCCAGAAAGAGTGTCTTCACTTGAAAGCGTACAAAACTCAATATTGCCATTTTGGTAATATTCTATTTTATTTGAGCAAGAAACATCCTGTGCCCATACAACAGACATAAACACTAAAATATTCAGCAGCTTCATGGAGTTTAATATACGATT
>DTUJ01000143.1 GCA_012964235.1 Fidelibacterota bacterium
TAACGGGCAGGCAGAAGAATACTGGGACCTGATCTCCAGAAACAACCAGTCTGTCGTGAGCGGGATTTATGTATATGTAGTTGAAGCACCCGATGTCAGAATTGTGGGGGGCTCATCTAAAGATCTTGAAAAGTACATCGGTAAATTTGCGATCTTCCGGTAAGGTAACCATGATCATTAAACGACATATAATTAGAATAATACCAGCCCTGTTAATATCGCTGACAATGGGTCAGCAGGACTTTGAGAAAGTGGGTACATCCGGAGCTCATTTTCTTGATATCAGCCCTGATGCACGAGTGATGGGAATGGCAAATAGTGTGGTCGGAACAAAAATCACTGATGCCTCTGCAGCATTCTACAATCCTGCCGCACTGGTTTACATGAACGGTTCAAACATTTTCTTTTCCCGGGTCAACTGGTTTGCCGGGATTAACTACCACAGTTTTTCTGGGGGAATGAAAACACCGATCGGGAATATAGCTGTTCATCTGCGGCAGCTTTCCACCGGAGATATTGGAGAAACTACTGTATTGGAACAGCAGGGAACCGGTCGTTCATTCGTGTGGAACGACCTGGCTCTTGGTGTCTCCTGGGCACAATCCCTGACAGACAGATTTTCATTTGGTGCTAATTTATCGCTGATAAAAGAATCTGTAAATCTGTATAACTACGAAGCAAGTGCCTGGGCTGTGGATATCGGGACATTATATATAACCGGTTTCAATTCTCTAAAACTTGGAATGTCAGTTCGAAATTTTGGACCTGAACTTGATTTTGAACAGGATGGGAAAGACGCCACTTTTGATGATTACCATGATGGTGATCTCCTTCCAGAACCGGAATCTTTTAGGGCTTACCACATGCCGCTTATGTTTCAAATTGGCATTTCTTACGATTTCCTTGAAGATTTACCAAACCACAATTTAATGCTTGCCATAGATGCGGTTCATCCAAATGATTCCTCAGAACGATTGAATGTGGGTATGCAATACGGTTTTATGAATATCCTTTTTCTTCGAGGAGGGTTATACTCTAACCATAATTCAGCTTCCTTTATGGGAGGGATAGGTTTAGATCTTGGGCAGATTACCCCCATAGCGAACGATTTTCGATTTGATATGGCTGTTTCCAACTACGGTTTACTGGGATTTGTTAAACAATTCACAATAGCAATGAGCCTGTAATATGAAGAGGACAATGCTCACCCTAAGTAAATTTTTCATTGCAGGAGTAATTCTTGTAGCCACAGCGCAAAGTACATCTATCACCTCGGCAAATTATAATGCTGGTACCAATGTGCTGACCATTATTTTTTCCGATAGTATTTATACTGATAACATTCTCTTGGGTCGAATGGCTTTTGATGACGATAATGGAGGATCAAGACCTGATATCATTTTTTCCGGCGGTACTGTTCTCACTGAGGATTCTCTTTCATCTGAGATTCAGATCTCACTGATCTATGGTGGAATTATTGACCAGTGGACAAATCCAGATGATCAAAAGATAAGAGATATCTGGGGGAATAATCTCACCCTGGTTAATGCTCTGGAAGCCCTGGATTTTTCATCCCTTCAGCTTGTTATTGAAGAAGGCGCTTTCATAAACAATAATGCTGAACCTTTTGACGACGCTGACAACAATGGCGTTTACAGTTCAGTCGAAGAATTCACTGATTTGAATGGTGACTCACTTTGGACACCAGCGGAACCATTTGCCGATCTAAATGGTAACGGCACCTGGGATGATGCGGAAGAATTTACTGATTGTGCGATTGTAGCAGATACTTTAATATGTGAAACTGATGACAATTGGAATGATAATTTTGGAAATGGCACCTGGGATGATGCGGAAGAATTTACTGATTGTGGAATTAATGATAATGGCATTTACATTTGTGATAATGACAATGACTGGGATGAAAGTTTTGGAAATGGTGTCTGTGATGGGGTGGAAGAATTTTCGGAGGGGTTTCCTACACTACAGTTTCCCATAAACGGAATTTGGGATTTTATTGATAATAATGGCAATGGGGTTTGTGATAATACAGGTAACTCTCCTTCTTGGGAATGTGAACAGTTTGTAGATGACAATGGAAATGGAATTTGTGACCAAGAAACATTCGTTGACGCTGACGAAGATGGAATTTGGTTTCCGGGAGAGGAACTCACCGATATGAACAGCAATAATGTATGGGATGATGCGGAAGAGTTCACTGATTTGAATGGTGACTCACTTTGGACACC
>DTUJ01000144.1 GCA_012964235.1 Fidelibacterota bacterium
GTACGATTTGTACCAATGGTTTAAATTAGAATGGATTAATTAGTGCAAACCTCAGGTACCAATCATCGGGTACAATTTCATCCCGCCAATTACTTATTTCCTGTGCCTGGCCAACAGAGAAAAATAAAATCGGACTCTTTTCAGCCTGTAATGCTATTTTGATTTCATAACCTGCTGTTGTTACCCAGTCCTGCAATGCTTCACCAGAAACCCATGCTTTTGCAAAATCTGAAAAGAGAGCAAGACTTGTGGATCCAAAAGTAAACCCAAGAATATTTATTGGGAACTCAGGAATGAATGGAATCCTGTACTCCATTGTCCCAAATACAAGACGATCACCCAATCGGACTTCGTCCCAACCGCGGGGATTATGGCTTTCCTGGGCAACCAGAAATCCTAAATAAATAGCGGGATCTCTTGTAAGAGCTAAAGAATCCTGTGCCGGTGGTTCACCAAACATTGTCTGTGTCTTCAATCGCCCAAAAAGAACCCCGGGGCCTACTATTTTTAAATTTACAAAGGCATCTGTTCCTAATCGAGTATACGTAAAATCACCAAACAGGGATTTACTTGCGTAATCCACGCCAGCAAAAACACCATAGCCCTGTTTAGGAAGCATAACGTTTTTTGCATGGGGACGTCGATTCAGCCAGTTGTAGTTCAAACTGATTATCAACTCTTTCCCTTCTTCTGGATCAGGGAGTTTCCCTTCACGAACTTCATAATAAAACCTGTCATAATCTGTATCCCAGTCTCCATACGGAATATCTTTTATCGTTCTCTCCTTATATGTTACCGTAGATTGCAATGAATGATTTGAACTCATTGAATTGCCAAAATTCATTGGAATTCCGGTAAAGAACTGCAGCATATTAATGCGCTCAATCAGCCGACTTTTATCATACAAACGAAAATTCCAGAGACTGTTATAGTAAAAATTTATCCCCCAAAGGGGACCGTGTTGAGCATTGATATAATTGAAGAAAAATTGCGGATCAGCAAAAAAAGGATGAGAATCATCACTCCATGGAATTCCTCCTCCAAGCTGAATAATATTTCTTCCCAGCGCATCTACCCATGATGTCATCCCGAACATTCCACTCCCATCCGGATATGGCAATACCAAACTTACAAAGTGCTTCGGATGCTGCAGGAATCTATACTTGTCTTGTTTAACAATTTTAACCGGTAAAGAAGGATCCGCTCTCTTTAATTCATATTCAGGTTGTTTTGTCCTCCAGCGGGTGTACATATTTCTCATAACGAATGGTTCTGTTTCAGCCTTCCTTTTTGGATCTACATGGACGATACGAACCGTATCCACATCACTTAGTGTTGCGGCTAACACTGTCGTATCCTTTGGGGTCCATTGAACGCTCCAGACAGCATCTCCTACATCCGTATTTTGAATATGCTCCATCGTTTCAAGGTTTACAGTGTACAGGTTTGGAGTTGTTCCTTTTCCTTTATGAGAAGTATACGTTATGGATTGACCATCCGGATGCCAAACAGGTAAATAATCAACTTCAGGATTTTCTGTAATTCGTTCTTCATCCCCCGTATTCATATTCATCACATACAGATCAGTATTTCCATCTGGTCCCGACTTCACAAATGCAATTTCATTTCCATCTGGTGACCATCTTGGAGTCAACAGCTGAATATCAACGGAATCGTGATAAGAAGTTATTGACACAGGCTTTCCTCCCTCGGGTGATAAAACATAAAGATTGGATGTGCTGTTTTCATGAGCAACAAAAACAATCTGTTTCCCATCAAGAGACCAGTCCGGTTGAGCCGCACGCATGGAATTGGGTGTAAGCCATTTGGCTTTTTTTGTTTCAGTATTTAAAACCTTGATTCCCCAAATCATAGATTGATTTTCTCCAAAATGGTATTTAGCGTAAGCCAATTTTTTCCCGTCGGGAGACCAACTCATTCCTGTGTGAAAAAAACCATAATCCATTTCTTTAAGATCCCAGTTTACCCTCCCACTTTTTTTCTTTTTCTTGGTTAAATCTGTTTCACCGGTATCTTGTTTTAATACAAACAGGTTTTTTAAAAAACTGAATTTCCCCGGTTTCTTTTCTCTTGCTTCTCGTTCTTTGGCAGTGTCCCGTTTTGCAATAAACAATGAGTAATCATACTGATCTTTATCTTTTTTACCGGCAATGGCAAGATTCATACTGTCTGAAGAAAAAGAAAATGCTAGATGATTTAAATTGCCGAATCCTATTATTTTTTTA
>DTUJ01000145.1:0-249 GCA_012964235.1 Fidelibacterota bacterium
AGCTATGGTGATAAAGTGCACGCTGCGCATAACGCTGAAGTATTTCTTGGATCACAAAGATACTTCAACGCAGGTATTTCAGTACATTTCTAAATTAATTTAGAAATTTAATGCAAAAAAAAACCCCGCATTTGCGGGGTTTTTTTCAGCAATCTTTCCATACCCGGTTGTAATTCAGGTAAAATACTCAATAACCATTCAGGATAAATGCGTGATAGGGCAGCGAGACGGTTTTCAAATATCATTCAC
>DTUJ01000145.1:259-10581 GCA_012964235.1 Fidelibacterota bacterium
GACATGGCTGAGAAAGATGCTCTTCTAATATCATTCACAATTTTTGCTTGCCTAGGTCTGGTTTTCGCTTCAGCAATCGTTTTTTCCAATCCTGAAAGACAGAATATTCCCAGGGCTGGGTTTTAATAAGTAGTTTTATAAAATGATAAAATTTCTCATTTTTTTTAAAATTTTAAGGAACTTTTTGCCTTGTATGTAGTAATGACCTAATTTCGCCCCCGAAAAATTTATAATTTTAAATAGGATTTTATACTATGATAAAAGTCAGTGATCTTTCAAAATACTATGGATCGGTGAAAGCCGTCAAATCCATCAATTTTGAAATTAATGATGGAGAGATCGTTGGTTTTCTTGGAGAAAATGGAGCTGGGAAATCTACAACACTGAAAGTTATTACAGGATATTTGGCGCCTACCGCCGGCAATGTTTTCGTCAACGACCTGAATGTTCTTGAAGATGAACATGAAATTCAGAAGCAGATAGGGTATTTACCGGAATTGAACCCCCTTTACCTGGATATGAACGTGTACGATTACCTGCGGTTTATAGCTACTGTCAGGGAAATTAAAGGAAATAAGTTCAATAAGGCATTTTCCAGGGTTGTGGAAGAATGCGGATTAAAAGGCGTGATCCACAAGCAAATCGGTACGTGTTCCAAGGGGTTTAAACAGCGTGTCGGTCTGGCAGCAGCCATGATCCATGATCCGAAGATTCTGATTCTGGACGAACCGGTATCCGGTCTTGATCCGAACCAGATTGTAGAAATCCGGGGATTGATCAAACGGCTTGGCAGGGAAAAACTTGTTCTGATTTCAAGTCATATTTTGCAGGAAATACAGGCAACTGTCAACCGAATTATTATTATCCATAAAGGAGAAATTGTCGCCGATGGTACCAGTGATGAGTTGATTTCCGGAGCAGAGGGAAACACGCAAATGACCTTGGAATTGATGAATGCTAGTAAAGAATCTATAGAAGAAATGAAAGCTGTGATACCCAGTGTAAACTTTGGAAGGATTTCTGATGAAAATGGAATCACAATGGTTCACCTGGAATATCCGACAAAAAGCGATCCGCGCAAGGATATTTTTGCTTATGCCATCAGTAAGGACTGGGTGATCCTTGAAATGACACCTGCAAAAACGAACCTGGAAGATATTTTCCGAAAACTAACTTTGACGGAGGCTGCAGATGCATAATGTGAAGACAGTTTTTCTCAAGGAGCTCCGTTCCTTTTTCTATAGCCCTATGGCGTATATCTTTCTGGTAGTGTTCGCTCTGGTGAACGGATATTTTTTCACAAACACGTTCTTTCTGTACGATCAATCAGATATGCGGGCTTTGTTCAACATTACCCCCCTTATTTTCCTCTTTTTCATTCCGGCAATCTCAATGAGCTTAATTGCCAGGGAACGGAACCTGGGAACTATGGAAATAATCAGCACGCTCCCGTTGAAGAACCATGAGTTCGTCCTGGGGAAATACCTTGCAGTTGTAAGTCTGATTCTCATTGGATTGCTGGTGACATTGGTGCATTTTATTACATTGATGAGCGTAGGGACAAACATTGATTACGGAGCCGTCTTTTGCGGGTATTTTGGTTTAGCGATGGCAGGTGCATTGTACGCCTCAGCAGGAACTTTTGCCAGCAGTGTGACGGACAATCAGGTGGTTTCGTTTATCATTGCTGTGTTCATAGTCCTAGTATTCTGGCTTATGGACAAACTGTTATTTTTCGTCCCTTCCGGTTTAGCTGGAATAGTACAATTTCTTAGTGTTGATTATCATCTAACCAGTATTTCCCGTGGGGTGATTGATACACGAAACCTTATTTATTTTGGATCTGTCATCGGTTTCTTCCTGTTTCTTACCAACCAGGTTCTGGAGGTCAGAAAATGGAAATGAAATCGAAATTTGAATGGAGAAAATCTCTGGTTGGGCCTGCCGGGGCAGTCTTGGTCATTCTGATCATTTTGAACCTTATATCCCGCAACTGGTTCGGACGCCTAGACTTTACGAAAGAAAAAATGTACACCCTTTCGGAATCCAGCAGGTCCGTTATTGCAAAGATAGATGACCTTATGACTATGAAGGTTTATTTCTCTGGAAATCTGCCCGGTCAATATGGTAACAATCGCCGTTTCCTACAGGATATTTTGGAAGAATATGCTGCTTTCTCAAAGGGAAATATTCGGTTTCAGTTTTTCAAACCCGGTGAAAAGGAAGAGCTGGAACAGGAAGCTCAACAGGCGGGCATTCAGCCTGTACAACTTCAGGTTATTGAGAATGATAAAATGGAGATAAAGCGGGTGTTCATGGGGCTGGCGATTATCTATCAGGATGAGAAAGAAGTTATTCCCGTCATTCAGACAACCACCGGATTAGAATATGATATTACTACAAAGATAAAACGGTTGGTTGAGACAAATAAACCGGTGTTGGCTATAGCAAAAGCTGAGGGACAGCAGACAGAAAATCGGAATATCTCTTCATTGCTTCAGCAACGATATACTGTCAGGAATATAGATTTGCAGTATACCATAGAGAACAATATTGAATTGATACTTGTGAATGGCTTGGAAGATTCGTTGCAGGAAAACGAACGGAAGAATCTTGAAATTTTCCTGAATCAAGGAGGAAATATATTATTGGCTCAATCCCGAATTAAATCGAGTCTTCAAACCCAGCAGGCAAGCGAGATTTCATCTGACATATTTGACATTGTTGATTCATATGGCTTGTCTCTCCAGGCTAACCTGGTTTTAGATAAAACCTGCGGACGGGTAAATGTTCAGCAGAATATGGGGCCTTTTAGGATGGCTGTCCCCATGTCTTACCCCTTGCTCCCCGTCGTAAGAGATTTTAACAAGGATGAAGTGCTGGTGAGCGGTTTGGAACAGGTTCAATTGTTTTTTGCCAGTGAGATTCGTACCGATTCCATTCCGCAGGATGGGTCGGTTAACGTGTCACCGTTGATGTTTAGTTCCAATAATTCTTCCCTGATGAGCGGGTATTTTAACCTTCATCCCGATCCGAAAACAAATCCGGCTATGGTGAACTTAAATCAGCCAAAGAAATTATTGAGTGCCCGGTCTGAACGCAGTTCATCAGAATCTGGACTCTTAAGTCAAATGATTCTGGTAAGTGATTCCCGGTTCCTGGCAGATGACGGAGGTGGGGCATCTCCTGAAAATCACATTTTTGTGATGAACGCTGTGGATTTTTTGCTTGGTGATCGAGAATTAATTGCACTCCGATCACGGGAAATTACAAACCGCCCATTAGCAGAAATTGAAGACAGTGCAAAAGTCTGGTGGAAATGGTTTAATATCGTTCTGCCTACAGTTTTAGTTGTTGGTTTTGGTTTTTTCCGCATGAGAAGGAGCAAAGCAAGATCAAGAATGCTGGAGGATATTTATGGCTAAGCAGACTCGAATTATCGTAATTGCCCTTGGGATTGTATTAATTATTTTCTTCATAAATCGTCAGTCCCAAAAGAAATATACAGTTCAAACTAAAACAGTCGTTTCCGATGGGAAAGATGACATTCACCGATTTGTTGTCCAAAAGGAAGACCAAGAGATTGAACTGGTGCGCAGTGATACAAGCTGGGTCATTTCCGGGCACGATTCTCTTTCAGTAAAATTATCCAGTTTAGAAAGTTTTTTCGATAATATCCTGCAATTAAGTAAGGAATCAGATCCTATATCAAAAAACCCGGACAATTGGAGTAAATATTCAGTGAGTGACTCTACGGGCACACATTTATTTCTTTATAACTCGAATGATAAAGAATTGGGTCATTATATATTTGGGAGGACAAAAACGAATTTCGGGAAAAATACAATCCGCTTGGAGGATGATCCAAATGTGTATTTAACCGATAAAAATATCTTATTTCGTTTACAGACCCGCCCCACCTACTGGGGAGAAAAACCCAAACCACCCGAGGAAAATGAACCGGAAGAGTCCATACCTGCTTTTCCGGAGTGATCTATACTAGAACCTGGATCTGATTGCTGTAGGGGCGCTGTACAAATTGGCATAGTGCTTGACCCCGTTTATATATTTTGAACTGAGTTTGATGGCCATTGAACCGGCGAAATAATGTCTGCAGGCTGTATTTATCAGTTATTATGCCGTCAGGTGCAATTGGGTGGGGAAATTCATGCTGGAGAGTTTGTGCAGACCCGGAAGATGGTTTTGTTGAAGTAAGCCTACAGATTAATTCCTCTGGGTAAATTGAAGAAATCTTCAGCAATAAAAGAGGAGAGCGATAATCTCGCGATTGAAGAAATAAATAAGATAATGTTAACAAATAACTATAATTTTTTTGATATAATAAGTTGTAATCTTATAGATATATGATTTATGTTATTGGAAATTTCAAGAGTGAGTTATGAATAAGGTCAACTGGAAGCTATCAATTGATGATCTTGACGAAAAAGATACAAAAAAAGTCATCAAGAGATATATACAGAAAGAGGAACTAAAACCCTATCAGGCGGAGCTGATCAAGATGCAAAGGCACCTTGAAAATATGGGGAAAAAGATGATTGTCACTTTTGACGGGCGAGACGCATCCGGCAAGGGCGGCACCATCAGGCGGGTGGCCTTATTCATGAATGTGAGGCGTTACCGGGTTGTAGCCCTTGGCAAGCCCAACAAACGCCAGAGAAATGAGCTTTACATAAAGCGTTATATTGAACAGTTTCCGCAGGCTGGAGAAATCGTCATGTTTGACCGTAGCTGGTACAACCGGGCAATGGTGGAGTCGGTCATGGGCTTCTGTACTCTCAAGCAATATAAAAGTTTCCTGAAGAATATTAACAGCTATGAGACCAATTTCTTGGAAGAAGGGAAAACGATCCTGCTTAAACTGTACTTTTCAGTTTCCAAGGTTGAACAAAAGCGAAGATTTGACAAGCGTAAAAACGATCCTCTGCGGCAATGGAAATTGAGTGAAGTAGATTTACAGGCTCAGGAATTATGGGATGAGTTCACGATCAAAAAATATAAAATGCTTAAAAAGACTTCTACGGATCTGGCGCCTTGGTGGATAATTCGATCGAATAACAAACATCTGGCACGCAAAGAAACAATAAAATTGATCCTAAACTCGGTTCCATACCACGGGAGAAGCCGCACATTGGATATGGAAGTCGATCCCCAAATTGTCAGACCAGCCGATAAGGAATTGAAAATCATGAAAAAGCAAAAAACAAAATATGGGAAGTTTACCAGTTGATTTTCATACAAATTAAACTTAGGATTAGAGTTAATTAGAGAGTATCACCACTATGGGTAAAACTACAAAAAAGTCCATGACCAGTCGTGCATCAGCAAGTAAAACAACTATTGGCACATCAAGATTAAGTTTTCTAAATGCAGGGTCCTTGAGAATCTGAATAAAAAACAAAAGGGATATTAGCTATGGGTGACAAAAATGATTTTAAGAAAAAATATAATAAAATGATTGAAGAGTTACAGGTAGAACTTGTGTACATGCAGGACTGGGTCATTGAAAATGGGAAAAAAATAGTCATCGTCTTTGAAGGTCGAGATGCAGCTGGGAAAGGTGGAGCCATAAAGAGGATAACAGAAAACCTAAACCCCAGAAGCTGTAGAGTTGCCGCACTAGCAAAGCCATCAGACCGTGAAAAGACTCAGTGGTACTTTCAGAGATACATATCACATTTGCCCTCAGCAGGAGAGATAATATTGTTTGATCGTAGCTGGTACAATCGCGCCGGAGTTGAACGGGTAATGGGATTTTGCAGTGATAAAGAGTATATCGAATTTTTACAGACTGCCCCTGAATTTGAGCGTATGCTCATAAGATCTGGTATTATCCTTTTAAAGTATTGGTTTTCTGTAAGTGCCGGGGAACAAATAAAACGGTTTCAAGGAAGAATTACCGACCCAACAAAGGTCTGGAAGTTGAGTCCCATGGATGTTGAATCCATAAATCACTGGGAAGACTACTCAGAAGCTAAAGATAATATGATGGAACATACAGACACGGACATATGCCCCTGGTATATGGTAGAGTCTGACGTAAAAAAGAAAGCACGTGTTAATTGTATCAGTCACATTTTGAGTAAGATTCCATATACAGACATTGATTATCCTGTTGTAAAGCTCCCTGAAAGGACTCCCGAAGAAGAGTATGAGAGGCCAGACCGTTCAAACTATAACTACGTACCGGAAAAGCTGTAAATATACTTAAACTAATTTTATAGTGATCGTGGCAGCTATACGATCCAGACCACTTTTCAAGTAGTCATTCGCCAGCGGTTACAAGAAGAGTATGATTATACCGTTTGTGACAGGTAAGACACCAGCAGTGTGTTTATATTCTTTCGAGCTACACTATTTTCGTTGACTAAATCGTTAATGAGAGTTGATAGGTGCTGTATAATTCTTTCATTTGCACTTTGTTGGACAAATCGTTCTAATGAAACTATTAGAACTGTCTGATCGTGACATTTTCCTATAATATCGTTGAGTGATCTAGGTTGAAACTTTACTTCTCTCATCTCATTTGATGGTTCTAATGCATTCATTAACCTAAGTGTTTCCATTACAGCCCGAAGGTGAATTCGTATTTTGTGTAGTTTCTGATCATCGTTAATATTATCCTTCAGTTCTTCCACCCGTTTCAATTTTGAAAGCAGATATGTTCTGGATTCCTTTGATGCGATTTCATTGGTTACGTTTTCAATTTTTTTCAGTAACACCTTATTGAGTTCTTCCAGATTTTCGAAATCAAACCTGGCCAGTCCCTCAAGCAAGTTTTCATTCGCCTGTTCCTGGGATTCAATAAGATATTCTTTGTAGGGGGCAAGGTATTCTGATTCGTATGCAGAGATCAAGTGAAGATGTAACTGGATTTCACGGAGTTCACCTGCTAGACGAAAAGGTTCTAAAAACAGATGAAAATGTTCTTTTTTTCTAAATTCACCCTGGCTGCTAATTTCCATTATTGCGAGGATAGTTCTAATTCGTTTGGTAAAAACCCGTAGCTGGTGTATATCCTCAACCCCTTGTCGGTTTACCGTATTCGTAAAATGTATGCGGAAAGTAGCTAGCTGGTTATTATAGTACTCAATTAATTTGTTTTGGGGCATGTGCAGACATTTTCTTATTTGGTACTGCTTACCAACTTGTCATAGAAAATTATTCCAGCGCTTTTGGCTGTTGCAGCCAGGCTAATTTCCCTTCACCAAAGCAAACATCTTTCCAACTGGTCACTGCAAAATCAATTTTTGCCATGGCCGCGGTAGGAAAGCGAATGTTACGGCCATGGGTAGCCATGGAAATAAACATAGAAAAGTTAGGTTCATGACCAACCAGGCAGATGATGTTCAATGTGTCATCCTGCTCCTGAACCAGGTGTAACAGCACATTCGGGGATCCGCCGTAAATAGTGGGATCCAGTTCCAGGGGACAGGCCCAGTCTCCTGCATCCATGGCGAGCCCAACGGTGGTTTTAGCCCGAATGGCGGTGGACGAAACAGCGATATCAGGTAGTTGCCCAAGTTCTGATAGAAAGACCCCCATCTTTTTGGCGGCCTTGATCCCGCGCTTTGCCAATGGGCGGTTGTGGTCAACATCGTAATCAGCATACCAGTCTGATTTCCCGTGGCGAAAAAGGATAATGGACTTCATAAATTAATAGCTGATTTTGTTCACTGCATTAACCTTATAATACAGGCTTACGCTTCCTCAATCACCAAGAGAGTGGATGCAATCAACTCTATAAAGGTATTGATCTGCTTCAACATATCCATCAGTTCCACGTGGAGCTGATGCGTAGCCACAGATACAGATACATTACCGCTGACCCGCTTGAAATGTTCCAGACGGTACTTTTCTTCCAGATCTTTGTACTTCTTTCCTTTTTTCATAATTTTGGTTGCCTTGGCACGGTCATATTTGGCAAAATATTTGTTCAAACGTTTAATCTGCTTGAGCAATTTGGCATGGTATACCAGAATTTCTTCCTGCCCTGCATCTGAAAAGCCTTCATCAAGGCTTTCTTTTTTACCTATTAAATTCTCAAATTTTACTTTCACCGTATCGTTAATGGAATTAAGGTAATTGGTTGCAGATACAAGGGCAAATACCTCTCGGGACTGGTGACTGGTGAGATCTTGCTGGCTGATCTTTATAAGATAGTTTGAAATATTCTCATTCAGATACTTAATCTTTTCCAGGCGTTGGTGCAAACCGGTTATAAGGTTCAGTTCCGGATTTTCCACATCACTTTGATCCTTATCTGTAATAAAGGGGGAAACCAACGACCCAACAACCCGTTCTGTTAAGCCAACCACACCGCTGATTTCAGCCTGAGCATTATTTATAGCTGCTGTTGGATAGGACAGTACTTTTTCATCCAGATTCAGAATAGCTGGTTTCTCAATATTCCGCAGTTTTTCCTTATCCGGGAAATAACGGATAATGGTCCTGGAAATGAATGGCGCAAAGGGAATAAAGAGTATTGTGGATACAATATTAAAAATTGTGTGGGCATTAGCGATTTGGCGGGGGACATTATCTGTGGTCTGGGCCACAAGGTCAGCAAATGTCGGTATCCAGAAACAGAATACCAATACACCGATCACGTTAAATAGAACATGACCAATAGCCACTCGCTTTGCATCTCGGGTAGCCTTCAAACCTGCCAGGAGTGCAGTTATGCAGGTACCTATATTTGCACCCAATATCAGCGGTATGCCCGCTTCCAGTGTTATGGATCCACTACTGGCTAGGGTAATGACAATGCCTGTGGTGGCACTACTGCTCTGGATCAGTGCTGTAAATACAGCACCAGCAATAATACCAAGAAACGGGTTTTCAAAACTGGTAAGAATGATGTTAAAGGTTGGGTCTGTTCGCAGGGGTTTCATAGTGTCCGACATCACCTTCATCCCATAAAACAAGAGACCAAACCCCAGGATGACAAACCCTATATGTTTTGCTGAATCTTTTTTGGAAAAGAGGGTCATGATTGATCCTACCGCTATCAGGAGCAGTGCATAATCTGTTACTTTGAAGGCTACAATTTGTGCTGTAACAGTACTGCCAATGTTGGAGCCCAGTATTACACCAAGAGCCTGGACAAAATTGAGCAGTCCTGAATTCACAAAACTCACCAGCATCACAGTGGTGGCACTGCTGCTCTGGATGATCATGGTGATAAAGGCACCTACAAACACAGCAATGAAGCGGTTAGAAGTAAGTTTTTTCAATATAGCCCGCATACTATTCCCAGCAGTCATTTTCATACCGTCACTCATCATTTCCATTCCATAGAGAAACATCCCCAGACCACCGAAGAGGCCAATGATGATCAAAATGAAAGAAAATCCTTCGGCATCATTGCTGGAACTGCTGGCAAATAAGCTGGTAGCAAGAACCATTGGCAGGAGAAATAAAATTGAATTGATTGATTTATTTGATCGTTTTATCATGACAATTCCTTATGTAAATAATGATTTTTTTTGATGCACTGTCTTATTACCGGACTTACGCTGAAGAGTCTACAACGCAGATATATCCGTACTAACCTATAACCTTTTCTCGGGAGGCTGGTCATCTAAGAGCATCCCCGGTGAATCATAATCTGTTTTGGTGTCATAATTATCATATTTGCAATACACCAGCGCCAGTCCTGTGGAGATCAGTATGCTTTTGAAAAGAAATTTTCAACTGGTTAAATTAAACATGTTTTTTGAATTCTAAGGTGTTCAATGTTTATGAGACTCGAAAATGTTAATCGAATTTAGCTTTTTTGGTTTCTCCTAATTCTTACGGTGGAATATAAGGATTATTGCAGAAAAATTTAAGGAAACAAAAAACCCCGCTCCACTCATTATTATACGGCAATCATTTCCACCACTACAAATTGATGCCACTTTCACACCAAACAGGTAAAAAGATTGCTTTATGATAGGGATCACATCTCAAATAGGATTGTTGATTTTTTTCTGCTTCACATGTAGAATAGTTGTGTATAATGGGATAATTATGTTCTGGTTAGTTGATAATATGAAAAAATATAGAAATTAAAAAAATGGCGAAAAAGCAGAAGAATTAGATTTACCAATAAATTTAATTATAAAAACTAAGTGTCCAAAAAAATGGATCATTGAAGATTTAGAAACTGGCCAGAGATATAAAGCGAATGGGAATACTGAAATTGGTAAAATGTTTGATTTAATAGATGATAAAAAATAATTTAATTTTATTGAAGTTGATGAATTAATGTCTGGCCGTGGTTATTGGATTCGTGCAAATAATTCAGGAAGTATCATTTT
>DTUJ01000146.1 GCA_012964235.1 Fidelibacterota bacterium
CCGAATCAGAAAAAGCAGAAGCTGTAGCAAGAACAAAGGCTGCTGCTGAGAAGGTTGTTGCTGAAAAGACTGCAAAAAGAACGAGACATATGATATTTGCAGGTGCTACCTTAATAATTATCTTCCTTGTGTATCGGGTTAGGAGATCTAAATCTTAAGGCATAGAACCAACCTATCCTGGGTCTGATGAAGATGGTGGTAGTAATTTATGGCTACCCGAAATAATTACGGCAAAGAGGTTGGATATATTGAAGCAAATACTGATCAAGATGAAGTGGTAACACTATCTAATCATCACAGTAATCTTGACTTGGGGATGTCAGGCAAAAAATAACCTGCCCGTTTCAGAATAGCCTTTAAACTAATTCTTCTGGAAAAATTGAAATGAAGAGATACAATAGAGAACCTGTTTATTAGAATCATGCATTTCCTATTTACCATATTATAAAGTTGTAACTAATGATTTTGATGGTAGCTCACAAATCTGTATTTCAAGTGTTTCATAAATTTCTAATGAGCGTTACAACCTTCGATAGATGATTAAAGACCAGTGGTAGCAAGAATATTCACTTCTATTCTGAGAATTTCTCCGAAAGTCCGGAAATGCCTCTGGAAATGGTGGTACCAGCGTTTGGCCAAACGAGGCCAAGAGACAGGTTGGGCTTTTATGAATTATGGTTACACACCTTTAAATGGCAGTAGTCCAAAACTGGATTTGGAAGAAAAAGATGAGGATGATCGTCATTTTATTCAATTATATCACCATGCAGCCTCCGCTGTACCAATTGAAAATAAAAATGTATTAGAAGTTGGATCAGGGAGGGGAGGCGGCACGTCCTTTGTTGCACGATATCACAGTCCAGCAGAAATGACCGGTTTGGATTTTTCTCCTACAGCCATCAGCCTTTCTCAAAAAATGCATGGGGATATACCTAATCTCACCTTTGTTCATGGTGATGCGGAAAAACTGCCTTTTGAAGATCATAATTTTGATACAGTAATAAATGTGGAGTCTTCCCATTGTTATGGAAATATGGACGCTTTTGTGAAAGAGGTTTCCCGCGTTTTAAAACCGGGGGGATATTTTAGCTGGGTAGACCTTCGTGGCACCGATATGATCCAAGCTTTAGAAGTAGCCTTAAGTCATCCCCAACTTCAATTGGTTCGAAACGAAATTATTACTGAAAATGTGATTCAGGCTTTGGATGAAATCCATGAGCGTAAGATCGACCTAATCCGTGAATATATCCCCAAATGGATTCAGCCAGCGTTTAAAGATTTTGCTGGTGTGAAAAATTCAAAAATCTACAATGCTTTTAAGGATGGAAGTGCCATATATTTGGCCAAGGCATATCAAAAAACTAGGCACTGAATTCTCTGGGTAAATTTTATCAACCATATTAAAATAGCTAAAATGAAAAGAACATTATTTTTTATCATTGCACTTGTATTTATCGCCTCTCTATCTTTTTCACAGACCAAAGTTAATATTAATAATCTCGAAGAATACGGCGGTGCTATGTTTAAGATTGATGATGACAAACCTTATTCGGGAAGAGTATTTGCTTTGTATAAAAGTACGGATAATAAAAAGCTGGAAGGATTATATAGAGACGGATTAAAGAATGGTAAGTGGACCTGGTGGTATGAGAACGGTGATATTTATAGTAAGGGCAGCTTCAGGGCTGGATTGATGAGCGGCCAGTGGGAATTTTATTATAGTAATGGTAAAATAATGTCTGTGGGACATTATAGGAACGGAGATGGCACGAATGAAGATAAAAACGGAATCCCTATACACGGTCGCCAGAGCAAGTGGGCATTTTGGCATAAAAACGGTTTCAAAAGCGACGAACAAGCTTGGAAAAACGGTAAGAGAGATGGTGTGTTTACATCGTGGCACTATAATGGTGTGAGGGCCTCTGAAATAACTTATATTAATGGAAATATAAATGGTATGTGGACTTATTGGAATGAGAGGGGTGAAAAGGAACGGGAAGGAACTGTTGAAGAATATAATATATTAGTCAGACTCGAAGAAGAGGCAAAGGCTGCTGCAGAAATGGCTGCTGCAGAGATGGCTGCTGCAGGCTGGTTTCAGAAAGGCTACAACGCTGGAATGAATAGAGAATACAATGCAGAAATTTCACTCTATTTAAAAGCCATTGAGTTAAATCCTGATTATGCTGATGCCTATATCAACCTGGGGATTGCTTATGGAAAAC
>DTUJ01000147.1 GCA_012964235.1 Fidelibacterota bacterium
GTACCCACTTCATGTGTTCACCTGCATCAATATTGATCGTGCAGGAGATGGTAAGCTTGTCAGTATTATTCATTATTTCAATAGTGCCTGAATTCTCAGCAACTTTCATATTGTCAGCAAACCGCACATCAAATGCACCTTCCGGTGGTTTTGGTGGAAGCTGATAGCTGAGCATCTCTTCCTCTGGTATGGATACACCAAAGTAGAGGTCATTGCCATTAAAACTGAGTTTATTTGCTTTTACTGTACGGTCTGTAAATGCTGATCTTGTTTTCGCAGTACCACCGCTTGAAATGGTGATGTCGCCATCTGCGCTTGCGTTAACCCAGTATCCATGACCAGGCGTGAACACAGATGCATTAGTATACGAATCTGCAAATCCATAAGCCGTACCCGGAATAACAATTCCGCCCGGATCGGAAATATCCGTTACATTTGTTACTTCACTGATACCACTGATCAGGTTCCAGCCCGCAGTCAGATTTACTGTCAGGCTTGTGATTGGTGAACCAGTGATCGTTGTAGTGCCGGAATTCGGGAAGTGTAGCCAGTACCCTTCTCCGGAGATTAAGGCATCCACATTAACATAAGACCCTGCGAATCCGTACAGTGTTCCTGCTTCACCTTCGGGATATACCGCCGACAATGAGCCATCTTCAACATCTACTGGTAATCCAACTAAATTCCATTCGGAGAGATGATCAACAACTATGGATGAGGTTGTAATTGATTGAGCATATATATTCCAAAGGAATTCTTTCCCAGAACTTCGTAGATCTTCCCAATACATCAGGTATGAATTGTTAGTTTCAGAATACAATACAACGCCAGGATTTCTCTGATCAAAATCAGCGTTGCAAACGATTATGCCTCCATCTGCAAAAACAGCTCCAGATGCATTAATCTCCTGTAAATATATATCTGAAGTACCACCAGTCCTTGTATCTTCCCATATAATCAAGTATGACCCGCTTTGGGAAACAGAGACAAATGGAATGGTTTGGCCACCTGCCTCTCCTGCGATTACAATTTCCTCTCCTTCGGAAAGAGTCTGTGGATCAAAAGACTTGCACACAAGATCAAAATCTGTTCCGTTTACGAAATCTTCCCAACATATAAGAACTTCATTTTGAACATTATTCATATTTAGGGTGGGTTTTTTTTGATCATTTTCTTCATTAGTGATTACAAAGCCGTTTTCCATACCTGCGATAGTGCCGTCAAAGTTTATAACCTGTCCATAAATATCTGCCTTGGTCGTTGAGTCATTACGGGTATCTTTCCAGATGCTGAAAACACCATTCTGCAATACAGCCGTTTTTATATCCAATTGATAACCAGGAGCGGTGGAAATATTTATGGGTTCATTTGACCATCCTTCAGGAGATACTCCTGCTCCGTTGATAGCTTGACAGTAAACATTTAAATCATTCCATACTCCCCCATACCAAAAGACCATGCACCCTCCTCCTGGTATGGGTTCCAATGCCTCTACATTGTCGTCATTATCTGCACTGGTAATGAGAACACCGCCATCCTCCCACTGTTGATTACCAAGCTCATCATATTTTTGAAGGTATATATCATAGTCCCAAGATCGAATATCGGAAAATGCCACATATACGTAACCATCGTTACCGGTTACTAGCTTAGAAAAAGGTTGGTTCATACCGAATGGATTTTGATAAATGACTGTACCATTAGGATCTCCAATCAGGTTCAAATCGAAATCTAAAACCTGAAATGCCTGGATTTCGGTACCCCACTCATCCTCGCTTTTAAAACTGAGAAATATATGATCTCCGACTATTACTGCTTTTGGAATTGTTTGAACAGGATTCTCAGATAGTTTAACCCCGTTAATTCCGAAATTACTTCCAACTTCTCCAGAAATAATTTGACCATAGGTTTGTGGATTGCTTCCGCCTCCTCTATAATCTTCCCAATAAAGTAACGTTTTATCATTTCCAAGGTATAGGGACTTCGGTGCATACGCATTGCCGTCAATTCCAAAATAGGTTTCTTCACCATTCTCAGTGAGTGTTATACCTGACATTAGATCAACATGCTGAACATACAATCCTGGACTTCCTGTTCGTGAATCACCCCAGATGATCAACGCACTACCATCGTTACCGCTAGTTCTAACTAATGGATTAAATTGGTAACTGGGTGCATCGCAGATTGCAAGACCATTGTCTTCAAAGGAAATAT
>DTUJ01000148.1 GCA_012964235.1 Fidelibacterota bacterium
GCTTTGATAGAGGCTATCGGGGTGCCTGGTCCTCTCGCCAAGACTTTAATGGCAGTACTGGTTATCTCCTTTGCAGCTACCACACTGGATACAGCCACAAGAATTCAAAGGTTTATTATTACTGAAATTGGGACAACAATATCCATAAGACTTTTTCAAAATCGCTATATTGCAACAATTTTAGCATTGTTTCCGTCCTTGATTTTGACGATGTGGAATGTACAAAACCCAAACACAGGAGAATTCACCCAGGCAGGATGGGCTTTGTGGCCTATTTTTGGTGCAAGCAATCAGATGCTGGCTGCTTTGACACTCATGGTTTTGAGCCTCTATTTTTTTCTCAGAAAAAAACCGGTTCTTCCATTGGTATTACCTTTTTTGTTTATTACCGCTATTACCTTGACTGTCTTGATTTTAAAAATACAGGCATTTTGGGGAACTAATAAACCTCTTGCCATCATAAGTATAGTTCTTTTTGTATTTGTTTTATGGATGGTAGCAGAAGGATGTGTCGCTTTTAAGCAAGGTAAAAAACACAAAAATTCTGAAACAAATTACTGAAATATTTTTACAAGATGAGATAAATGCTAATACTTAATGGTCAGATATCCTTATCTAAGGACTTTGCACTAATTTTTAATTTAGGGTAACTTTAGGGTTACATTTTTTAAAAACTGAAAAATTTGGAATAATGATGTGAATAGTAAATTGGATTCATTCAAAATAAAGAAAAAAAAATGGGGAAAATCGGTAGAATCTTCTTCAATTAGAGACTATAATTTTGATACTCTGAGCGGAGAACCGTTGGATATACTTTATTATCCAACTCACCTTGATGAAAAGTACATCAAACAGTTGGGATTCCCTGGAGAGTACCCTTATACACGTGGGATTCATCCAAACCTTTATCGTGGTAGGCTGTGGACAATGAGGCAGTTTTCCGGTTTTGGAACCCCGCAGAAAACGAATGAACGATTCCATTTTTTATTAAACCAGGGCCAGACCGGGTTATCCGTTGCGTACGATATGCCGACGCTTATGGGTTATGATCCTGATCATCCCATTTCAGCAGGTGAAGTTGGTAAGTGCGGTGTAAATGTTGCATCCCTGAGAGATATGGAAATCCTGTTCGACGGCATTGATCTTGGTAAGATTTCAGTATCTCAAACTATCAACGGTCCCGCTGTCATTCTATTGGCATTTTATATTGCTTTAGCAGAGAAACAACAGGTACCATTGAATCAACTAACTGGTACATTGCAGAATGATATTTTGAAAGAATTTATTGCCCAAAAGGAATGGATTTTCCCACCTGAACCATCAATGAGAATCATAACGGATATGATGGGATTCTGTACAAAAAATATGCCTAAATTTAATACGATTTCTATCAGCGGATATCATATCCGGGAAGCGGGATCAACTGCTGCACAGGAGCTTGCTTTCACGTTGGCTGATGGCTTTACCTATGTCGAATATGCTGTGAAGGCGGGAATGGATATAGATTCTTTTGCGCCACGTCTTTCTTTTTTCTTTAACTCCCATCTTGATTTTTTTGAAGAGATTGCTAAATTCCGTGCCGCACGCCGAATCTGGGCAAAACGAATGAAGGATAAATATAACGCAAAAAATCCCCATTCTTGGAAGCTTCGATTTCATACTCAGACTGCCGGATGTTCTCTCACTGCCCAGCAACCAGAGATAAACATCGCACGAACAGCCTTTCAGGCTCTGGCGGGTGTGTTGGGAGGGACCCAATCATTACACACAAATGCAATGGATGAAACTTTGGCATTACCATCTGAAAAATCTGCTGAAATAGCTCTTCGTACACAACAGTTAATTGCTTATGAAACAGGTGTGCCAAACGTGGTAGATCCCTTAGGTGGAGGATGGTTTATTGAGTCACTAACAGACAGGATGGAAGCATCTGCAGAAAAGTATTTTTTACAGATTGATGAATTAGGTGGTGTAATTCCAGCTATAGAACAGGGATTTTTTCAAGGGGAGATTGCGAAAGCGGCTTCTGAATATCAAGCAAAAGTGGATCAGAAACAGCGAATAGTAGTAGGCGTTAATGAGTTTGTAAAGAAAAGTGAAAAGATTGAGATACCAATCTTGAAACTTGGAAAAGAATCTGAAATAAATCAAATTAAAACGATTGAGAGATTACGGAAGAAAAGAGATAATCAAAAAGT
>DTUJ01000149.1 GCA_012964235.1 Fidelibacterota bacterium
ACCCAAGGTATCAGATACCAGATGAATTTTATTTTGCTTTTATGGGACAAAATCCAGATCATCCCAACGGTCAATGTGATGAGGATGATGTTTTTCATGATGAAGATGGAGATAATATATGTGATGTTTCAGGCGGCGAATACGATGAGTGGTACTATGATCAGTCTGATTTTAAATATGGAGAGACCATAGTTAATTCGGATTATGATCCGTTGAATTACTATCCCCTACATGCATACGCCCGATGGGGTTTGGATATGAGCAGGTTTTATAGAGAAACAGTAACAAAGCAGGTCAAATTTGATTTCAACAGTCAGTTGAATAAATACAATCTAATTAAAATCGGTGTTGAGTATCAATTCCACAGCCTTAAACTGGACAGTTATGCTCTTATGGATTCTTCAGAAAATGACCAGACGTTCACACCGGTTAAACCTAATTTGGGAGATAAGTTTGATTTATCTGGAAATCCAATTCCTCAATTATCTGTTCCTCTTCAATCATCAGAAAATATTCCTTCCTGGGTCACTCATTTTCATCCCAACAGGTCCTATTACCTAAATACTCCGAAGGAATTTTCTGCATACATTCAGGATAAGATCGAATATGGAGACATGATCATAAATGTGGGACTGCGCTACGATTATTTTGACCCCAATTCATGGGTGCCCATGAACTCTCATGAACCCTATATCCAGAATCCCAGAAATCCTCGTTTAGACTCTCTCTCTGTAGAAGAACGGCTGAACATTGACTGGGGCAGTTATTCACATTTTACCATAGATGACGATACGAATGATACAACCTGGGTAAGATACAGTGATTTTGGCGGATTCATTGACAACGATGGCCTCCAAAATCAAAAGGGCTGGTATAATAAGACCACACCCAAATCTCAGGTTAGTCCCCGACTGGGAATCGCTTATCCCATTTCGGACAAAGGCGTGATCCACTTCAGCTATGGAATGTTTTACCAGATTCCGCGGTTTGAGCTTTTGTATACTAATCCGGGTTATAAAATGCCGGAAACCAGCGGAAAATTTGGTATTTACGGAGATCCAGACTTGGAGCCCCAGAAAACCACCAGCTACGAGTTGGGACTTCAGCAGGAGATAACCCGTGATCTGAAACTGGAAGTAACCGGTTATTTCCGCGATGTACGGAATTGGGTATCTACAGGGATTCCCATTGATCTTGGGGGCGGTGCATCCTACTTTAAATATGTGAACAAGGATTATTCAAATGTACGAGGTGTTATCATCACTGTGGATAGGCGGTTCAATAATTATTACGGCTGGCACATAGATTATACCTTTCAAACTGCTGAAGGATCTAACTCTAATCCGAGTGAGGAATTCGGTGCCATTTTAGATAACAGTGAACCAAGACGCTCCATCATTCCATTGAACTGGGACCAGAGACATACATTGAATGCGTCCGCCTACACCAGCTATCACGGCTGGGGAGGACATATCCTCATGCAGTATGGCAGTGGATATCCATATACTCCCGTTTATACAAGTTCATCTCTACAGGGCCAAACCCTGGCCAATGTTCTTATCCAGAACAGCAGACGCAAACAATCCACTGTGAATTTTGACCTCAAATTATACAAAGAGATAACATTTTCCAGAGATATTCATGGGCGGTTCTTTATAAATATCAACAACCTCTTTGATACGACAAACGAAATTACTATCTGGGGAGATACAGGAAGATCCAGCGGTACTGCTGAACAGTCTCTTGCTGAAGAAAATGATGACGGGAACCCCCTGAGACCCAATACTATCTCTGATTATTTCAACCATCCTGAGTGGTATTCTGATCCACGGAACATACAGTTTGGAGTTCAGGTGTCATTATGAGAAAAAAAATCAAATTAATATATATTATGTGGTTTTCTGTTGCTTTAGGACAATTTGAAGCTGGCCAGCATCTCCCATCTGATGAACGTGGTGACCCAAATTACAGACGTGACACAAACATTGATATCAACAGGGTCAGGGCAACCGTATTCAATTACGGAATCACGGGCCGAACAGGAGCTGATCCATCATATTATCCTTTTGAATGGCCTGTTAACTCCGGGAAAATGTACATTGCTATGACCGCTTTAGCTGTTGGAGCAGAAGTAGCAAACGAGGATTCAACACTCAAACCTTTGGTAACAATCCCTTTTCGTTCTGATCAAAGTGGAAATTCTAAAGCATGGCAACCAGTACCTTCATACTTGAATCCCAACTCTGAAAAACTTGCCAAGAGTGATGATGAAGATACCTGGCCGTTAAATTGGTCTGATAAAATGGGTGATGAGACTGACCCGGGCTGGCCTGGATCATGGAATGGATACTTTGGTAAAAATCAATTCAACGCTGAGCAGGAGATTTACTATAAGATTTCTGATGACCGTAATTTTGAGTCAGGTTATACCTATGTCCCGGATACCACTGACCTTGACCGACAGGGTGCAGGGCTTTTAATAGGTGTACGGATCATGGAATGGAACCAGATTCTTATTGAGGATGTGGTGTTTATTCTTCACGAGGTAAAAAATGATGGGACAAAAGATTTAGACAAAGTTACATTCTCTCTCTGGCTTGCTGACCTGGTTGGCGGAGACGGGGATTCAGGTGATGATGTCCCAGATTTTGATCTTATCTATGATGTGGCATGGTCAATGGATGGGGACGGAATCGGGAACTTAGCCTTCGGTGGGGACCCTGTAGGCGTGGCAGCCACATCATTTATTGAAACTCCCGGGAACAATGTTGACAGAATTGATAACGATGGGGATGGAGAAAGTAATGGTCCGATTATTAGTGAAGATATGATTGAGAATGACCTGGACGGTATAGATAATAACGGCAATGGTCTTATTGACGAAAACATGACCCATGTTCCTTTTGGTGATCAAGTCGGTGTAACCTATGCTGACAGAATAGATAATAACGGTAATGGTGAACCAGGTAGTCCTGTTATAACTGAAGAAATGATAAATGCAGCTTCAGGCAATTGGTTTATCTGGCCTCCTCTTGATTCAATACAGGGAGAAATAATTCATATTATTGGTATTGGCAATGAAGATATCGGAAAAGCATTTGCTGATGGCATTGATAATAATAATAGTGATGATTATCCTTCAGGAACAGGAGCAGAATTTGATTCTCCTTTAATTGATAGTACTATTGTATTAACAGCAGAAAATGACCCTTATAAACGATACGCAGTATCAGGAACAGATATCATTCTATATGATATAGGCTGGGAAGACCTTGGTTTACGCTACGCTGATGGCATTGATAATGATCTTGACGGTGCCGTTGATGAAGGGATTGATGAGGGCATCGATGAAATGATTGATGAATCACGGGACGATTTTATTGATAATGATAAAGACTGGGATTGGACAAATGATGATGTGGGATTATATGGAGATGGATCGGGAGGAACTGACGCAGGTTCCTATGATCAAAAACCCACTTCCGGTTCCGGGTCTGGATTCCCGGGAGAACCTAATATTGATAAGACCGATGTATCAGAATCAGATCAAATGGGATTGACATCAGTTGGATATGATCCAGCCGGTTCTATACCTACAAACTTTAGTACAACTCTATGGAATTCGTATATGCAACCAGGAGAATACTGGGATGGCAACATTATCTCTGAGGATAATGATCTGTTTGTCACATCTGGATATTTTCCTTTAAAAGCAGGACAAACAGAGAGAATCGCCATGGCTATTTGCCTGGGGAATGATCAATCGGACGCCCTGAGGAATAAAGCCAATGCCCAGACAGCCTATGATTTTGATTATCGGTTTGCTAAATCACCTAACCCCCCAAATGTTACCGTAGTTCCCGGGGACGGGAAAGTGACACTTTACTGGGACAGCAGTGCTGAGAATTCTTACGATTCTTTTATGGATGAGATTGGCGGGAATCCTTATGATTTTGAAGGATACAAGATCTACCGCGCTACTGACTGGGAGTTCAACGATGCCTATAAAATTACCGATGGAGATGGGAATCCTACCTTCTTTAAACCATATGAACAAAACGGACAACCTGCAAGATGGGATAAAATTGACGGAAAAACAGGATGGCATCATTTAGATCTGAACGGTGCACAATTCTATCTTGGGGATGATACAGGACTCCAACATTCGTATGTGGATCATAATGTAGTGAATGGACAAACCTATTATTATGCTGTGGTTGCTTACGATTTTGGAGGTGACGAGACCAATAATATCATGCCCAGTGATTCACCCATGAGAATCAGGCTGAACTCTCTAACAGGGGATCTTGAAATGGGTCCCAACGTGGTAGAAGCACTCCCCACACAACCTTCTTCCGGATATATCCCAGGTCATATTGAAGATGATTTCATCAAGCATGTAAGTGGAACATCTTCCGGTAATGTATTTTTTGAAGTAATTAACCCCGCACAAATAATTGATGAACAGAATTATCGGATCACGTTTACGGATACTCTTCTGCCCAGGGATCCTGAAAATATGCAATCTTATGATACTCTCACAACACAGTTCTGGTATCTGGAAAATATAACAACGGGAGACACACTGTTAAAACCTGAATTCCTTATTCTTGACTCCCTTTATACCTTTGAACCCTTCATCGACGTAGGGAATGGGATTTGGGACGAGGGAGAACCTCTTGTTGATATTGATAATGACGGGGTATGGGATGATGCGGAACCCTATGAGATCCTGGATGGAAATATCATTCAATTCACTGATGAAAATGGTAATGGTGTTTGGGATGATGCGGAAGAATTCACAGACTTGGGTAATGGTGTTTGGGACCCTGCTGAAGAGTTTGAAGATTGTGGTATTACGGCAGATACTTTGATTTGTGCAAGTGATACGGCATGGTTACCAATCTATGGTAATGGAATTTGGGATCCGGGGGATAGTTATTTTGATGATATAGATGGAAATGGAATGTGTGGTGTAGATAATGGTTCTGATACTAATGACGATGGTTATTGTGATGGAGAAGTGTGCAATGATATTAACAATGATGGTTGTGACCCAAATGACCAACCTTATTATCAAATATTATATGACGGTATGTGTAATTGTCCTGAACCATTTATTGATAGTAATAATAACGGACAATTTGATAAACCGGAGAATTTAATCAATGATAATGGTAATAATTATTGGGATGATTTCGAATTCTTTTATGATTTAAATGAAAATGACGTATGGGATGCCAGTATAATTGAGACAATTGTAGATACGGTGATTTATATTAACCCACTGCCTGGGCACAATGATTTCAGAGTAATAGATGGTTTTCGTCTCCAGTTTCAAAATGAAGATAATATCTCCTTTGATGAAGAATCCTCATATTGGAACAATGATTCACTTTGGGATTTCTATGTCAGAACATATGTGAGTAGCCAAGGCCAAGGGGCTGCTCTTCCAAATGATTACAGAGTTATATTTCTGGAAGATCAAACCTACGAGAGTGAATGTTATTGTTTTTCAAGCGTTGGGGGGAACCCATGTGAATTAGACATCCCAGAATTATGTCAAACAACATATTTTTCTTCAAAACCCGCTAATTTTAAAATTCAAAAACAAGTACCTGATCCTGAAAACGAAAATATGATATGGGAAGATATTCCTTTTGCTTTTGGAGATTTTTCCCCCTACGATTCCACTGATTTTCTATCTCATCCTGATGGAATTTTTAATGCAGATTGGCGAGAACAGGACTGGATCGTCTTTCTTGACCATTCAGATGAATATGAAAATCCATCGGCAAGCTGGCTTTTCAGGCTTAACTACCCAGGTAGTAATGCTCCTCAGTCTTTATGCTGTAGCGAACCACAGGCTGATGACACAGCTTTTGTATTTATCAAAAAACCGTTCTTAAAAGAAGATGTGTATGAGTTTACAACTATTGCATCTATAATTGATCCTGTAAAAGCAAATCAAGATAAATGGGAATCAAATATAAAGGTGGTTCCCAATCCTTATTATGGAGCATCTGCATTTGAGCAGAAAAATACCTTTTCTTCGGGGCGGGGTCCTCGGGAAATTCAGTTTCGCAACCTTCCTGCAGTGTGTACCATCCGCATCTACAATATTGCCGGGGAACTGGTGCGGGAGATCCATCATGATCATTCAGGTTCTATTGAAGATGGATCTGAGTCCTGGGACCTGCTCTCCAAGGATAATCTCAGCGTTTCTTACGGAATGTACATCTATCATGTGGATGCACCGGAACTTGGTGAACATGTGGGGAAATTTGCTATTATTAAATAGACCATGAAAATATCCAAACTAATTCTTCTTATTATTTTCTTCTCCCAGGTATTTTCGGTAGACAAATCCGGTACCACCGCTGCTAAATTCCTTTCTATAAATATTGGTGCACGTGCTGTGGGCATGGGCGGAGCCTTTACCTCAGTGGCAAATGATGCCTCTGCCATGTACTGGAATCCTGCCGCCCTTCCACGATTGAATAAAATTCAGTTTTATATTAATCATTCCAGCTGGATCGCTGATATATCACACAATTACATCGGTCTGGTTTTTCCTCTGAAAAAAAGTCAGGCCATAGGATTTAGCGTCACTTCCACAACCATGGACGAAATGGAGGTAACTCGATATGGAGATGAGAATACAGGCGAAACATTCAAGGCTGGAAACTATGCATTGGGTGTCTCATACGGACTAAATCTGACAAACCGATTCTCAATCGGGTTTAATGGAAAACTCATAAGGGAGAGTATTGCTAATTCCTCTGCTGGCGGCTTTGCTTTTGATGTTGGAACATTATTTGAAACTCCTTACGGATTCATGCTGGGGACAAGTATTTCAAATTTTGGACCAAAAATGAAAATGACAGGGGATGACCTGCTTATCCCTGTAGACATAAATGAAAACATAGAAGGAAATAATGAAAGCACAACCGGTTACCTTGCCACAGATAAATTTGACCTTCCTTTGCTGTTGAGAATTGGGGTATCAAATACACATGAAGTAAATCAACTATCTTTTACCTGGTCTTTAGATGCAAATCATCCAAATGATAACGAAAGCTACATTAATGCGGGTCTGGAGATTAGTATTCTCAATGGCCTGTTGGTGCTGCGGGGAGGCGAACGTTTTCTTACCTTTAATAAAGAAGCTCACAGGGAGCCCCAATTTTCTTTGGGAGTTGGGTTTAGCCCAAAATTAAATCTCCTAAATAATATTTATATTGATTACGCTTATGAATCCATGAGATACCTAGGACTCACTCATCAATTTTGTATTGGTATTTTATTGTAAGTTCAATCTGTCTCACAAATATGCTAAATATTTGTATAGATGATAGTTTTAAATATTATTATTAGATTAGTAACTCATTAATGAGGCACTATTAAAATAATTTTTGTTTAATTAACAAAAGGAGTAGATTATGTTACATTTAATAAAAAAATTACCTTCAGTTTTATTTGTTCCATTGATCCTATTAGGTCAGGTTGACTATAACACAGAAATTCAGCCAATTTTTAACAATAACTGTGGAAATTGTCATTTAGGGAACTCTTCTGGCGGGTTGAATCTGTCTAATTATGAAAATGCAATGACTGGTGGAAACAGCGGTGCTGTTGTTGAACCAGGAGACCATGCTAACAGTTATTTATGGCAAAGAGTGGATGATGGTTCCATGCCTCCGGGAAACAATCCAGACCTTTCCGCTGGACAGATAAATCTGATTGCACAATGGATTGATGAGGGTGCATTAGAAACTCCCGCCAGCAATGACGTAGTCATCACATTTCAAGTGGATATGACCTATCAGGACGTTTCAGAACTTGGAGTCCATATTGCAGGTAGCTTCCAGGGATGGGATCCAAGCGCAAGTGAATGTGTCTTGCTCGGAGATAATATATATGCCACTACGTTCACCCTTACCCCTGGTGACTATCACGACTACAAATTTATTAATGGGAATGCATGGGGGATGGATGAAAGTGTTCAAAGAAATATTACTATTCCTGAGGTAGACACCATTCTTGACCCGGTGTACTTTGATGATTATGTGGATGTGGGAGGAGATTCGGTTTTTGTCACATTCAATTTAAATACATCAACTGCTCCAGGATACACAGATTCAACTGTAATTGTAATTCGTGGGAGTTTTAATGAGTGGGCAGGAAATGATTGGCAGTTGGAAAATACAGGAGGAGATTACTGGACTGTTACAAGCCCAACACAAGTTGAACCCGGAAATTATGAGTATAAATATGTTATGGTGGATGAATTTGGTGACCATTGGGAATTATTGGCTAATCGTTTACTCCTTGTTGATGGATTGTCTGATTTGGATTTACCCCTGGATTATTATGATGCAGATGGCTCTCCATTCACTCCAACTGATTCTCTGGATGTATGGTTTCGTATAAGTACAGCAGGGATTCTTGGCTATAGCGGTGACCCTATGCACATCGCAGGTACCATGAACAACTGGATCGGTGAACCCCTTACCCAGGAAGGCGAAGATTCAGAATTTTGGTCAGGGCAATACTCATTTGCTGACACAAGTGAAGTCGCCTACAAATTTCAGCATGGCCTGGATGGATGGGAATCTGTCAGTGATAGAACAGCAACTGTATCAGGTGATACAACTCTTGCATGGGTTTACTTTAATAATGAACCGCCTTCTGAGGAGGAAACAATTAGTGTTGAGGTCACATTAACCTGCGTGATTGAAAATAATGTTTATGATGATGTTAGGATCAAAGGACAGTTTAATAGTTGGACTATGGAACCTATGACCAATGATGGAGAAGGGAATTGGACTTATACCACTGAATTACTGGGTCCAGCAACTTATGAATGGGGGGCTGTATCCTGTACACCCGCATCCTGTGATCCAGGTGATGGGGATTGGCTACCTGCCTATGCAGATTTCCCAGCATTTGTAAATCCAACAGTTGAAATATTAGCAGATGGTTCCGTAACCGGAGACCTTTCCTTTACGGTTCCATACCTTGGTGAGATTATAACGAACACCATCATTTTTTCCGTTGATATGACTGAATGGCTGGATGAACCGGGATCTACAGGGATGCCTCTCTTCAGTGTTGAGCGGGGAGATACTATGCAGGTTAGAGGTGCATTTAACGGCTGGGGTGATTCAAACCCAGATATAAGTGTCATGGTGAGAGAACCTGGAACAAATACATTCACTCTTCCTGTATCTGTACCCAATTATCAAGGAGCAACCGTTGAATACAAATACTATATGAAGCATAGTCAGGAATCCATAACTTATCTCGAAGATATTTATGGTCCTCTCCCCGGTGGTTGGGATAATTCCGGTTGGGAGGATTCTCCCCAATTCGGTGGAGGTAACCGTACATTTACCATGACCATGAATAATGGAAGTGTCCAACAGTTATCCATTGCGGGATATTACGACCTCCCTGTCGGTGCTGTGGTACCAGAGGGAGAGACAGTCACCCTTACGTTCACCATAGATATGACTAATGCTGTAGATGATGGATTTGTATCCGGTGATCCTGTAAGTCTTAACCTCAAAGACAGGTGGATGCACTTCATAGGAGGAATACCTCAGGGTACAGATGGGTCTCATCATCCTGCCACAGATAATGGAGATGGCACTTATACAGTTTCTGTTTCATTAAATGGTCCGGTTCCCTGGCATATGATCTACGCCTGGGAATTTGAGAACTCCGAAACAGGTTTATTGCAAGAAGGGGGTGGTTTTGGCTTTGGTCGTTCCCGGGCACGGTATTTCCACCAAGATTCCGAACAGGGCTGTTCCTGGACAGATTATACCTTTCCGTTAGATGAATGGAAAAAGGACCCACCATTATTTGTAGAAGAATGGGATCCGGATAATATTTGTTCAGGTACTGCGTTCAGTGCTACGGTAAATTACCTAGAAGGCTGGAACCTGGTAAGCCTGCCTGTAGCAGTATTTGATGCAACATATTCTTCTATTTATCCAGATGCCGTCCCCGGTACTCTCTACGGCTTTAACGGCACTTACGTGTCTGAAACTGTACTTGAAAACGGTGACGGATACTGGCTTTTCTTTGATGTCGAAGGCTCTACCGATGTAAGCGGGAATCCCGTTGACCAGGTCACTATTTCCCTGTCTGAAGGATGGAATCTCATGGGGAGCCTTTCTTCTTCCTTTGAATCATCCTCCATTGATGACCCTGAAGGAATTATTATTTCAGGGTCCATATACGGTTTTGAGGGAGCTTATCAGCCAACCTCAACCCTACAACCAGGAAAAGGATATTGG
>DTUJ01000150.1 GCA_012964235.1 Fidelibacterota bacterium
TTTTTATAGGTAGAAAAATCTAAAAAAAACGAAAGAAAAAAGATTACAATGAATTTTATAAAACCATTTCTCATGATCATGAAGATCCTATGATGCATATTCACACTCAGGCGGAGGGCACTTTGGATTACACGACCCTCTTTTATATTCCTAAAACTGCCCCGTTTGATTTATTTCAGGTAGACCATCAGGCAGGAGTAAAACTGTATGTTAAACGAGTGTTTATTACAGAGGATGATAAAGAATTGATGCCCTCATATCTCAGGTTTGTGAGGGGTGTCATTGACTCCGAAGATCTTCCGCTGAACGTAAGCCGGGAAATTTTACAGCAGAATCGAATCCTTGCAAAAATAAAATCAAACTCCGTGAAGAAAATATTATCCGAGCTTACAGCGTTAACGAAGAAAAAGGACAAATACCTTGAATTTTATGAACAATATGGAAGATTACTGAAAGAAGGTGCTTATCAGGATTTTGAAAATCGGGACACACTCCTTGAATTATTAAAATTTAAATCCTCAAAAACAGATGATTTTACCTCATTGGCAGAATATGTAGACAGAATGAAAGAAGATCAAAAGTCTATTTATTATATTACCGGAGAAAACGAAGCGTCTTTGAGAAATTCGCCATTACTAGAAATGTATAACGGCAAAGACATGGAAGTCCTGATCATGGATGATCCGTTCGATGAGATTATTATTCCGTCACTCCAAAAGTACAAGGAAAAACCGTTTAAATCAGTCCACCATAGTGATGCTGCCGATGATTTGAAAACTGAAGATTCCAAATCAGACAAAAAAGATCTGAAACCGTTGGTCAAAAAAATCAAGAAAGTACTAGGCGGGCAGGTGAAAGACGTTTTGGTTTCTTCACGATTAAATGAATCACCATCATGTATTGTAGCTGATCAAAATGATCCAACGGCAAAAATGCAGGAGATGTTCAAAGGCATGGGTCAGTCCACAATGCCGGATGTTAAGCCGATTTTAGAGATCAACCCGGAACACAAAATTGTAAAGAAAATGAAATCTCTTGGTAAAACCAAGACATTTGAAGATCTCTGTTGGTTGCTCTATGAACAAGCGATGCTTATCGAGGGGATAAAACTTCCAAACCCTGCAACTTTTGTAACCAGATTGAATAATTTCCTTATCAAATCAATTTGAGTTTATACCAAACAAAAAGTTGTACCTAGGAATTCAAATTAGGATTTGGGAAATATAGGTTTTTTAATGGCCAGAGTGTATCATGGAAGATTTTCAATCACAATTTAAAACTGAAACCGATCAAATTCAATTTTACCCCTTTGACAAAAAGGAAGCTGAGTTTATTTATATACAGTTGAAAGTTGAATGGTCCTATTTGAGAGAAAAGTTGAATAAATCTAGAGACTCGCTTGATAAGTTGTTAGACAAAGATATTGAAAAAAAAACACAAGAAGTAGGAACACTTATTTTTGTAAATAAAGCCCTTGTATCTATCAAGGATAAGTTTGAAGCGGTAAAGATTTGGTTTGATAAAAATGATCTCCCACATCCAAAAGTACCAAAAATCACTAAATTAAGAGAAGAACGAGTTGCATTATTTAACAAATATATAACAAATCTTCGCCAGAAGATTAAAGATGATATCATGCCTAATCAATCAGATATACAAGGAACGTAAACAGCTTATACTATTAGAACTTGAACTGAAAGTTGATTTTGTATTCAGTTGCAGAATCTAAATCATCTTCATAAGATTCCATTCGTATATTTGGTGCTACTAATAATCCATTACCGCAACTTAATTGAATTCCAGCAATGAGATAAGTACTGTTATCCTTCCCCTCATCAGTCTCATCTGTATTAGGATCAAACATATCATATCTTACAAATGCATCTAGTTTATCTGTCACGCTATAATTAGAACTTACTGAAATGATCTGGCTTTCTATCCCACCTTCTTTCAGCATATTAAATTGACCTCCCAACCGAAGTCCCAAACCAGAAAAACCACCAAATAAACTGATCATGGTATTTGGCTTATCATCCGTTTGTTCAGTAGTATAAACCACGCCCGCATTGAAACCACTGTTTTTTACCAAATTATGCTCACCATACGTTGAATTGAATGCAATTTTATGATATTTATCGCTCTGGGGATTCTTATATCCTTCACCATTTACAACCTG
>DTUJ01000151.1 GCA_012964235.1 Fidelibacterota bacterium
TTGGTTCAACAAAAAACGGATTATCTAATGATGAATCTATTTTCCGTTCTGCCATGAGGTCCTGTTTCAACTGTAAATTCATACTCAATGAATTCTTAGACTTCTTCCACCGTTTTGAATAGGTGGCTTTTGAAATTGCCTGCTGGTTTAACCGCTGGCTCAAGTCAATTCCCGTTTCCCGGTTAAAATCTCCCCGGCTGTAATAACTTGCATCTACACGGAGGGATTGATCATTCCTTAACGTGTGGTTATGAGACCAGCGAATGTTGTAGTCCGTTGTTCGTTCCAGTTGATTCAGATGGGATATATCCCTGTCTGCTTTAGGAAGAGATGATTTAAAATTCTGTCTCGTCTCAAATTGAAAATTACCTGTGTACCAATACCGTTTTTTATACCTGTTGTACACTTTTACAAAAAATCCCTGCCGGTCCGCAAAACTTGTTGTGACCTTTGTATCTAAATAATCGTTGAATGCCCAGTAATAACCTAGTCCATCTAAGAATTGACCTCGGTTTGATGTTTCACCGTAGCTGGGCATGAGCCACCCTGAATTGCGATTGCCGCTTTGGTGCGGAAAAATTGCGAAGGGAAGGGGAAAAAGGGGAATACCTCCAATGTAAAAAATCAATGGGCGGCTTATTACTTTATCATTGTGAATCATCTTCATTTTCTGTCCCCCAAAATGAAAATGGGGAATATCCAAATCGCATGTGCTGTAAATGCTATTTTTTACATAAAATGTGTCATCATCCTGGTTTCTAATTTCATTCCCATGATAATAGCCATCCTTCGTTTTGGTTTTACCTTTGATGATTTTCCCGCGCCGGGTGTTTAAATTGTATACTATTTCATCACCGGACATGGGCTCTTTTCCTGCTTCTTTCATTGTCGGGCGGGTTTCTTTTAAAGTTGTATCAACAGGACTTACGGGAAATGCCTTCAAAAGATTGGTTTGCCAATTTATATTCAGGAAACCTGCGGACAAATTCATGTCGGCATATCGTATTTCAGCATTGGTGTGCAGATTGGTTATCTCATCCGGAATGCTGTACTCAATTTTGTCGGATTTATACACTATTGGGGCATCAATCTTTTTATTTGTTGAATCGGGAGTAAATGTACCCCGCCCTCCGCCTGAAATAAGTATTTGATGGAGATCCTTTTCCTGTAAGAGTATTGTCATTGTGTCTCCGGAGGCCTGGTTTTTTCCCTGGTATACAGAATCTTCAAAAATATGATACAGTGTGGTCGCCATCCCTTCAACCCGCATTGAATCCAACCCACCATCTACGAAAAACCCTTTCAGTACTTTTCCAGTCAATTCGTCCTTGAAATGAACGGGGTTCCGTGATGTTGATTTATTTGTTGTATCTGAGGTTTGCCACCCTGAGCTGGCTGAAACAACATGAGCTTTTGAAGGGATGTACATGTATTCCAATTCTTCATCACTGTATTGCAGTTCAATTTTACTTCCGGATAATGTGCGCGTATCAGTCTCCACCTGGGGGTCCAAGTATAGATGAGTAGTTTCTTTTTCCTGTGAATAGATTGCCTTGCCACATGTCGCTGTCCTCTCTTCTTCTTGAATTATAACGTGGCCAATCGCCTCGTAGGAAACAGCATCGCTTTCAGGGGCTTTTTCATAGTGCAGCAGATCCGCTGTTATGATTTGGTCTTTCTGCTTTAACCTTGCATTCCCCAGGGCCTCTCCCCTATTCATTTCTGTAAAATAGTTAAGGGAATCAGAAATAAGATCATAGTCTTTATCCCAAATATGAGTACTCCCAAATGTTTTTAGAATATCATTGGGTGAATCAAAGTGGAGTGAATCACAGGTGAGAGTTAATTCCTCTTTTATAACCTTCGTTTTTCCAGTCATGGAGCCCTGTCCGGTTTTTTCCCTGTATTTGGCACGGTCACAGGTAATAACCATATTCCTCTTGGTGAATTTAACGTTCCCGGTAAGGATCTGAATTGCTTGACCCTTTACGGTGATGTTTTCCAGCATATCGGCATGGTTCAGCCGGAGACGGTCATCTGCAAGAACACAAAGAGGTAAAAATATGCAGATATATCTAAACAAATACATCAGTCTTTATACCGACCTGGCCAAAATTGTTTTAATCGTTCTGAAATAAATTTTTCATATCCCTGTTCCGTAGGATGGTAAAAG
>DTUJ01000152.1 GCA_012964235.1 Fidelibacterota bacterium
CCGATAGTTGTGTCTGTTTTTGCAGGTAACTCAATCTTTTTTCGAATACCGTTTGAATCCCGAAAATTGGCACTGATCTCTATGGAAACACCTTTTTTATTATTGTTTTTTATATCAAACCAGAGAATAAATTTTCCAAGCGGTTCCAGGTTTTCATAAATAGAGGAAGGAATTTGTGGGGTAAAATGAACATCAACTTCCGCTGGCTTTAATTTTGGGCTGAATACCTGCATCAGACCATAACCTAATCCGATCACCAATACTGTTGCCACTGCACCTATAACTAACATTTTTGTTGGAGCAGCTTTGCTTGGTTTGATCCCTTTATATATATCCTCCAGCTGATTGATCATTTCTTCCACATTCTCAATCCGGTCATCAGGATCTTCAGCCAAAACAGATTCAAAGAATTCATCCATTTCTTTCGGTATTTTTGGATCAATTTTGGATACGGGTTCGATCACGCCCTTTGGAATATTACCACTCATCAACTCATACAGAATAAGGCCCAACGTGTATAAATCAGTCTTCAAGCTAATTTTATCACTTTTGCCCATCACTTGCTCAGGGGCAGAATAAATACTTGAAAACCTTTGCTGTAACTTGGAGGATTCCTCAGGACGCATTCCTGCTTCCAATCCAAAACTTACCAGTTTCGGTACACCTTCCGAAGTTATCATTATATTATTTGGTGAAATACGATAGTGCCCTACTCCTGCGTCATGAGCTACCTGGAGACCTTTACACACATCCTGAATGAGTTTTACTGCCTCCTGATAGTCAAACCTTTTTGTTTCTGATTCAAGCTGGTCACCCTCTGCATCCTTCACAAGACCAATGTGCTTCCCAAGTGAATCCGGGATCGCTTCCATGGTATAAAAAGGAATATTGTCATCATCTAAATCAAAGAAATAAATTTGAGACAGGTTTGGATGATCCCATTTAGAAAACCGCTTTACGTCCTCCAAAAATTTATTTTTCAACCGATTCTCTGCATCATCGGACATTTCCATATCTGCATTGAACGCAAACCGTTTCACTGCCACCATCCGATCCAATTGTGTATCTTTCGCAAGATAAATTTCACCCATAGGTTCGCTTGCCAGGTATTGCATTATTTTATAATGAAATACCTTATCGCCGGTTTCCCAGCGTTTTTTTGTATTTTTCTCCTCTGACACTACAGTTTCATCCAGTAATTATACTTTATAAGAAATTGATGCGTTGCCACTTGTTCAAATAATTTTCGATAGGATTTGGAAATATTAAAATCTAATAACTCCTGATCTTCATAGCTCGAGAAGGACCAAACAAAGAACAATACACTACCAGGACGATATTCCCAACGGAATACTGATTGCCAATTAAGAGATTTTGTGTTGAAATCATAATTATGATTATTATAATCATCCCAATACGGATCATCAACTTCATAAGCAGTGTTGTCTTCTGTTAATGTGCTATCATTGATTACTATGCCATAAAATGGAAAATTTTCCTGAAATTGATATGTTTTATTTTCCATAAACAATCGATAACTGTCATATTTCCCAATTGCTATGAATGGTTGTGTAAATAATTGAAGGCTCATATCGGGAGTAAAGGAATAATTCATTCTAATCCCCAAAGAAATTGTCTGACTTGTTAATTTTCCATAGACTGATCCTAAATAAATATATTCTGGATAAGAATACAAATTATCTACCCATTGCGATTCATCATAATTCCAGGCATAATCCGGAGATATTGAAATCGAATAATGTTCCCTAGGTGATAATTCCAGATTATACGAAAGACCGTGCCATTTGGATGCATAATCATCTTTTCCACCAAAAAGGCTAAGCTGCTGATTTACCTTTTTCCCAGGCTTGGGAGCAATCCAGGAAGAAAGGGAAAGGGTTCCTGGATCTTCGATAATATAACCACCTCTTGTATCAAAATCGTCATATCCAGGAAGTTTCTTTGAAATATTCAAGCCGAAACTCCATTGATTCAGCAAGGTAATGCTGGTACCAAGACTTATTCCGGAGTTTAAGGCAAGTTTTTCATTAGAAATCTCTTCCTCAGGATTCTCCTGATACCACATGTTTAAATCAGTATTTGTTTCCTGAAATTTCCAGATTGGATCTGTTGTAAAATATGAATGACCCATGTAATATGAAT
>DTUJ01000153.1 GCA_012964235.1 Fidelibacterota bacterium
CCCATAGCATTAAAGGTAATGTAAAAAAGATCACAGTTAACATTTTTTTCATTTCATTGGTCTCCTTTTGGTTTTTAATAGGGAATATGGTTTACCACCTTGCGGTGGGGTTTAATCAATTGTGTTAATTGGTATATAAATTCGATGAAATTCTCTAAATAGGCTATCTAAAAATTCGGTTTATTTACTCTTCGAGTCAAGTAGAATAATACGGAAAAGTACCTTTGGTTCAAATGAAATAATTGATTTAATCTGGTTCAAGAGAATGAATATCAGTCACTCGTTAAAATGATACTGCCCGGATTATTTATACGAACCCAATATCCTGTGCCCGGTTCAAGGATCTCTGCATTTGAGTAGCCACCAGGAGCAAATTCATAAACAGTACCAGAAATGATAATTCCATCCGGGTCCTGAATATCTGAGAGGGTTATGGAAGTGCTTATTCCTGATATGAGATTCCATCCTTCACTTAAGCTAAGTGTAAGCTCATTGATTGGGGTGCCTGAAATAGTGGTGCTGCCTGCTTCATTGAATCTCAACCAGTAGCCTTTACCATTGATTAGCTCTGTTACAGGGTTGTAGCCACCACTAAAAGAGTAAAGTGTACCTTCAATCGACTCAGGAAATAAGGTGATATATGATGGATTTAATACTTCAAGTGGAAGACCTATAAGGTTCCAGCCTGCACTATGTTCCAATTCCAAGCTTGAATCAAGGGTCAATGAGGGCTGATCATTAGTAATACAATGTATTCCGCCCCCTGACAGATTTACTTCCGGAGTAAATAGTAAAATCACATTTTGCTCTGGAAAAAGAAATTCCAAAATTTCCTGAGCTTCATTATCCCATTCAGGTACGTTAAAGGCATTTCCTATAATCGCACCATCAATCTGTAGCCAATTCACATAGATTGCCGGAATGATCCAATTATAATAATTAATATATCCTGGCATATTAATTCGTATGACATGAAATCCACTATTTGAAATAGTTTCTGCAGCCGCATCATAAATCCAAGCATCTTCATCATTGGGATCCGCATATTGGGAGACGACAACAGTAGAATCGTTGATAAAACGAGCCACACCATCAATATGTCCTGTGGTAACATCGTACTGGGAATGACCATAAGTCCAGACGATTTGATCAAGTCCCCAGATATCCATAAGGATCACTTCCAGGTCCGATTGGTTTAGGTTTGGATTTCTGTCGATCCAGCAATCCCAATTTGAGATTAATGTTCCCGCACCATTGAATTCAAGGTTTCCTCTTTCCATGATAAAATCTAATGATTCACATGATAAATCAAGCCATTGAGCAATCATACACGGGATCGCATTATCTTCTTCATAATTGGGTACTAATCCGCCCCAAGAGTCAAACTGCATATTATTAATTATAAGTTGATTATCAGATTCTAAATAAACAGGACCATTATCCCTTAACCAGGCATTATTATGAGCTTGAATATGATAAATAACAGAGTCAGGATTACCACCCTGGTCCTGGATTTGGTTTTGTGCCTCATTCAAATGATTTTGATTTTGGACGATTAGGTGTACTGATTCATAGTTCTGAATGGCACTGACTGTTGCTGCCATTTCCGGTCTCATCCAATGTTCAAACTGAAGAGGCCATTGCAGCCAGATTCCATCCTGTGTTTCCCACTCCGCCGGAATCCTGCGCTCAGCAAACAAAAAACAGATAATTAAAAATGGGAGAAAGATTTTTTTCATATATTTCAATTTACCCCACCCCCCACTTTTTTACAAAGAGGTAGAAAACCTAATTGTTGATTAAGAAAATAGAACCTGAACTGTTTGCCCTAACCCAATATCCTGTGCCCGGTTCAAGGATCTCTGCATTTGAGTAGCCACCAGGAGCAAATTCATAAACAGTACCAGAAATGATAATTCCATCCGGGTCCTGAATATCTGAGAGGGTTATGGAAGTGCTTATTCCTGATATGAGATTCCAACCCTCATTGAGCGTGATAGTGAGTTCGTTTATTGGTTCTCCTGAATAAGTACAGGTTCCAGCTTCATCAAAACGGAGCCAGTAGCCGGAACCGGTTGACATATTGTCAATTAATTCGTTCATGTAGCTCCCATTTTCAAATGAATACAAAGATCCCTCAACATATCCTTGGCAGGGA
>DTUJ01000154.1 GCA_012964235.1 Fidelibacterota bacterium
GGGGTATGCCATTATAAAGTGAAATTCGGATACCTCCGACACTTCTATGACCTTTTAAACCAACAAATCCCGATTCTTTCCCTTTTGTAACCAGTTTCTGTTCCAGTTCCTCTGAAGGCAATCGCAAAGTAACATTCATCCAGCTTCTACTGTCCTCCCTTACAGTTCCACGGAAAAAGTCTGGATACGTATCTATCAAATTGTAGACAATATCTTTTTTTGCCTTCGTTATTTTCTCCAATTCGTCCAACCCTCCAAGATTTTTTATCCACTTCAAAACTAAATTCAAGGTATAAACAGCAAAGACAGGCGGAGTATTAAAAAGGGATTTTTTATTTACGTGCGTACGATAGTCAAACATGGTTGGTAAATCGGAGTTACATTTTTCCAGGAAATCTTTTCGTAGTATAACAACTGTTACTCCAGAAGGTCCTAGGTTTTTTTGGGCTCCAGCATAGATTAAAGAAAATCTGGAAAAATCAAGGTTACGTGAACAAATATCCGAGGACATATCGCAGACGAGGGGAATATTTTTGGTGTCTGGGAACGAGTGCCACTGTGTTCCCTTGATTGTATTGTTAGATGTGATATGTACATATGCTGAATCTTTTGGAATATCCAAATCACTGGAATTGGGAATATTGGTATAGTCCAAGTCCCTTGAACTGCCAGCTAAATGAACGTTCCCAATTTTTTCAGCTTCCTTGATAGCTTTTGACGCCCATGTTCCTGTGTCTACGTATGCTGCAGTTCCTCCAACGGGCAAGAAGTTAAGCGGGATATGATCAAATTGAGTGGAAGCGCCTCCACCGACAAACAGTACATGAAAATCATCACCAATTCCCATAAACTCTTTAAAAAGTGCAGTAGCAGAATCATTAATTCTCTCATATTCAGGTGAGCGATGCGAAGTTTCAAGTATGGACATTCCAGTTGATTTGTAGTTCAATAATTCTTCCTGAATTTGATTCAGTACGGCAACAGGAATTGCAGAAGGACCCGGATTAAAATTAAAAATACGGTTTTGCATTGTAATATCTCCTTTTAAAAAGCGAGTTAATCAGTGGAAACAAAATCACGGATAATGGATTCAATAATATCTCCAATTCTTAACAGGTTTTCCTTCGTAGATGCGCCAAGGTGCGGCAACATGAGCATATTTGGAGCATCAATCAATGGTGTATTTTCCGGCGGGTCGGAATACCAAACATCGTTTCCGAACCCGGCTAGTTTTCCACTCTTCAACGCTTCGACAACATCTTCTTCAATAATTGTTTTGCCGCGCCCGGTATTAATGAGATAGGCTCCGTCCTTAAATTCTTTCAACATTTCGGCATTGATTAATCCTGTAGTTTCATCTGTAAGGGGAAGATGCAAAGAAACATAATCAGAATTATTCAGGACGCCTTTCAAATCTGGTTTCATTGTTGCAACTACGCTTGATTCAACAAATGGATCATAGGCAATAACATTCATTCCGAATGCAGTTGCTCTTTTAGCAAGTTCGCTCCCTATCATTCCAAGCCCAATAATTCCCAGTATCTTGTTATACAGTTCGGTACGTTTCAGTTCTTTTTTAGCCCACTGACCGGCATGCATGGTACTGTCGGCTTTGATCACATGATTTGGCAGGGTAATCATCAGTGTAAAAGCCAGTTCAGTCACAGCAATTGAAGAAGCCGCCGCGGTGTTATGAACAGTAATGCCATTCTCAGCTGCATAGTTCAGATCAATATTATCAAGTCCTACCCCGCCACGAATAACCAACTTAAGATTTGGCGCGGAATCAATATACTCCTTAGTAACTTTTGTTTTACTGCGTACAAGTACAACGGTTGCTTCCGGCAGTTTCCCCATATCATCTGTAACCTTTCCATATGAAGAAAGTATTTTCGGAAGGTCAGGTGCAAAAGCATCCGAAATTAGAATTAGCATAAGTAATTTTCCTTTTTAATCGGTTAACAAATTGACGATCATCCCACTCCGAAGTTTTGGTTCAAACCAGGTGGATTTTGGAGGCATTACTTTTCCAGCATCAGCTACATCCAAAAGTTGCTTAATGGAGGTCGAGAATAATGAAAACGCCAATTTATATTCTCCAGAATTTACTAATCTGGTCAATTCCTTTGTGCCGC
>DTUJ01000155.1:0-2498 GCA_012964235.1 Fidelibacterota bacterium
CTTGAGAAAGTAAAGCCTGGCAGTTCACCTGTAACAAGAGCCGGCAAGAAAAAGGTTGCCAAGGCATTTGGTTATACTGATGCTGGTGATGAGGATGAGTATATGATGGACGATGTAGATGATGATGAAGCCGTTGAAATTGAATGGGAAGAAGAACCTATTGCAGTTGCTTCTGGTTTTAAAAAATCTCTAAAACGCGGCGGTAAAAAAGCTATAAAGATCAGCAAAGGTGATAAGAAAAGGTTTAAAAAGCTGTTTAAAAATGAAAAAGACGTCTTTAATATAAGTAGGGGTGATCATAAACGTTTGGCAAAGATGTTTGGATTTGCTTCACCAAGGGGAGAAGAAGGTGAAGGAGTTGTACTCAAGCTTGATAATAAGCAGAGAAAACTCATTGCCAAGGCATTTGGTTATGGAGATAAAGGCGCCAAATCCTCTGCCTCTAGAGGTGGGAAAAAGAAAATTAAGTTTTCGAGGAGTGAGAAAAAGGAACTTATAAAAGCATTGAAGCTTAAATAAGCCAAGAGGTTCAAAGAAAAAAAACGGGGTCATTTGATGACCCCGTTTTTTTTATCTCAGAAATTATTTATTTTTTATCTTTTTCAGGATTTCTCACCCAGGAACGGCGATCCGTAAACATCTTTATTCTCAATTCAGCCCAATCGTTAATCAATGTTTTTAAGTCTTCCGCCTGTTCTGGGTCGTCTTTAAATTTTTCATCAACTGCTTTCAGCAAAGCTTCCTTTTTGGATTGAATTTCACTGTATTCCATAACCTTTTCCTGGGACCAGGACTCTTTTTTGGTTTTCCTGGATTCTTTATCGGATTCTGCTTTGGAAACCTGTTCCTTTCTGCTGAACAGAAAAGTAATCAGCAAGAGCATCAATACCACTCCAAGTATGATTATCTGGTTCATTTTATCCTCCTGCTCCCGGAATGCGGGTTATATCTATTCCAAATTCATAAGGCAGAACACCTGCCCACCAGAATATGACCATGGCTGCCATTACGATCAGGGCCATGGGCCAGGCAAAAACAGCCATGCGTATAAAATCCTTTGCTTCAAGCATTCCAGCTGCGTAAACAATAGAACTCGCAGGTGTACCGATGACAAGCCAGTACGCCAGGGAAGTCGCAATGGCTAAACCCACACCGACCAAAACCGGATTGGTACCGGAGCTCTGCGCCATTTCCAGGACGACTGGTCCGATCACAGCAACGGTGGCACCTGCGCTCATCAGGTTAGTGAGTAAAGCACCGATGAGGATGACCACTAAAATCAGGGGCAGACCCGAACCGATGCCGAAATTAGCCATGATTTCAATCATGCTGTCTGCCAGCCATTTGGCTGCGCCGCTGGCTTTAAACACCGCACCGAGGCTGATTGCTCCGGCATATAGAATAATGACACCCCAACTTACATTTTCTTCATAATCTTTCCAGGAGGTTAGTCCCAGCAGCATATAGAGGACGGCTCCTGTGATCGCTACACCACCCAGCCCCAGTGGAAATCCGAGAATACCGGCAGTGACCGTTTTATCGGTGATCCACATGAAAATCATAAGCAGCATTATTCCACCGACGAGCCATTGTTTCCCGGTCATTTTACCATGCTTTTCAAGGTCGCTTTTCAGAACTGAAACAGCATCCGATAAATCCTTCACTTCCGGTTTGAAGAGTAATGGAAGTAAGAATGCCATCAGCACTGACATGATAGCAGTATAAAAAACACCCATACTCATCCATTCAAAAAAGGAAACATTCGGACTGACATAATCTTCCAGAAACCCAATCATGATGGCATTCCTGGCGCCTCCGGTGGGACTCATGGGTGCTCCCACCATACAGCCGATGGCAATGGACATCATCAGTAATTTTCCTAGATTGGGCGCTGAAATTGTCTTGTTCGTAAGTGTGTACAATGCGAGGGCGATCGGTATATACATAGGTGCGATTGAGGCTTCATTTATAAATGCGGATGGAATGGCTGTTCCAAGCAGGAGACCCAGAACAATGTTGCGCGTTTTGGTTCCGGAAAGTTTGACTACCAGCATTCCGATCCGTTTGTCGAGTCCATATTTCACCAGTGTTGAACCAATGGCTAGTGACCCGGCAATAAACCACACAGCATCATGTGCATAAGTGGACACAATCCGTGCTGGTTGGGTGATCCCAAAAAACAATTGAACCAATCCGATCAGCAGTGCTACTGCCGGCATGGGAATCGCTTCCGTTGCGAAAAAGACCGAACACATCCCAAGCAGGGCGATAATAATTTTCATGTTGTAAGCCCTCTGGGCAATTATTTCCGGACTCAGGTCACTGCCGAAAATTTCACTGGCCTTTGAAACCATAGATTCTGGAGTGGGCATGAGAGCGAGGAGCGTAAAAATGGCAACACCAACCCCAAGCCATTTGAAATTGGTGGTTTTTGCAAACCCTCCTGATGATTGAATTTTTTCTTTATCTGCCATAATAATTGCATGGAAAATGTCCAC
>DTUJ01000155.1:2517-10041 GCA_012964235.1 Fidelibacterota bacterium
GCAAGATAAGAAAAAAATTAAATTTTGCAGAAATTGGATCTAATTTCCTCATTAAAAGACGAAAATGGTTTTTTTTAGCTCATATCGTTTACATATTATGTTTTCTTTTTCATTCTTAATTTCATATGAGATTTGGCTGAAAATATTTCCTCAATATGAGGTAAAGAGGGAGTAAATTTTTGCATTATGAATATTATTGATACATTAATAATTATTTTTTTCCTGGTTAGTTTGGTGGTATATGGACTTTACCAGGGGAAAAAAAATCAAACAACAAAAGATTTTTTTCTGGGGGGAAAAAACCTACCATGGGTTGTTGCCATGTTTTCCATCGTGGCAACCGAAACATCTGTCTTGACCTTCATAAGTATACCGGGGAAAGCATATCGGGGAGAATGGTTTTTTCTTCAGTTAGCTTTGGGCTATATCCTGGGGAGAATTTTAGTGAGCATATTTCTTCTTCCACAATATTTTCGAAATGAGGTGACCTCAATTTACCAAGTTCTTGGTTCCCGGTTTGGTCCAAATATCCAAAAAACAGCATCGATAGTTTTTCTGATCACGCGGGTATTAGCAGACGGTGTCCGGTTTTTAGCTACTGCTGTAATTGTTCAGGTGATTACCGGATGGTCACTCCTGGCAGCAGTGATAGTGATTGGTGTAGTGACAGGAATTTATACTCTTTCGGGAGGAATACGCACCATCATGTGGATTGACAGTCTCCAGTTTATTCTCTATCTGGGGGCAGGATTGATTTCAGTTGGTTTTATCATTTTTCAGTTTCATGAACCAGCTTTTTCTATTTTGAAGGATATTTTTGACAAGGGGAAGTTCCAAATCATTCAGTTGGGATGGGATATCCAAAAACCATACATGTTTGTCAATTCCTTGATTGGTGGAATGTTATTATCATTTGCTTCGCACGGTGCAGATCATATGATGGTTCAGCGTGTATTGAGCACCAGAAATCTTTCCGCAGCCCGGAAGGCGATGATAGGTAGTGGGATATTCGTGTTCTTTCAGTTTGTAATATTTTTGTTTGTGGGCTCTTTATTATATGCTCTTTTCCAAAATGTAGATCTGACCCAAGTTGATATTGCTTTTTTAAATGATGATAAGCTTGCACTGAAAAAAGATAGGGAGTTTCCATTGTTTATTGTGCAGTATCTTCCGGTTGGTTTAAAAGGTCTGTTGCTGGCGGGAGTTTTGTCGGCTGCTATGAGCACACTAAGTTCTTCCATTAATTCACTTGCATCGTCCACAATTATAGACTGGTCTTGGAAAGGGAGATCATTAAGAGGAGCCCGATTTATCAGCCTGTTCTGGACTATAGTTTTAATTAGTATCGCTTTGATCTTTGATGAAAGTGACAAGGCTATTGTGGATATGGGGCTTGAAATTGCCTCTTTTACCTATGGAGGCTTATTAGGAATGTTTATTCTGAGCCGAAGTAAGCGCCCATTCCATTCATTAAGTTTAATTTTGGGCTTAGTTTTCAGTATTGTTATTGTAATTCTTTTGAGGGAATTTGGAATAGCCTGGACATGGTTTATCAGTTTTTCTGTTATAACGAATATTGCAGTAACTTATTCAGTAGATTTAATTTTCTTTAGACATAATGCATGATCGATTAGTAAAAGTAGCAGTATTTTTGTTGTTTGTACCCATTTACCTGTTTGCACAGGGATTTCGATATAGCCAAATTAAAAATATCCCTGATTTTTCCTTTGCTCCACATGTTTTTACCGGTCTTGATATTTTAGAACAATTAGATATAGCTCCATTAAAGGGAAAAAAAATCGCTGTTTTGTGTAATCAGACTGCTGTTAACCGGGAGGGAGAACATCTGTTAGAAATTTTAGCATCTAATGGGATTGAAGTAAAAACTCTTTTTGCACCAGAGTTTGGATTATTTGGAAGTGGAAATAAGAGATTAAAACTATTTACAAAAGAGAAGAATATTGAACCGATAACAGGAGCAAGAATTATCGATTTATTTGGGGAACATATTTATCCACCTGATGAATCTATAATAGGTATTGATCTTATTCTTGTGGATATCCAAGATACAGGTGTCAGGTATTCCACTTTTATCACAACAATAACAAAAATAATGGAAACTGCTTCAAAAAATAACATCCCGGTATTGATCCTTGACCGCCCAAATCCATTGCGTGGTGATGTGATTGATGGTCCTGTGGTTCGTCCTGCATATCAGTCTTTTGAAGGATATCATCTTGTTCCAATTCGACACGGGTATACAATTGGAGAATTTATTTTAATGGTCAATGAAATGGGATGGGCAAAGGATCTTGCGCGTGTTGATCTTACTGTAATTCCCATGGCAAACTGGAAACGTGATCATTGGTTTAACGAAACAGGATTACCCTGGGTTCAACCAACTCCGGACATTTCTGACCTAGAAACTTTATTAGCGTTTTCAGGAATGGCACTCTTAAAGGGGACGAACCTTAACACTGGACATGGGACGGATAAACCATACCTTAGGATAGGAGCACCTTGGTTGTCTGGTCATCATCTAATGGAAAAGTTAAATGCTTTGAGCTTATCCGGTGTACGTTTTTCAGTTATCAAATACAAGCCATTGCATAGACAGGGCATGAAGTTCATCCCCCTGTACCTCAATGAAATTTGTAATGGAATTGAGATTGAAATAACAGATAGGAACGAATTTGATCCTTTGGCAATCTCCACAGCTATTATTATCACTACAAAATATCTATATCCGAGGGAGTTTCAATGGGCATCCGATAATTATATTGATAGATTATTTGGTTCAAATATTCTGAGAACATTCACTGCTCAAGGGAAACCAGCTGATTATTTACCCCCTTTATGGTTTCATGATATTCTTCGTTTCAGTGAATTCAGACAGAGGTTTCATTTATATTAAATTTAAATGAAATTAATTGTTGTGTTAATAAATAAAATTCACATTTTTTTATTTTCCTTGTTTTTCACCATTTCATATGTTTTTGGTCAAACACATTTCACAGTTCCACAAAATGTTTGGCGGGTATCTATTTTTTCAAGTACGGCTTCAGGAGACTGGATTGGGGAAAATGGTGCAAAAGAAGTGGGACAGGACAGCATTCTATTCTCAGACCATAGTGATGCTCTGTTCGGATTGAATTCGACAACATTTCAAGGTACACTGACGGAACTGCGTAAAGAGAATGTCTCTACTCTCACTTCAAAAATTGAGTACGGGTTCACTGACAAAACCACTGTGAGTTTGGAGATCCCCTATATAAGGAATTTACTAGTGGAGCGTGATTGGAATTGGACGCCAGATTTTCTGGATGAATCTGATTCGTCTCAACAAACTATTAACGAGTTACAAGATTATTACTTTTCTCCCAGGAGGCAGACATCTGGTTTCGGAGATATTTCACTGGGTGTGAAAATTTTACTTATGGGAACACCAGCCTGGTCGGCAAAAGGATTGGTTTCCATGTACGGTGGAGTTATGGTTCAGTTCCCTAGTTCACGACCATTAAGCCGTTATCATTCTGTAAATAATTCTCATTCATCACAGTTTGAAGAAGTCCTCCTTGGTCCAGGAACGACTTTATGGAAATATTCTTTTTCAGGAGAATTTTATAAAAAATCCTGGGATCGGTTGTTTAATATTAGTTGGGCTGCTCAAATTGTAAATTCAAGTAAAACAACCTTGAATACCCCCATTTTTTTTCTTGGTATATCTCAAACAAATCCAGACAGTATCGCAGAACACATTGGATTGACCTATCTTTATAAGAGAGGGACTGAATTTCGCGGGATGATATCTGCTACTCTGGATCTATGGCCGGAAAGAATTTCTTTGATGGGGAATCAGATTTGGTTTCTCAAAAGACAGGACCAGTTTATTTCTAGCAATCCTGGGTGGGACAAAAGAATGACTTCCCATCCTGGGTATGATACTGAAATGATTCAGATATCTCAATCCTTTGTATTATTTCTGAATAATCTGGATCCGTTAAAAAAAATTGGCCCAATTCCGTTTATTGTTGAGATTGGAACAAACTTACCAATCCTCACGAGAAATAATTATAGCGATTTTCGTACATGGATTGGGTTTACATGCTATTTGCAGATGTGGTGATTATTTCCCTCACGTAAGGATAAATATAAGTGAATAGACCATGAAAGATAATTTCAAAAGGATGTTGCAGGAAAATGTCGATTATATTAATTTTCAAACCCTTTTAAATAAGAAAAGCCCCGTTAGTACGGCGTGCTCTTCAGGGAAAAAAGATTTTCTCAAGGGTAGACTGGCGGGGCTATTTTTTTGATAAATCTTCCTGATAAATCACGTTTTCAATCATGAAATACGCTGCGCAATATTCCCAACTTGTGATGCCTGATCATATTAATAATGTCGGTACCCTTTTTGGTGGTCAAATGGTCTCTTGGATGGATCTAGCAGCTGCCAAAGTAGCCTATCGGTTTTTGAGGGATACAGATGCAGTCGGAGCTGTTACTAGGGCAATTGAAAAGGTTGAATTTAAAGAACCTGTATACGCTGGTGAATGGATTAACTTTTCCAGTAAGGTGATAAAAGTTGGCAAATCTTCAGTTAGTATTAATGTGGATGCCTTTGCTGAAAGCAAATCACGGGGAAAAAGGTTAGCCTGTACAGCTATTATTACAATGGTTGCTGTAAAAAAGAAATCTGACGATAACTTTGTTAAGTTTCATCATGGAAATCAGGTGGATTAAACTAAGAAACCTTTCAGGTTTGCTATTGATGGGACACTTCTATTTTTTGGGGTGTTCTTTTATGATGACACCTGAATATCCTGAGCCAATTCTACTGGATGCGAATCCTTCGGTTGCCGTTCGGTATGAATATGGAAATATCCAACTGAAATTACAAACACAAATTTTTGATGGGAATCCAACCGCTTATCGCTTTAGTGTTTTTAACCAAAGCGATTCAATATCTCCCTTGATAAGTAAAATATTTTTTCCGGATGACACTATCACTGTTATACTTCCTGTAGATTTTTTTCAAATTGAGGATTTAGGATATGTTGCCATTCTCGTTCCTCAGGGTGATGATTTTGAAATAGTGAAAAATTATTTTACTATTGAACAAACAGGGGTATTTGAATTTCCAATTGCTTATATTCGTAGAAAACCAGTGATATTAGTTGGAAATGTTTCACGAAGAATTGGAAAAATCCCAATTGTTGGGGCAATAGTCCAAATTTTTGATAGTACTGGAGTTGTTGGAAATAGTAAGACAAATACTTCTGGACAGTTTGAAATAGAACTTTGGTCTCCCTTCAAGGATAGAAAAGATTTACATTTAACTATTTCTACCGAAGGAAGATACTCTCGTTGGAGAGACCGTATTGATTTTCAAGGTGAGAAGTGGTTAAATAAATCTGTAGTTCTTGGACCTAGTGCTTTATTTATCAGCCAGGGAATGGTGTACAGAGTTATTCAAAATGAAACTCCGTTTAGAGAAGGTCCAGAGAATGGATCACCCATAAAGTTTTTTCTTTCGGAAGGAGATATATTTGTAGCCGAAAAAGTAGCCGGAGATCAGTTATTTGGTCAAATTGAAATTCTTATTGAAAAAAATGGTTATCTTCAACATTTTGAGGGGTGGATTAAAAATAAATACTTGAAATTTATCCAATGAGAAATAAATTCTTAGTGCTATTTTTTCTGACCATTATTTTTGCAAAAGTATCAGTTCGTATTGAAAGCAACCCCTCCAATGCACATGTCAAAATTGATGGAGAACCTTACGGATTGACTCCTATAGAAGAAATATCTTTAGCACCTGGATTGCATAAAATAGATCTTGCTTATGAGGAATATGTCCCTATCCAATATGAATTAGACTTACAGCTTGCAACCTCTGTCGTACTGCTCTTCCAGCTAAATCAAATTCATACTATTACTTTCAATACTCAAGAAACGGGGTTGAATTTTGTATTGGATAGTAAATATAATTGGTTTGAAAATAAGATAAAATTGAAAATGGAAGAAGGGACACATAATCTGAAGGTATTTAATGGCGATTCCTTAATTGAAGAGAAGGAATTAAAGATCAATGAAGCCTCAGAAATTTTTTATGAATTACCACTATCTGAATCACAATTACAATTGTCCCAGCAGAAAGTAGATGAGGCACTGAAAGCATTAAAAGCACTACAGTCAGTTAAGGATTCTACAGAAAACGAATAAATGGATCCCAATATTAGTGATTTAGTTAACTTTGAATAAAATATTAATCAAATTATTCCAGCACTTCCAAAGACACGCTCAGGTAAAATAATGGGGAGCATATTGCGGAAAATTTCTGAAAATGATATTGAGAGTTTAGGTGATCCTCAACTCCTGTTGATCTTACCATTGTGGAGGCTTTAGTTGGATGGCAGAATATAAAAAATCATTTGTCAAAGGATTAACATATCTATTTGACCTCTTTTACTTTTGCATCAGTTTGCATAGATTCTTTTCAGTATGATCAATTTTTTTTAAGTTAATGAGAAATTCTCTGTGAGAAAAAGTGTCGTTTATGTTTTGAGCCTCTTCCTGATAGGATTTTTGGGAGGACAAGAGCAATATTATTCTAAGGATGATATTAGGACAGAATGGGCAGATTACTCCTCATATCAAAGGAATGAACTTATTACATTTTGCGATTTTTTATTTGAAAAAAATCATTATGACCGTGCCTTATTAAATTATTTTCAGTTTTTATACCGATTTCCTGGTGACGAACTGGAATCTACAATTTATTATCAAATTGGTCGGTGTTATGAAAAAACCCTTAATCCTAAGCTTGCCATAGTATATTATCAACGGGTACTGGATTATGGGGATTCAACGTCAATTGTCTTTAAAGCGGCGAATTATCATAAGATGTATTTACATTTGATTGGAGATGAGAATCGAATCGTTTTGGATAGGACCCAATTAACAGAAGACCCATATTTACTCGTTTTCCGTGGATATGCATTCATTCGTGAGCTGGATTGGAAATCAGCACAACTTACGTTTCTTTCAGCGGAAGAACGATTTGGACAGGAATATTATTCTAATCTTCTTAATCCTTTATTTGAATATATTGAAAGTGTTTCTGATATTCCACAAAAGGATGAAAGGACATCCTTATTAGCTTCTATTTTTCCAGGGGGTGGAGAAGGATACCTGAGAAAATGGAGTTCAGGAATTGGTGTATTGAGTTCTATGATTATTCTAACTGGGTTCCTACCTTCATCTTCGAGTCCAAATAGCAATTTATTATCTTTTAAAAATTCTGTTCTGGATTATATTCCCACCAATAGTTCCTCGAATTCTAAATTTATTCCTAAAAGAATTCGAATAAAATCCAATGATCTAAAAGTTCTGATCCCGTCGGTAGTTTTATGTGGAGGAATTTATTTTGGGAGTAGTTGGAAAACGGCACAAAATACCAAAAAATATAATCAGGTTATGATGAATGAATACTCAAGGTCCATAAATAAGGAAATCCCGGTA
>DTUJ01000156.1:0-450 GCA_012964235.1 Fidelibacterota bacterium
CCCATTAGCATCTGTTGCTGTAACATAATAGAACAACTGACCCTCAATAGACACATCCTCGTCTGTATAGAGAGGTTCGACTGAATAACCACAGACCACACCATTTCTGTAGACAGTAAAATAATGAAAATCTTCATCCACCGGCCCGTCCCAAACAAGGCTGACACTCCCGTCAGAATATTCAGCTATGAGTCCAGTTGGTGTAGCGGGAATTATATTGTCAATCGAATAACCAGATGCAGGACTGGAGTACCAGATCTCAGAATCCACTGTGAATGATACCCGATAGGTTGTCCAGGTTGTATCTTCAGGGGTAGCATTACCTAAAGTGGGTGCCAGATAATTGTAGGTAGACTCATTTGCTCCTGGAAAAGATCCTAAAACCTCCCAGGGTCTATTATCAGGAAACTGTCTCCATACTGTATAGATACCCATCATGTCACCTTCCAA
>DTUJ01000156.1:487-811 GCA_012964235.1 Fidelibacterota bacterium
TGCTGAAAAACCAAGCCTTGCCCACCAGCCCTGGTCGTTGGGTACATCCTCAATCAAATAAAGCAAAGGCTCCGATTCGCAGGTATCGGTAATTTCAATAGTCAAAGGAACTGAGCCAATAGGTATCCCTGTCTGATTATCTCTAATTAAAATACTGGCATGATGTTCACCAAGTTCAAGATTAAAAGCATTAATATTTATATTCACCATATTGGTTTCATCAGGCTCAAGTTCCCCGCTATTCTGGTTAATTGACAGCCAGTCCGGGGAAGAGATAAACGGTGACCACTCGGGACCCACTTCCCTTGGATACGGTGGTGGATT
>DTUJ01000156.1:821-2125 GCA_012964235.1 Fidelibacterota bacterium
CACTCGGGGCCCCACTCTCTCACAACCGGGGTGTTATCAGAAATTTGGGTCAATGCTTGTGTTTGCCTGTTCCACACGAAAATCTCATCTCCGCCAGTTTCATAAAATACAGAATTGGAAAAAGCAATGAACTGATCATCGGGAGATAATCGCGGACGGTATGCACTTAATTCTGTGTATACTTCCACCCTAAGGTCGCTGCCATCAGGTTTTGCGCTAAGGATATTACGGTTGAAACCATCAGCTATCCCTGACCAGAATATACGTTTCCCTGTGGCAGACCATGCCGGCTGATAATCACTTTCACCCTGGGTCCCCAATATGTTCAACAGTTCTCCATCTGAGGTGTATATGAATATATCTTTATCCCCACCCGAATACTTTGACTGTGTAGCAAAATACCTGCTATCAGGGGAATATACTGGTCTGCCATCCTCTAAATCATTGAAGGTCAATCTCTCAGCAGCACCTCCCATGGATGGAATCCGATATATTTCACTACCATATGCTGTTGCATCGCGGTCTGATGCAAACAAAATATACTCTCCATCAGGTGACCAACTCGGCTCATAATCACCCGCGGGATGATCGGTAAGCCTATCCAGGCTCGATCCATCTTCATTCATTACCCAGATATCATAGTTTCCAGACAAAAGAGAATAAAATACTATATGCTCTCCATCAGGAGACCAGACAGGCTCAAAATCAAGTGTCGCAAAAGTCAACTGGGTTTTGTCAGTACCATCCGGCCGCATCCGCCAAATGTTGCCATTAGACGAATTAGAATCTGGTTCTTCCGCGTAAACGATGTAGGTAGAATCAGCGCTGACAATATCCATGTTATAGCTAATTGTTTCGGAATTATCATTTCTCAGGATAAAGCTTAAGGTTATGCTTGGGTTTATCTCAGGTAAGGTGACAATAAAACCGGAATCAGGCAGTACAGTAACAGGCAAAGGTGTTTCAAAATCCCAGACCCTGATATAAGACTCAATCAATCTGGTATCAGTGTCAACTCCGTCAGATACGGTCAATTGAACAGAATAGATTCCCATCTGATCATATATCCACACAGGGTCCTGTTCATAGGAATCGATGACTCCATCATTTTCAAAATCCCACTGCCAGCTGACCACACCCCCTGGTTCCGGGGTTGAAGACATATCAGTAAACTGTACTGTCAGCGGCAGCTGCCCTTCCACGGGACTGGCGGTGAAAGAGCTTGTAAGCACAAATAATGAAGCATCAACAGAAAAATAAGTCCCGGGTGTATCTGCTGATGGATTTTTCTTTGTTGAAGGAGT
>DTUJ01000157.1 GCA_012964235.1 Fidelibacterota bacterium
TATTCTAGATATTGAAGTGAAAATCGATAAAATCCGGGAAGAGAAAGAACAGGTGATTGCTGAGCAGAAGTTTGAAAAAGCCGCTTCGCTAAGGGACAAGGAGCAAAAACTGATGATAAAACTGGCAGAAGTCCAGAAAAAATGGAATAAGGAAGAAGGAAAGAACCCGGTCTTGATTACCGAAGATCACATAGCTGATATAGTTTCATTAATGACTGGGATTCCCGTGGCCAAAGTTGCCCAATCCGAAACCAAGAAACTTTTAAATATGGAGAAAGAAATCCATAAATATATTGTGGGTCAGGATGAAGCAATTAAATGTTTGTCTGGTTCGATTCAAAGGGCTCGAGCAGGATTAAAAAGTCCCCATCGGCCGATCGGTGTATTTCTTTTTCTTGGACCTACAGGAGTTGGTAAAACAGAATTGGCTAAAGTTATTGCGAATTATTTATTTAGTTATTCTGATGCCCTTATTAAAATAGATATGACAGAATATGGGGAACGATTCTCAGTCTCGCGAATGATTGGGGCACCCCCTGGGTATGTGGGGTATGAAGAGGGAGGAGAACTGACCGAAAAGGTTCGTAGAAATCCTTATTCTGTTGTTCTGTTCGATGAGATCGAAAAAGCCCATCCGGATGTTTTCAACGTGTTGCTTCAATTATTTGATGAGGGAGTACTGACAGATGGACTGGGAAGGAAAGTTGATTTCAAGAACACGATCATTATTATGACCTCCAATGTAGGGACGAGGGAGATCCAAGATCATACCTCATTTGGATTTACGGATACAAAAACTGATTTCGATTATTCTTCAATGAAAGACCAGATACTCGATCAGGTTAAATCAATTTTTAACCCCGAATTCTTGAATCGTATTGATGATACCATTGTGTTTCATCCCCTTTCCAGGCAAGATGCATTGGAGATTGTAGACTTTCTCCTTGTGGATCTGAGGGAGAATCTTTTTACACTGAATATAGAGCTATTTTTAACCAAACGGGCTAAAACGTTGCTTTTAGGTAGAGGTTTCAGTCCAAAATATGGTGCACGAAACCTTCGCCGTGAAATACAATCTTCGTTGGAAAAACCCATCTCTGAACTTCTTCTTGAAAATGTATTTGTTTCCGGTAATAAAATAAAAGTGGATACTTCGGATGGACAGTTTACATTTAATTCTGTTCGGAAGAAAAGAATGAGTTCTAATTCCTGAGAATATCCCCTATTTCTGTCATAAAGTACTATAATACTTAAGTATCTGCCATTTAGGCAATTATTCTCCTTTGGCACATAAATTGTGATATTTTGTATAAATTTTAGCACTTGTTCATAGAATTTTAAAATTAAGGAGAAAAAAGTGGGAAAAATAATTGGTATTGATCTTGGTACAACAAATTCCTGTTTAGCTGTTTTAGAGGGTGGGGAACCAACCATTATAACCAATCCTGAAGGGGGCCGTACAACCCCGTCAGTTGTTGGATTCACAAAAGACAACCAACGCCTAGTTGGGCAGACTGCGAAGCGACAGGCAGTGACCAATCCGGAAAACACAGTATTTTCTATCAAACGCTTTATGGGCAGGATGCACAAAGAGGTAAGTACTGAAATATCTGAAGTGCCCTACAAAGTTGATAAGAATTCAAGCGGAGCCGTTGTTGTTAAGGTGAGGGATAAAGAATATACTCCACCAGAAATCAGTGCTATGATTCTCCAAAAGTTAAAGCAAATGGCTGAAGAACATCTTGGGGGAAAGGTAACCGATGCTGTGATTACGGTCCCAGCTTATTTTAATGATTCCCAGCGTCAGGCTACAAAAGACGCTGGGAAAATTGCTGGATTGAATGTCCGACGGATTATTAATGAACCGACAGCAGCTTCGTTAGCTTATGGATTGGACAAAAAAAAGGACGAAAAAATCGCTGTTTTTGATTTAGGTGGAGGAACATTTGATATTTCGATTTTGGAGTTGGGAGATGGTGTTTTTGAAGTGAAATCATCCAATGGTGACGGGCACCTGGGGGGAGATGATTTTGATCAAAGGGTTATTGACTGGATCGCCGACGAATTCAAGAAAAGCGATGGGATTGACCTTCGGAATGATCCCATGGCACTTCAAAGATTAAAAGAAGCAGCAGAGGCGGCTAAAAAAGAATTATCAACTTCAAAACAGACAGATATTAATTTGCCCTTTATTACAGCAGATTCATCTGGACCAAAACATCTAAATCTTAGTCTTTCCAGGGCAAAATTTGATGACCTTGTAGCCGATCTTGTAGAGCGGACAGTTACACCATGTCAAAAAGCAATATCTGATGCCGGGTTATCTGCTGTAGAAATTAATGAAGTTATTTTGGTTGGCGGATCTACACGGATACCAAAAATACGGGAAAAGGTTAAAGAGATATTTGGTAAAGAACCTAATAAAAGTGTGAATCCAGATGAGGTTGTGGCCCTAGGTGCAGCGATTCAAGGTGGTGTACTGGCTGGCGATGTTGATGATATTCTATTGTTAGATGTTACCCCGCTTTCGCTGGGGATTGAAACACTGGGCAGTGTGAACACAAACCTGATTGATCGCAATACGACCATACCTACTAAAAAATCTCAGATTTTCAGCACGGCAGCTGATAACCAGACCACTGTGGAAATTCACGTACTCCAGGGTGAACGGGAAATGGCAATTGATAATAAAACTATTGGCCGTTTTCACTTGGCAGATATTCCGCCTTCACCCCGCGGCATTCCACAGATCGAGGTTTCATTTGATATTGATGCCAATGGTATATTGAACGTCAGTGCAAAAGATAAGGCAACCGGAAAAGAACAGAGTATTCGAATTGAAGCATCTAGCGGGATTTCTGAATCGGAAATTGAGAAAATGGTCAATGATGCGAAAAAGTACGATAAGGAAGATAAGGAAAAACGCGAAAAGATCGATCTGACAAACCAGTCAGAACATTTGATCTATGAGACAGAGAAAAATATCAAGGAATACGGTGATAAACTAGATGATAAAGAAAAGACATCTTTGACCGAAAAGGTCGAAGCTCTAAAGAAAGCCAAAGATAGCAGCAATATCGAGGATATGAAAACTGCCATGGAATCATTGAATAGTTCCTGGTCCCAGGTAGCTTCAAAAATGTATGAAGCTTCAAAAAATGAAGAAGATGCTTCCCAAACGGAAACAAAGGCAAATAAGTCCACGAAAACAAAAGCAAAAAAGAGAGACGGTGAAATAGAGGATGCAGATTTTGAAGTTGTGGATTAACCCTAAAGATACTACAAAAAAAAAGCGTTCTTACTAGATCGCTTTTTTTGTTTTTGGAACTGGTGACATGTAACTTCGTATTGTTCAGAAACAACTTTATTTTTATGAAACGTCTGAGAACTATTCTGTTATTATTCGGGATCCTTTGCGCTGGGGGGATAATTCTGTTATTAACTCCAAGATTATGGCAAGATAAAATTGAGATAGTTTTAAATGAAAATTTTTTAAGTAGTAAGGGGTGGCAGATTTCCATTGGAACTATAAAAGGTCATTTATTTTCAACAGTGATTATGGAAGATATTTTATTATGGCATCAAGATGGTTCCAATGTCCTCTCCAATGAAGTGAGCTCAAAAATAAACCTGATTCCACTTATCACAGGGGAATTATCATTGGATCTCCTTGAAATAAATGAAATAAAGATAGCACTTAAAGGTGATTCTATTATTAAAAGTGGAGTGGGAAAAAAAATCGAATTAGCTTTTCCTAAGTTCCCGTTTCATATTGATGATTTGCGATTGAACGGGAAATTGGAAATGATAAATATGGATACTGTTTATAATTTTGATCTGGAATTTGTTGGTAACACCAGTTACCAACCTCAGGAACTCAATATAGGTATTGACAATTTGGTTGTTAATTATGAGGATTCTTTATTTAGGATTGATTTGAATGAGTCATCCATGAAAATAGAAAAAGGCAAAATAATATTATCACATATAAGCGGGGTGGCTTCAAGTATTCCATTTGAGGGGGATTTATTTTATTCTTGGATGCCTGACGCACATTTTTCTGGAGAAATGATTATAGGGAAAGTATCATTACCTGAAGATTTTTTTGGTGATATTCCCATGAAACCTGTTTTTTCCTCTTTATCAACTTCGATAAAGTTTGAATCTGATTTAACAAATTTTCATGGTATTGCAGAAGTCTTCAATGATCTTGGTTTGAATTTACATGGGAAATTTTCCTTGAAAAAAAATCCTGATGAGTTATTAGTGGGAACAATAGAACTGAAAAGTGACTCCACAATGTTGAAAGTAAATGGGATTTTGAATGATTCAGGCAGGATAAATGGAAATATTCTATTATCAAATTTAGACTTAAATCAGTGGTTAATAGACCAAGAGAATACGAATATTTCAGGAATAGTTTTGATCGAAGGATTGATTAGTGATGGTATTCTATCAAATTTGTCTTTAACAACAAAAGTTCAAGAGTCAAAGTTATATTTAGAGGATTTAGTTTCCATTTCAGGTACTATTTCATATCATGACAGTTTAGTGGAATTTATTGATCCCCTTACTTTATCTATTGGACCTAGTTCGATTATTATGAAAGGAAATGTAAACCTAAGATCTGAAAGTATGGATTTGGCATTTGATATGAAAGAAGCAGATGTTTTTATTATTAATAATTTTTGGTCTGATTCTCTTAAAACAGGAGTGGCTACTGGGCAGATGAATGTATCTGGTTCGTTTACTGAACCTTCATTGGATGCTGACTTGTTTTGCAGGAATATTCTGTATAAAGATGCTTCTTTGGAAGAAATGGAAATTCATTTAAGTTTTGATAACAGTAAAAATGTTGAAAATGGTTTTGCTCATATTATTTTTGAAAATGGTATTTGGAAGGACTACCATTTCGACAATGGTACTGTTGATCTGAAATTTAATTCCGGAGTAGTAGAATTAGAGAATATTCAAATGAATAATGGGAATGATTTTATTCAATTATCTGGGAGAATTGAAGAAAATGGAAATGTGTTTCTTGATCGATTGCAAGCAGCTTATGAAGGGCATTATTTAGCTCTCCCGAGCCCATTAAACTTCATCCTAAAGGATGAATCAATTATTGTAAAACCTTTTGTGCTTCACGTTGATGATGGGGTGGTTGAGGGATATTTTCACAAGAAAAAATTATTGGATGGAAGGTTTAAGCTTTCGAATATTGAATCTTCCTTAATTTCTCCTTTTATTCAGGATAATCGGTTCAAAATATCCGGAATGATTTTTGGGGAACTTGGAGTCCATGAGTCAATAGAAAAGTATAATTATTCCTCAGATATTTCTTTGAAAAAAGGGTCAATTTTAGGACAGAATTTTGACGATTTAGTCATTTCATTATTTGTTCGTGATGAGATAATGCATATTGAAGAGTTAACCTTGATTTATGGGGATAAAACAGGTTTGCAAGTAATGGGGACTTTGCCATTAAAGAGCCAGAAGGGGCAACCAATTGAAATTAATTTGAATACAAAATTCTCAAACTTAGATCTGAAAATATTAACACAGGTGATTCCAGACCGGTTTCATATCGGAGGTCAAATAAACGGTAATTTTAAAGTAGGTGGTACAACAGAAAAGACCCTTTTTGATTTTGATGTGGCTATTAGTGATGCAGTGTTTGACAAAATGCAATTTGGTCAGGTGAAAGGTAAAGGGAGTTATGATGGAAAAAACTTGAGTTTTTCCCAATTTTCTTCAGACCAAGAGCAAAGTCATTTGGAAGGTACTGCATCTTTACCGTTCGATTATAATATAGGGTCAGCTCATTTTGGTCAGACAACCTTAGATAATCCTCTTTATTTGAACGTGGGGGGGCATACAAAAGATCTTAGTTTTATTACTCAATATCTAACCGGTGTGGACTCTATTATAGGAGATTTTAATATCAAACTGGGATTAAATGGTACTTGGCAGAATCTTATTCGGGACGGATGGATACGAATAAATGATGCTAAAATTTTTACCAACCTTCTAAAAAGCCCGATTGATAGAGTTGATGGATATGGAAATCTAATCAGGAACCGATTAAATATAGAAAGTTTGAACGGAATTATGGTTAAGTCAATGGAGAAACAACAGGGAAAAAATTTGTTTCTTACTGGTAGTATGGATATGAGTAAATTTTTCCAGCCTTACTTTGATATCTGGATTACTGGTGAGAATATTTACTTTGAAGCGCTCCAAGAGGATATAAAAGGTTTAGTGAATTTGGATGTTAGCATGAAAGGGAAAGATGATATTACAATTAGTGGGAAAATTCCGCTCTTAGATGTAGAGATGTACAAGGAATTTACATCCTCAAATATAGCAGGTTCTTTTTCAAAAGAAGGGCGTGTCTCATTTAATTATAAGATTAATTTTCCAATTATTGGAGATTTCACCTTATTAAACAACCAGATTGATGCACGTTTGGGTGGAGATATAAACATTACAAAACTGGGAACATATCCTGCAGATTTTTCCGGAGAAGTTATTTTTGAGGAAGGAAAATTTTATTACTCTGGTGACATCTTCACAATAACAGAAGGATATTTAATTTTTGATAAAAAAGGGTTCAATCCCTATTTTAATATGACTGCTATTACAACCATTGATGATGAACAAATTGATATTTCTTTTACTGGTCCATTAAGCAATCCAAATTTAATACTAACTTCCAGAAGTGGTTTTTCGCAAAGTGATATCTTGGAATTATTGACCTGGGGTAAACGATTCGAAGATCAGGAGATTTCTTATTCAGGAATTGGAACCAGAGCAACAAGTTTGGTTGAAGGCTGGCTTGATACTCAATTAGATCGAAAGTTAATCCAACTTAGCGGTTTGGACCAATTTGGCATTTTAGAGAAAGTTAAAATAGAGGGTGCAACCAGTCTTTTAGATCCAGGAGGAAAGAAAGATTTCAAAATAGGGGCAAATGTAACCAAAACAATTTCGTTTAATTATGCCTTTCACCGGTCTTTTTCACTCACAAGTCCAAACCACGCTGTCGGTTTTGAATATAAAGTGAATAAATATCTTTCATTGATTGGTGATGTGGATCAAAATGGAAAAGTGCATGCAAAATACAAATTAAGATATGCATATTAATTTACTTTTTAACAAAAAAGTATTTCTTTTGGGTATTTCTTTTTTTTCATGTTTCTTGCTAGCTAGTCAAAAAAAAACGGTAAAAACGGTAAGTATCATTGGTGCTGAAATAGTAAAAGAGAGTCTAATACTCTCTGCCATGAGGACGAAAAAATCAACAATCTTTTCTTCTCAGGAATTTGATTCACGCATACTCAGGCTTGATGCCATCAGTGTTAAAACATTATACATTTCAAATGGGTTTTTGGAAGTAAGTGTAGAAGATTCCACTCGAATTGTGGATGGTAAAGTACATGTATTTTTAAAAATATCTGAAGGAAAGCAATACTTTTTACGTTCAGTAGAAATTCAAGGAAACCAAACCATTACTGATAAAACAATTAATAAAATATTAGAATTCATACCGAAAAAACCGTATGACCCTGTTACAGCAAATAAAAATTTATCTTTAGTTAGACAAGAGTATGAACAATATGGGAAATTATTTTCATCAATAATGATCACCGACAAAATTGGAGATTCTGTAAATGTTCAAATTCAAGTTGAAGAAGGTCCCGATGTATACATAGACACTTTTTTTATCGAAGGTCTCCAGAGTTTGGGGGAAGATAATGTCACTAGGGAAATAGCATTCAAATCAGGCGATCTTTACAAAAAAGAGGAAATAGATTTAACAAAGCGAAGAATACTGCAAACAGGTGTATTTTCTTATGCTGGAATCACTCCCTTGCCGGTTGCAGGAAGTGACACTACTGTAAATGTGTTGATTGAACTACGACAATTCACACAAAAACAATGGTCATCTGAGGGTGGATATTTTCCCATTGAATATTATAGAGGTGTTGAACCCATCCCGGGGATAGGAGGAGAGATTGAATGGAGGAATAGAAGTTTGGCTAGATCTACAACAAACTTTTCTGCAAGAGTTATTGTACAAGGTCTTTTATCTGAGGATTACTTATATCTAATTTATCCCAAATTTGGAATGGATATGGATTTTTCCAATCAGTGGTTTTTAGAACGTCGAATTCCAACTAGAATTAGACTTTTCTATGAAACTTTTACAAATTTAGGTCAAGAAGGATCTCTATCTCCTGTAATGCGTTATGGCTTACAGCTTACGAGTCATAAAAAACTTGACAAATTTTCTTTTATAGAGACAGGGTTGAATTGGGAACAGTTTATTGGATTTGAAAATGATCAACAAGAAATAGAGCAAAGAACATTTAAAATGAGGGGTTTATTGGATAGATCAGATAATCCATTATTTCCACATAATGGATATCGGCTGACAGGTGAAGTTAGCCAGACCGGGGGAATATTGGGTGGTACCAGAGATTATGTTAAAATTGACCTTGGGATAAATAAATATATCCAGATACATAAGAAAATAGTTTTAGCTGGAAGGCTGAAATATGGAATGATATTTGGTTGGGAGGAATCTTATAATGATGTTCAGTATGAGAAATTTTATCTTGGAGGAAGTTCAAGTCTCCGGGGCTGGGACATGCTAAAATTCAAAGTAGATGAGAATGATATGCCTAATGGAGATATTATTCGCCTAATGATGAATTGGGAAATTCGTTTCCCGCTTTTCTGGATTCTCGGGGGTGAATTATTTATTGATGGGGGATATCTAACAGATTCCTTTCGCAATCAATCCATTGATCAAATTGAATGGGACGGAGGATTTGGTATCACTCTTATGACTCCTCTTGTTCCGCTCCGGCTGGATTTTGCAATTCCACTAATAAAATCAACGGGTGGTTTTAATTCGTGGAAAATTCAATTGGGGGCCAGCTATATTTTTTAAATTAAAAATTGGATTTTTTTCAAGGTAAACTTCCTATTTTATTTTGAATAAACAATTGATTTCATATAAATTAAACAGTTTTGTTAATAAATAAATATTATCAGGGAAAAACATGAAGATAAAGCTACTAATATTGGGTATTGTCCTAACTCTGTTTTCTGGTTGTGGAAAATCACCGAAAGAAGTGATGCAGATCGGACAGGAACATCTTTTAAATGAAAAATATGATTTTGCTCTTGAGTCATTCCAAATTGTTTTTGAAAAACATCCACATGATCCTTTGGCTGACAGTGCGGGTTATCAAATTGCCAGGGTCTACCTCGATTACCTCAATGATTATGATAATGGGTATAAAACGCTGAATAGCCTAGTGAATAACTATCCTGATTCAGATTATGGAATAAGAAGCAGGGAGGAAATAAGGCAATTTCCTAATTGGTTGTTTACGACAGCAGAAACAAAAAGGAATGCCAAGGATATCAATGGCTCTATTAAAACGCTAAATTATTTAGTGAATAAATTTCCCTCTCATGAAATTGCCTCCAAAGCCCAATATCTCATCGGAGATATTTATATGAATGATCAACGGAATTTTGATTTGGCAATTGACTCCTACCGTAAAATAATCAATGATTTTCCGGGATCAAAACAGGAGCCCCATGCCCAGTTTATGATTGGGTATATCTATGCAAATGTATTGGATGATTCTGAAAATGCCCAGGTTGAATACAATTTATTTTTACAAAAATATCCTGACCATGAGTTAACACCATCTGTAAAATTTGAATTGGATTTTATTGGCAAGGATATAAATGATATTCCCCAGCTCAAACATATAACTTCTTAAACCTAATTTGTTATGTCAGATTTTAGTTTAACTGAGATCAATGAAAGGATTTCACGGGAATCCACCTTTGTTGATGATATAAAAAAAGCTCTCAAAGAAGTTATTGTTGGCCAAGAAGAATTAGTGAACCGGATTCTGATTGGTATGTTGGCGAATGGGCATATTTTGTTGGAGGGAGTCCCAGGATTGGCCAAAACACTGGTTGTAAAGTCATTAGCCCAATTAATTGATACGAAATTTCAACGGATTCAATTTACACCCGATATGCTGCCGGCAGATTTAATTGGTACTCTTATTTATAACCAGCACACAGGGAAATTTGATACAAGAAAAGGACCGATATTCGCAAACGTCATCCTTGCTGATGAAATTAACCGTGCACCATCAAAAGTGCAGAGTGCTCTCCTTGAAGCGATGCAGGAACGTCAGACAACCATCGGAAAAGAAACTTATTTGATGGATGCACCATTTTTAGTTCTTGCGACCCAAAATCCGATAGAACAGGAAGGCACGTATCCCTTACCAGAAGCCCAGACTGATCGTTTTATGCTGAAAGTAAGAGTAGATTATCCATCCATAGATGAAGAAAGACTAATACTCCGCAAAGCTGCCAGAACTCAAATTGATACTGTATTGACACCGGTAGTAAATCAACAACAGCTTTTGAAGGCTCAAAAAGTAATAGATGATATTTATGTTGATCAGAAAATAGAGGAGTATGTATTAAATCTTGTGTTTTCTACAAGGAATCCTGATAAATACGAGTTGAAGGATCTGGAGGGACTTATTGAATATGGAGGATCCCCGCGAGCATCAATTAATCTGATCTTGGCAGCAAAATCCAGAGCGTTTTTAGAACATCGTGGATATGTAACTCCTGAAGACATACGTTATATTGGAGCGGATGTTCTTCGCCATAGAATCATTTTAACCTACGAAGCCGAAGCGGAAGAGATCACTTCAGAGGATATTATTCGGAGATTGTTTGAAACGATTGAGATCCCTTAAAAATAAGTAGGATTAATTCAGTTCATTCCAATTAAATGGTGCGTTTCCATTAACGCAAACAGTCATCTAACTTATAGTCAATTGTAGCGATGATCCCGAAAGAAATTCTGCAAAAAGTACGACGAATTGAAATCCGAACACGAGGGGTGGTAAATAATCTGTTTGGGGGAGAATACCATTCCGTTTTTAAGGGGAGAGGAATGACCTTTTCTGAGGTCCGTGAATACCAACCAGGAGATGATATCCGCCTTATTGATTGGAATGTGACGGCAAGAACTGGTTCACCATTTGTAAAGATATTTGAAGAAGAAAGAGAGTTGACTGTTTTTCTTTTGGTGGATGTGAGCCGCTCCGGTCATTTTGGAACTATTGAGAAATTCAAGACGGAAATCGGAGCAGAAATCGGAGCTGTCCTCGGATTCTCAGCGATTAAAAACAATGACAAGGTTGGTGTGATTCTTTTTAGTGATGATGTTGAGAAATATATAGCTCCAAAGAAAGGGAAATCCCATGTATTGCGGGTTATACGAGAATTGCTGTATCATAAACCCCAGGGCAAAGGAACTTCCATAAACAAAGCTCTCGATTTTCTCCTCAAAATTTCAAAACGTCAAAGTGTTGTCTTTCTCATTTCTGATTTCCAGGATGATGGATACTGGAGAACACTTCGCATTGCAAACCGAAAGCACGATTTAATTGGAATTTACCTTTTTGACCAATTAGAAGTTGAGTTTCCTGATATGGGTCTAGTAAAGGTTCATGATCCTGAAACAGAGAAGGAAGTGTGGATTGATACACGTTCCTATCAGGAACGATTGAACTACAACCGTACTATGAAGGAAAGATTAGAAAAGCTGAAAAAGGAAAGTGAACGAATAAAATTTGATCTTATCACAGTTTCTACCACAGAAGATTATGTAGAGCCACTCATGTCCTTTTTTAAACAACGTGAAAAGCGGTTTTAAGTTATCTTATGTATTACAGATTATTTAGATATTTTTTTTGCTTGGTATGTATTTTATTTGTGATCAGTTGCAGCAAAGATTCTCAAATTGAATCATTTCATATAAAAGCAGAAGTGGATACTACAAAGGCTACAATCGGCGATATTGTATCCCTGAGAATTATAGCTGAAGAATCTGACGGCCTGCATTTATCTTTCCCCGATATGGAAGATTCTGAATTCTTTGAAATTCGGCAGAAGCAGTATTTGAAAAAGGGAAAAGGAGTTGTATTTAACATTGTGTTTTGGGATACAGGTCGGCTTGAAATTCCACCTTATCCTATAGAAATTATGAAAGCTGATAATACCGTTGACTATATCATGGAGACTGATCCGTTTTTTATCACAGTCTACTCAACGATAAAAAATTCGGATGGTAAAGATTTGAAGCCAATTAAAGAGCCCGTCCCGGTTACCACACCAATTTCATACAGAAAAATTATTTTATCGATAGTCTTTCTTTTGCTGTTTGGATATATGGTTTATCTTTGGACAAGGAGAATTCAAATTGAAAAGAGAAAAGAAATAATACAGAACATAATTCCTCCTCCGTATGAGGAAGCATTGGACAGTCTTGAGTTAATAAAAAAAGTTTGCGATGTAAAGAAATTTTATGTGGAATTATCCTATCTCCTTCGTAAATATGTTGAGTCAAGCATTTATATTAAAACCCTGGAAATGACAACAGAAGAGATTGATTCTTACAGTTCATTAATTCAAATGGAAACATACCTTTTGAAAGAGTGGATAGAATTACTAAAACGATCTGACCTTATTAAATATGCGAAACAGATTCCTGAAGAAAATAAACGGGAAAATGATTTAGAATGGTCAAGACAATTTATTACTTTGACAAACAATTACTGGAGAAAACTTCAAGTAGGCGTGTCGTGAGAATTAAAACAAAAAACACAAATGATGTGGAGAGAATTCGTAAATTTGAATTCTTATTGGCAATCGGTAAATTATTGTGAAAAATTAAGGATAATTTTGGGTACAACAGCAGAGATTCGAAATAATGCAGTTCTTCTTCATAAGGGGAAAAGAATGAAAGTGTTGGAATTCCAACATGTAAAACCTGGAAAGGGAGGGGCTTTTGTCCGAACAAAGTTGAAGGATATTCAGACCGGTAAAATAATTGATGAAACCTTCAATGCCGGAGCTCGGATAGAAATTATACGAGTTGAGGTGAAGCCTATGCAATACCTGTATAATGATGGGGATTTTTTTATTTTTATGGATAATAAAACTTATGACCAGATAACTGTTTCTGAATCTACAATTAATCGTGGAAAGGATTTTTTAGTGGCAGGGATGAATGTGGATTTATTATTTGATGGTCAGGAAATATTGGATATTCGTATTCCTGCTCATGTCGTTTTACAAGTTACTGACACAGAGCCGGGGTTTAAGGGGAATACAGCAACGGGTGCTACAAAACCAGCAACTTTGGAAACCGGATTTATAATTCAGGTACCTTTATTTGTGAGTTCTGATGACAAAATAAAAATTGATACCCGTACTGGTCAATATATAGAACGCGCAAAATAATTTTATTAAACTTGTGAAAAAAGTAACTGGAGAAACTTATGTGGCAGGATAAGATAAAAGAAATTATTTATTTATTAGAAAATTCCACAGTGAATGAAATAGACTTAACCTTTTGGGGCCGCCGGTTCCGAGTGGTTAAAAGTCCACCAGAGGTATTGTCTGATGATCTTGATTCAGGTAGTACTGTACGTGTGGAGACACCAATTTCATCTGATGTTTCTGAACCTCCTTCTGAATCGTCCCCAAAACTGCCAAAAGATGGAATTGAGGTTTTTTCACCTATGCCTGGAACTTTCTATCGATCTCCAGGCCCGGATAAAGATCCTTTTGTAAAAGAAGGTGATCAAGTGGATAAAGGAGACACTCTGTGTATTATCGAAGCAATGAAGATTATGAATGAGATTGAAGTGGAGTCCAACGGGGTTATTCAAAGTGTCTTAGTAAAAGATGGGGCACCAGTGGAATATGATCAACCGCTTTTTATTCTTAGCTCTTCATCCTGAGCCTGAATGTTTAACAAAATACTGATTGCAAACCGAGGCGAGATTGCCCTGCGGATTATTCGATCCTGCCATGAATTGGGGATAAAAACAGTTGCTGTGTATTCCACAGTTGATAAATTTTCCCTTCATGTAAGATTTGCCAATGAAGCGGTTTGTATCGGACCGGGTCCCAGTTCTGAAAGTTATTTGAATATACCGCGGATTATTGCAGCAGGCGAGATTACGAATGCTGACGCAATTCATCCAGGATATGGATTTTTAGCAGAGAGTGCAGACTTTTCCCGAATTTGTCAAAAAAATGGTTTTTCCTTTATTGGTCCGTCCCCGGAAATCATCAATGCAATGGGAGATAAAGCTCAGGCAAAAGCCACCATGGAAAAGGCTGGAGTGCAAGTTATTCCTGGCAGTGATGGAATACTCCCCGGTCCTACCGAAGCCAGTAAATTGGCAGAGAAGATGGGATATCCAGTCATGTTGAAAGCAACTGCTGGAGGAGGAGGAAGGGGCATGCGCCTAGTCCGTAATCCCGAAGAAATGGAGAAAATGTTCATTACAGCTCAATCCGAAGCAAATATAGCTTTTGAAAATGGGGATTTATACTTGGAAAAATTTATTGAAACCCCCCGTCATATTGAAATTCAAATCATCGGGGATATCCATGGAAACGTTGCTCACCTTGGCGAGAGGGAGTGCTCTATTCAACGACGCCATCAGAAATTAGTGGAGGAATCTCCATCAGCGGTTGTAGATGTAGAATTAAGAAAACGAATGGGTGAGGCTGCTATCCATGGTGCAAAAAAAATTGGATACATCGGTGTTGGGACAATGGAGTTCCTTTTGGACAAGAAAAAAGAATTTTTCTTTATGGAAATGAACACACGGATTCAGGTTGAACATACGGTGACAGAGATGGTGACAGGGGCAGACCTGATAAAACAGCAAATTCGTATGTATGCAGGTGAGAGGTATCCTGCCTATTTAGATACTTTACAGCTTCGTGGTCATTCCATCGAATGCAGGATTAATGCGGAAGACCCTGATAGAAATTTTATTCCATCTCCAGGAACAATTACCAGTTTTCATATGCCCGGAGGAAAAGGAGTTCGAGTAGATACACATTCCTATGTAGGATATGAAATACCAACAGATTATGATTCTCTGATAGCAAAACTTATTGTTCAAGCAAGTAACCGTGATCGTGCTATTAACAGGATGCAGTGCGCTCTGGAAGAGTGTATAATTGAAGGACCAAAAACAACTATTCCATTCCATGAAGCAATCATGCGTGATAAAGAATTCAAAAAAGGGAACTTTGATACAAGTTTTCTGGAAACATTTGAATACAGCTCAAATGGAACAATTGAAAAGGTAGAAGAGGATAGGGAGCAGCATTGAAGATTCCCCAAGATTTAGTATACACAAAAGAACATGAATGGATTCAGGTTAATGACAATATTTTAACAATTGGAATTACTGATTTTGCCCAAGGAGAGTTGGGGGATATAATTTTTGTAGAATTCCCAGAAATTGGTGAGGAATTCCAAAAAGATGATCCCTTCGGGACCATAGAAGCTGTTAAAACAGTCGCGGACATTTTCGCTCCGGTGCAAGGAAAAATAATTGAGATCAATCATGATATTGAAAATTCTCCAGAGGTCATTAATACGGATCCTTATGGAGATGGATGGTTGGTGAAGATTGAGATAACAGAACATATGGTTAGTGATGGATTATTGTCACCGGAAGATTATGAATTATTGCTGAGTTAGATGAAAAATATTTACAAATATTTGTTAGAGACTTGTGAAAGAAAAGGAGCTGGACATATTGTTCTGATCGATCCGGACCGAAAAAATGACGGGTCATTTGAAACCTATGTAGAGATTGTAAATAATTCTGGCGCAGATGCAATTTTCATCGGTGGGAGTCTAATGATGGATGGACAGTTCCATGAAAGGGTGGCAAAGATAAAAGCACTGTCCAATGTTCCCATTATATTTTTTCCCGGTGGTGCAAACCAACTGAATGAACATTATGATGCCATCCTTTTCATGTCTCTTCTTTCTGGACGGAATCCCCAATATTTAATTGGTGAGCAGGTAGTGTCAGCACCAATTATCAGTGATTTGAAGATCGAAACGATTCCCACTGGTTATCTTCTGCTTGATGGAGGTGGAAAATCTACCGTGGAATTTATGAGTGCGTCACATCCCATTCCATTGAATCGTACTGATATAACAGAAGCTCATGCCTTGGCAGCTCAGTATCTTGGTATGAAACTTGTTTATTTGGAAGCCGGCAGTGGAGCACAAACCCCGGTTCCGACCGAAACAATTCAAACGCTATCTGAAAAAGTGGATATACCTTTGATTGTAGGTGGCGGGATCCGGACACCGGAAGATGCTGAGAAACGTGTGCGCTCCGGTGCTAGTTTTATCGTAACCGGAACAGTGCTGGAAACATCCGACAGTTCCTCTCTGATGCAAGAACTTGCAAGTGCGATTCATGTAAAGGAATAAAGATGACAATCAGAGAAAATATTGCAAGGCAATTGGTTGAAAGTGCTGAAACAAAAAAGGAGATGGTAGAATTATGCCTGTCCGATATTGAAAAGGCAGCAGAATTAATGATTGGAGCAGTACAAAAGAAGAAGAAAATTCTCTGGTGTGGAAATGGAGGAAGTGCTGCCCAGTGCCAACACCTTTCAACTGAATTGGTTGGGGGTCTTCGGTCTCATGACCGTAAAGCAATTCCATCAGTTTCTCTGACAACGGATTCTTCCCTTTTGACAGCATGGACGAATGATTCCGATTTTGAAACGGTATTTTCCCGACAGGTAGAAGCTCTGGGAGAAGCAGGGGATGTTTTAGTTGCTCTCTCTACCAGTGGAAATTCTAAAAATGTAATTGAAGCTGTCAAATGTGCAGATACTATGGGCATTCACTCTATTGTTTTAACGGGGAAATCCGGTGGATTATTATCAAACGGCGGGTCAGTGACAATCCGAATTCCAAGTGATGATACACAACGCATCCAAGAAGGACATATTACCGCAGGGCACATTCTTTGCGAGTTAGTGGAAAATTCAATCAGGTGAAATGAATTTTGGTTTGAGTTTTTATGGAAACATATCTTGAAGATTACATCACTATGCTTCGTGTTGAAAAGAATTTATCCCCCAAATCTATTGAAGCCTATAAGAGAGACTTGACACGGTACATAGATTTTCTGGAAGAGGAAAAGGATATAAACAATTTGGAGGAAATTAGCCCGAAGCATATTCGGGGGTTCATTCGTGTCCTGAACGATGCTCACTTGGCACCAGCAAGTATCACCAGGGCTTTTTCTTCCATAAGGTCTTATCATTCCTTTTTGTCTGGAGAAAATTTAGTACAGCAAAATCCTTCCCAATTGCTGGATGCACCTAAACCATCCCGGAAGCTACCAGTAGTCTTGGCGGTAGAAGAAGTCAATAGAATCCTTGGTGTTATTGATACTGCTAAATCCCTTGGAAGACGAGATCTGGCAATTTTGGAAGTCCTTTATTCAGCTGGAGTGAGAGTAAGTGAATTGTGTGATTTAAGAATGATAGATTTATTTTTGGATTCGGAAACGATTCGAGTGACTGGCAAGGGCAACAAAGAGCGCCTTGTGCCCATAGGTCCCTTGGCACGGGAATGCATAAATAATTACCTGAAATATGAAAGACCAACCTTATCAAAAAAAGATAAGAACCTTGGAAAAATATTCCTCAGCAGGAATGGACGACCACTAACACGCATGGCGGTGAACATCATTTTTAACAAATGGGTTAAAGCTTCTGGAATCAAGAGAAAAGTGAGTCCCCATACATTTAGACATTCATTTGCCACTCATCTTTTGGAAAGGGGAGCCGATCTTCGTGTTGTACAGGAAATGCTGGGACATGTAGATATTTCTACGACCCAAATATATACTCACCTGGATAAAGAACACTTGAAAGAAGTTCATCGAACATTTCATCCATTTGAGAAAAAGGGAAAATAATAAAAAGGGAATTTCATAAATGGGAATCTACAGTTTAGATCCCTCAGTACAGGCTATACTAATTCCTGTTTTGGTATTTGCTTTAAGTTTCCATGAGTTTGCCCACGGTTGGATGGCTAATCGTCTTGGTGACCCAACTGCTAAGCACCAGGGGCGGTTGACTCTGAATCCGCTTGCTCATCTCGATCTGATGGGTACTCTTATGTTGTATTTTGCAGGATTTGGTTGGGCAAAACCAGTACCGGTGAATGGAGGAAATTTAGTCAGCCCGCGGACGGATATGATAAAAATTGCTTTTGCGGGCCCGGCGTCCAATTTGCTATTAGCAGTGATCGGGGGTGTCCTGCTTCGCATATTAATAGGATCATCCTTGTTTCATGAAACAATTATTGTGACGCTAATTTTTTTCACTCAGATTAATATTGCTCTGGCAGTGTTCAACCTGATTCCTATTCCACCTTTGGATGGTTCACAGATTTTTTCCGGATATATGTTGAATCGCAATCCAGACCTGGTGATGAAACTTCAGGCTTATGGACCGCAAATATTGTTCGGGATTATCTTGATTGGGTACTTTACTGGGTTTTCAGTAATCTGGATGATCATGGGACCCTTGGTGAAAATGTTCATGTTTCTGTTTTCAGGAATTACCCTTTGAAACAGAACAGATATTTTCGCAGGATACTTCCTGACAGGCTGGTGAAACGTCGTTCCTTGGTTTGGTTGGGGATTATGTTTTTCCTCGTTCTGTATTGTATGTTCTATCTGAAAACGATAGCTCTAGAAGGATAGAAATAATGTCTGCATTAGTAGAGTGTGTACCAAATTTCAGCGAAGGTCGAGATCAAGGCAAGGTCGCACTGATCACAGATGCCATCAAAGCGGTGAAGGACATTACTCTTCTAGATGTAGATCCTGGCCAGGATACAAACCGTACGGTCGTGACTTTTGTTGGACCCATTGAAGCTATAGAAGAAGCGGCATTCAAAGGAATTCAAAAAGCAGCAGAAGTTATCGATATGCGTCAGCAAAAGGGTGCACATCCACGGATGGGGGCAACGGATGTGTGTCCTTTCGTACCTATAAGTAATGTAACCATTGAAGATTGTGTGGAATTATCCAAGCGTGTTGGCAATCGTGTAGGGGAAGAGCTGGGCATACCTGTTTATCTTTACGAGAATTCTGCACAAAAGAAAGAACGGAAGAGTTTACCAAACATTCGGGAAGGAGAATATGAAGCTTTACCAGAAAAGCTGCAGAAACCAGAATGGAAACCGGATTTTGGTCCAGCTAAGTTCAATGCTGGCGCTGGTGCTACAGTTATTGGATGTAGAGAGTTTCTAATTGCTTACAACATCAATTTGAATACCAGAGACACACGCCTTGCGACAGATATTGCCTTTGAGCTCAGGGAGAAGGGGAGATCCAAACGCGTTCCACATACCGTATCAAAAAATTTACTTGATGGAGAAATTATCCGCAATAAAGATGGAAGCCCTGTGAAACAGAGAGGCAAATTTAAAGATGTAAAAGCAATTGGTTGGTACATGGATATTTATAACCGGGCACAGATCAGCATTAATTTCAATAATTATAAATCTTCTACCATCCATGATGTTTTTGATGAGGCATGTGCATTAGCAACGGAAAGAGGAGTTCGGGTAACTGGAAGCGAACTTGTGGGGTTGATCCCGCTGGAAGCATTGTTAATGGCAGGACGACATTATTTGAAGAAGCAAAACCGTTCCACCGGTGTATCTGAAAAAATGATAGTGGAAACTGCTGCCCAGTCTCTTGGATTAAATGATGTAGCTTCGTTCAACCCAAATGAGAAGATTATTGACTATGCTGTTCGAAATAAAACTGAGAAACACATTGATGTAGCAACTGAGGAATTTCTTGAAGAAGTAGGATCGAACAGTCCCGCACCAGGAGGAGGAAGTGTATCCGCTTTAGCCGGAAGCTTGGGCGCAGGGCTCACGTCCATGGTGGCGGCACTGACTCATGAGAAAAAGGATTTTTTTGATAAGAAGCCTTTAATGGAGGAAATTGGTGATGAGGCTCAAAAAATTAAAGACAGGTTATTGTTTTTAGTGGAAGAGGATACGAACGCTTTTAAAAAAGTTATGGCTGCAATTCGTCTTCCCCAATCATCTCCTGAAGAAAAAACGACAAAAGCAAAAGCTGTCCGGGAAGCAAACATTTATGCAATCAGAGTACCTTGGGAAGTTGCTAAGCTTTCCTACAGGGTGATGGAACTTGCGTTACAGTTGGTGAATGAAGGGAATCCAAATTCCGTAAGCGATGTAGGTGTTGCCGGAGAGGTTGGGATGGCTGCAATTCGTGGTGCCTGCTTGAATATCCTCATCAATCTTCCTGGGATAGAAAGTGAGGATCGTTTTGTAAAGGATATGAATACAAAAATGGATGCTCTTATTCCAAAAGCTGAAAAACTCCAAAAGCAAATTCTCAAAGAAACTATCAATAAAATCAATTCTTAAATGAAGCCACTTTTGGATTTCTCTTTAATTTTTTCCTATTATTAAGTACCCTTCGGAGTAAAATAAGGAAGTAATTTTGACAAAAATTCAAACATTATCAAAAGATCTGCGTAATAAAATTTCTGCTGGTGAAGTAGTAGAAAGACCGGCTTCGGTTGTAAAGGAACTTATGGAAAACAGCTTGGATGCTGGCGCGTCAGAGATCACCGTGGTGGTGGAAAAGGGAGGGCAACAAATCATTCAGGTAACTGATAATGGTGCCGGAATCAATTCGGTTGATATACCCAAGGCAATAGAGCGGTACAGCACGAGTAAAATTAAAAAATTGGATGACTTGTTTACTATAGATACATTTGGGTTCCGTGGAGAAGCACTTGCTAGTGTTGCATCTGTGTCAGAATTGGAAATTGCTTCCTGCCAAGAGGGGAAAGAGGGGGCAGAGGTGATAGTCCAGAATGGTGAATGTTCAGAAATCCGTCCTGCCCCAAGAGTGAGAGGTACCCAAATCACAGTACATAACTTATTCTATAATACCCCTGCCCGGAGAAAGTTTATGAAGTCACCTCGTATAGAACTTCGGCAAATTATCCAGACGATTAAACGAATGGCTTTGTCACACCCGGAAGTGAATATTATTTTATCTGCTGATGGAAAAGAAGTGGTGAATGTACAGCCCGAGTCTCTTGAAGAACGGATTGCATCATTATTTGATCCTACCTATCAAGAAAATCTTTTATCTGTTCAATTACAAAAAGGGGATTATTCATTTTCAGGTTTTATAGGGAATCTGAATCTTGTCCGGTCACGCCCAGGAGACCAATATATTTTTTTGAATAGACGGTACATTAAGAATAGACTTTTGAATTCTGCGGTATACTCTGGATATCAATCCTTAACAAAACGTGGGGAGTTCCCATTCTTCGCACTGAATTTAGTTATCCCCCCTGATCAAATAGATGTAAACGTCCACCCCATGAAAATTGAAGTCCGATTTAAGGACGAATGGAGGGTTTACCATGTATTGAAATCTGGTATAACCGATTCTCTATCGGATGTGCTGGAGACTATCCCGTATTTTGAGAAAATGACTGGAGACTCTAATGTAAAGGAACCCAACATTTCAACATCCGGAGTTGGTAGTGTCAAGCAGGAAATATTTCCATTTAATCGTCGTATTCCTGGACCGGTACAATCCTCTGCCCAACTTGAACGAGCAAAGAGTTATGCTTCCGAACTTGCGACACGGCAGGAATCTTCCAGCCGAATTGATGTGGAAAATATTTGGCAGATACACAAGAAATATGTTGTGTCTGAGATTAGCAGCGGCCTTGTAATTATTGATCAACATGTTGCCCATGAACGAATCCTTTTTGAAGAAGCAATGAATACTTTTAATACAGGATCCATGGCTTCACAGGCGCTTCTTTTTCCTGAAATTCTGGATTTCTCTCCCGATGAATACTCTGTTTTTTTGGAAGTATTACCTTTTCTTGAAAAGATAGGATTTCGTATGAAGGAAACAGGAAAATATAAAGTCGAATTGGAAGCGATACCCTCTGAAATGAGCTGGGGTAACGAACGACGTGTGATCAAGGATATCATTGACCATTATTTAAGCCATCAGAATGAATATAGTTCAATGCAGGAAAATCTTGCAGCATCTTTTGCCTGTCATGCTGCTGTTAAAGCTGGAGATACGCTCTTAAAAGATGAGATGCAGGAATTGGTGAATCGTTTATTCGGGACAAAGCATCCTTACTATTGTCCCCATGGCCGCCCGATTATCGTACAACTTTCACTTGATGAATTGGATAAACGGTTTGAAAGAGAATAGGAAATACTGCATTCAATTGATCTGAATTATCTATCAGTAATATAAACTCACAAACGCCGGCTCTTATTATTATTGGTCCAACTTCCTGTGGGAAATCTCACCTTGCTGTTGAAATCGCCGGCAGAATAGACGGAGAAGTGATTGGTCTGGACTCGCGCCAGATATATAGTGGAATGGAAATTGGTACTGCCCAACCCACAAAAAAGGAACAGGATGCAATTCCCCATCATCTTATTGGTATTCGTTCTCCTGAAGAACCGATAACCTCAGGTGAATATGCGAAACTGATTACAGCTACAGTGAGGGATGTTCGGAAACGTGGTAAAGAGCCAATAATCTGCGGGGGATCAGGTTTATATTATAGAGCAATCACTAAGGGAATTTTTAAAGGCAGTGTTAGTAACCTTAAAGTACGTGAACAACTTGAAAAAGAGTATGATGAAGAAGGAGGAAGCGTTCTATTAGGAAAGCTACAGAGCGTAGATCCTGATTATGCGAAAATTGTTCATCCAAACAATCGCAGGAGACTGGTGCGGGCGCTTGAAATCTACAAAGCCACGGGGAAACCACCCTCTATCCACTTTAAGAAGCAGAAAAGGTCTGGAGAAAAAGGCCTGGACAAATTTACAGTTTTTCTAACCTGTTTTATTGATAAATTGGAAAAACGAATTCGACAGCGAACAAAAATAATGTTAAGTAATGGATGGATAGAGGAAGTACAGAACCTTCAACTGAAGTTCCAAAATAAACTGTTACATCCACTAGACTCTATTGGTTACCGGCAGATAATTGCTTATTTGAATAATAAATTATCCTATGAAAAAATGGTGGAAGATATTAATCTGCGTACACGCCAGTATGCAAAACGGCAATTACAGTGGTTCAGTAAGGAATCGTCTGACATGAAAATTGAATTGTCGGGAGATTTTAAAAAATCTGATATTGCTGCTCGAGTTATTCATAGTTGGCAAGGTTAGACTCCCACCCATTTTTACTAATACAACATTATTATTTTTCTTTTTAACTATTTCCCCTATTTATTGTATGTTCCGGCTCGAATTAGCCCTTTAATCCATTCCAGTGAGAAGGAAAGGGAGCAATTGAGAACCTCCGTTCATACGGTTCCAGCAAACTGGAATGATTCAAGCGGGGGTTTTTTTATAGCCTCCAGTTGGAAAGGGTAGAGAATACAACATTGATCATGGTAAGTTAATTATGGTGAAAGCAAAACAGGTTTTAGACGCAAAATCAATACAAAGTATTGTAATACGTTTGTCTCATGAAATTGTTGAAAAGAATCATGATTCTACCGAACTTACTCTAGTAGGGATCCAAACCCGTGGAGGACCTCTGGCAAAGAGGATTCAGGCCTTAATTCATAAACACTCAGGTGTGAAAGTTTCCTTGGGATTGGTAGACATAACCTTTCATCGGGATGACTTTAGGGACCGATTGGTGGTTCCACAGGTGAAAGGGACTGATTTACCTGATTCCATTGATGATGGAATTGTCATTTTGGTGGATGATGTGCTTTATACAGGAAGAACGGTTCGTGCAGCAATCGAAGTTTTGCTTTCTTATGGAAGACCTGGGAAAATACAGCTGGGGGTATTGGTTGATAGAGGACATCGGGAGATGCCCATTAAGGCAGATTTTGTTGGAAAGAATATTCCCACCCAAGACGGTGAACATGTGGAAGTTCTTTTAAAGGAAGTGGATGGAAAAGATTCTGTAGAATTGAGGTTTTATGAAAGGGATTCTTGATGCTCCAGCATAAACACCTTTTAGGTCTGGAAGGATATCCTTCCGAGGATATTCAGACTATTATTGATACAGCTTTTGGATTTCGGAAAGTGCTGGAACGTCCAATTAAAAAAGTACCATCCTTGCAAGGAAAAACAGTAGTAAATCTTTTTTTTGAAATGTCTACACGTACCAGAATTAGTTTTGAATTAGCGCAAAAACGTATGAGCGCTGATACAGTTTCTTTTTCGGCTGCTTCAAGCAGCCTGAACAAAGGTGAGAGTTTCAAAGATACCGTTCAAAATATCGAGGCCATGAAGATTGATGCTGTTATTTTGAGACACCCTGCATCAGGTGCACCCCTGCATTTAACCAAATTTGTAGATGCAGTAGTGATCAATGCAGGAGATGGGACGCACGAACACCCTACCCAGGCTATTTTGGATATGATGAGCCTTCAGGAACAGTTTAATAACCTAGAGGGACTGAAAGTGGGAATAATTGGTGATATTTCCCATAGCAGGGTTGCGTTAAGTAATATTTTTGGATTGACTACCATGGGTGCAGATGTGATGATCTGTGGCCCGTCAACACTCATACCACCCCATATTGAAAAACTTGGTGTAAAGGTCAGTTATGATATGGATGAAGTAATTGATTGGGCCGATGCTGTTAATATACTCCGAATTCAATTGGAACGAATGGGTACCGGCTTATACCCTTCTATACGGGAGTATAGAGAATTATTCGGCCTCTCCGTAGAACGAATAAAAAGACACAGCAAGGATCTTGTAGTAATGCACCCGGGACCCATGAATAGGGGAACGGAAATTGACAGTGCGGTGGCGGATAGTGACAGAGCAATTATTCTTGATCAGGTTTTAAACGGTGTTGCTTCCCGGATGGCAATCCTGTATTTATTGCTAGGCGGGAAAACAGAAGAAAATTGATTTAGTAAAGAATAATGCGAAGTAAAAAACAGCCGAGAGAACTCCTGCTAAAAGGTGGCACTGTTGTTGATCCATTTCGAAAAGAAAAATATGTTGGAGATGTCTTTATTAAGAATGGTAAGATTCAGAAAGTTGGTGATGTGAACTATAAATCTTCTATGACCCAGGTTGATTGTTCCGGTTTGATTGTGACGCATGGATTTTGTGATATTCATGTTCATTTTCGGGAACCTGGGAGGGAAGATAAAGAAAGCCTTGCTACTGGATCACAAGCGGCTCTCGCAGGAGGATTTACACGTGTTTGTGTTATGCCAAATACCAATCCTCCTCTTGACACTCCAGAATCGATTCGTTTCATTGTAGAAAAAGCAGAGACATTACCCATTCATATTCATCCTATTGGTTCCATTACCAAGGGACAGAAAGGCAAAGAAATTTGTGAGATGGCCGCAATGAGAAATGAAGGCGCAGTTGCTTTTAGTGATGATGGCATACCTGTCTCAGATGGAGAAATTATGCGGCTTGCTTTAGAGTATGCAGGAATGATTGGAGTACCAATTATCAATCATGCTGAAGATTGTTGCATCCGTAAGAATGGTGTTATGAACGAAGGAGAAATATCAACTCGAATGGGATTAACAGGGAATCCGGATATTGCCGAATCAACTATGGTGAACCGCGATTTAGAACTTGCACAGTTAGCAGGCTCAGTTCTTCATGTTCCTCATGTTAGCACGGCTAAAGCCATTAATCATGTTCGAAGAATGAAAAAAGAATATAAACACCTTTCGGCAGAAGTGACCCCACACCATCTGTATTTCAATGATGAAGCTCTCGTTGAATACGACACAAATTTAAAGGTTGCTCCACCGATAAGAACAGAGCATGACCGTCGAGCACTCATAAAAGCTTTGAAAGATGATGTAATCGATTGTATTGCTACTGATCATGCCCCTCATACTATTGAAGAAAAAGAGAGAACTTTTGATCTGGCTCCCTTTGGAATGATTGGGCTTGAGAGTTGTTTTGGTGTGGTTTATCAGATATTAGTGAAAGAGTCAGGGATGGCACTTGGAGAATTGATACAAAAGTTGACCGTAAACCCAAGAATGGTGATGGGATTCCAGCCTGATTTGTTCAAACCTGGAATTCAGGCAGAGATTTCTGTGATTGATACAGAGAAGGAATGGGTATTTAAAAAATCGTCCATTCAATCCCGTTCTGGCAACAGTCCTTTCCTTGGTAAAAAAGTAACAGGGAAAATTCACTTTATTCTTTCGAAAGGAATCATTACTGAAATAACTTGATCCTTCCTCTTTTCTTTAATGAGGTTGGCTTATTTTATCTACTATAATTTGTATTGAATAAATGTTGACTATGATTGGAGAGTTATACTACCTTCACCAACTTTTACCGAAGTGAAAATTATGAGAACAAAGTCTATCAATAAATCAGAAATAAACCATGATTGGTGGGTGGCCGATGCAGAGGATCAAACCCTTGGACGGTTTGCGAGTCGAATTGCCCAGGTTTTAAGAGGAAAGCATAAACCCCAATTTACACCTCATATGGATATGGGTGATTTTGTCATTGTTGTCAATGCGGAAAAGATTAGGGTTTCAGGAAATAAGGAAATTGACAAAACGTATTTTAAGCATTCTGGTTATCCAGGTGGAGGCTCAACAAAAAATTTAAAATTTATGAGAAAAACTTACCCAAAAAGAGTAATAGAAAATGCTATCCGGGGAATGCTGCCTCACAATCGTTTAGGCAGTAAAATTTTTAAGCATCTTAAGGTTTTTGCAGGCCAGGATCATCTGCACCATGCCCAGCAACCTAAAAAACTTGAAATGTAAATGAATAAAGAAACTTATCAAGCAACCGGAAGAAGAAAAAGTTCAATTGCCCGTGTCTTTCTTAATCCTGGGAAGGGATCTTTTTTAATCAATGGTAAAGAATATAAAAAGTACCTTTGCCGTGAAAGCTTAGCAATCCTTGTGAATCAACCTCTCAACACGGTTGGTTGTACTGATGAGTATGACATTATTAGCACTGTGAGAGGAGGAGGGCTCACCGGACAAGCCGGTGCTGTTCGATTAGGTATATCCCGGGCTCTTCTACAAGTAAACAAAAATCATCGTACTTTATTGAAAACTGCTGGTTTTCTCACAAGAGATTCCCGTCGGGTGGAGCGGAAAAAATACGGTCAACCCGGAGCTCGCAAGAAATTTCAATTTTCAAAAAGATAATTTTATGGCACGGATTAGTTTTGATGATTTATTAAGCATAGGTGCTCACTTTGGACATGTAGTCCGCAAGTGGAATCCAAATTTCCAGCCTTATGTTCTCATGGAAAAAAATGGTGTTCACATTATTAATCTTGAGGAAACACTGAAAAATCTTGAGAGAGCACTCCATTTTATCACAGACGTGATTTCACGCAATGGCGAAATTCTATTCGTCGGTACAAAAAAGCAGGCAAAAGATATTATTCAACAGGAAGCTGATCGATGTGGAATGTTTTATGTGGTTGAGCGCTGGCTTGGTGGGACACTTACAAATTTTTCTACAATTAAGAAAAGTATCAAGCGTCTTCAACTTCTGGAAAAAGAAGGATCAAGTATTTATGAGAATCTGACCAAGAAAGAATTACAAATGCTTAACCGTGAGAGGATTAAGTTATCTGATCAGCATCGTGGGATCAAGGATATGCGGCGCCTCCCTGATGCAGTTGTTATTGTGGATGCATTTTTTGAGTCTATTGCTATCAAAGAGGCAAATTTGTTGGAAATTCCAGTAATTGCTATAGTGGATTCTAACACAGATCCTAGGAAAATTGATTATCCGATTCCGGCAAATGACGATTCTATCCGAACAATCCAATTAATCATATCTACTCTGACTGATGCTGTGATTGAAGCAAGGACAAAGGATGATGCTGTAGAAGATATTAAATTGGATTCCGAACAGTCAGATTCCAAGGAAGATAAGTCTGAAATAAAGAAAGAACAATTATCCGAAGAGACAAAGATAGAAACTGCCGCAGAGGAACTGGCAGTAAATACTGAAGAATTTGATAGCACGACAGAAAAAACTGCTAAGAAAAAATCAGTCAAAACGAAAACTACCCTAGGGACTGATTCTGAAGAAAAGAAGACAAAAGGAAATAAGGATAGCCAGAAGAAACCTGCTGTAATAGAAGAGGAAGAGAATTAGTTTGTTATGAGTGTTGATGCAAAAAAAGTAAAACATCTTCGTGATAAGACAGGAGCTGGTATGATGGATTGTAAAAAGGCACTTGTTGAGTCTTCTGGGGATATGGAGAAAGCAGTTGATTATCTAAGAAAAACTGGAATAACAAAAGCAGAGAAAAAGAGTGCCCGCATAGCTAAAGAAGGGTTGATTTATTCATATATTCATCAAGGTAATCGTCTTGGTGTCCTTCTCGATATAGGATGTGAAACTGATTTTGTTGCCAAGACAGAAGGATTCAAAGATATTGCTCACAATATTTCCATGCAGATCGCGGCTACAAATCCTATTGCGATCAGGCGTGAGGACGTAGACCCAGAACTGACTGATAGAGAAAAAAGTATTTATCATGAGCAGGCAAAATCTTCTGGGAAACCCGAAGAAATTATAGACAAAATTGTAGAGGGGAAATTGAATAAATTCTTTCAGGATAATTGTTTGCTGGAGCAGACTTTTATTAAGGATTCCGAGAAAAACATTCAAGATCTAATAAATGAAATAATTGTTACATTAGGTGAAAACATCAGTGTGAATCGATTTACACGATTCGCAATTGGTGAAGACACCTGATCTCCCTAAAAAATCCCAATATGGACAAACCTGTTTACAGGCGAATTCTTCTGAAATTGAGTGGAGAAATCCTTGCAGGAGAGGATGGTTTTGGAATTAACCCGGAACGCGCTGATTATCTTGCAAAAGAAGTCAAGTCAATTTATGATCTTGGACTTTCCATTGGATTGACTATCGGTGCAGGGAATATTTTCCGGGGTATCCAGGCTGAAAGCAGAGGAATGGGAAGAGTAACGGGGGATTATCTTGGAATGATGGCTACCATCATGAACGCTATCGCACTTCAGGATGCCCTTGAAAAACTTGATTGTTCCACTCGAGCGCTTTCCGCAATCAGCGTGACTCAAATTGCTGAACCTTATATTCGTAGACGGGCTATACGCCATCTTGAGAAAGGAAGAATTGTTATCGTTGCCGGTGGAACCGGGAATCCCTATTTCAGCACGGATACAGCAGCAGCACTTCGAGCGACGGAGTTAAATGCTGAAATTGTGTTAAAGGGAACAAAAGTAGATGGTGTATACGATAAAGATCCCATGAAATATCCTGATGCCGTGAAATTTGATTCTATTCTTTTTAAAGAAGTTTTAACTAATAATCTTCGTGTGATGGATATGACAGCAATTACCCTTTGTAGTGAAAATTCTCTACCTATAATAGTATTTAACATCAATCAATCTGGAAACTTGAAAAAAATTGTTTTAGGAGGTAAACTTGGTACTTTAATCACGGAGTAAATAGATATGATTGAAAATATTTTAGAAGATTCTGAACATCGTATGGATCAAACTCTTGTCCATACACGAATGGAGTTAGGGAAGGTTCGAACAGGACGTGCAAATCCAGAACTTCTTGATGGCATCCAGGTGAGCTACTACGGAACAATGACACCGTTAAATCAGGTAGCAAATATATCAGTTCCGAATCCACAGAGAATGTCTATCCTGCCCTATGAAAAAGCATTGATTCCTGATATTGAAAAAGCGATCCTCGAGAGTAATATTGGATTGACACCCAGCAATAACGGTAATGCTGTCATCGTTCCTATACCCCAATTATCTGAGGAGAGGAGAAAGGAACTTATCAGATATGTTCATGATTTAGTGGAAGAGGGAAGAGTTTCTGTTCGGAATGTTCGAAAGGATGCAAACCACCAACTGAAGGATCTCCAAACTGGGGAGCATATATCAGAAGATGAAATCAGACGAGCGGAAAATGATATTCAGACAATGACGGACAGGCATATCAATGAATTGAAAACAGTACAGGAACAAAAAGAAAAAGAAATCATGAAAGTATAGTTCTTTCCCCTTCGCGGGCGACTCCTTTAGAAGGGTTAATTTAAAATTAAATATATAAAGTATTTAATCACATTTAGAAAATCCACAGCCCGTACAAGTTACGCACCCTGATTGAAACTGAACGGGGCCACCACAGTCGGGACATGAAGAAATATTTTTTACTGTATAGTCTTGTATATTCTTACCATGTGTTTCAGCTTCATTGGCAATGGTAAAATGTGTAAATTTTGGTTCATCTTTTGATTTTTTCTGTGTGTGGTTTTTCAGATAGTCATCCAATGCTTTCCCAATAGCATCAGGAGTAGAAAGTATAAGTCGTCCATCTTCCCATGTCGGGTTTGGGCCACTAATTCCTTTTAATTGCTTCACAATAGATTCAGGATTGATTCCTGATCGTAAAGCTAGAGAAATAAGTCGGCTAATTGCCTCAGATTGTGCAGCTGCATTTCCACCGGCTTTACCAATAGCAGTAAATACTTCACAAAGGCCATGTTCATCTTCATTGACAGTAATGTATAATGTTCCTTCCCCTGTACGAATTCTCCGGGTTCTTCCTAAGGTTGTATTAGGCCTGAATCGAGGTTCAGCTCTCACACGGATTTTTTCGGCTGATTTATTCGTGGTTGATTCTTGTATTTCTTTTTCTTCATTCGTTTTTGCATCTGTGATGAGTACGCCTTCACGTGCACCCTCCCGGTAAACAGTAATACCCTTTAATCCTGCTTTATAAGCAGTCATATAAATATCTGCAACGGTTTCAACTGAAACGTCTCCAGGTAGATTTACGGTTGAAGAGATAGAACTGTCAATATACTTTTGGATGACCCCTTGCATTTTTACGCGAAAATAGGGATCAATATTATGAGCAGTGATAACATAGTCAGGGAGGTTCTCATCATTTCCAAAGAGTTTTTCAATGATGGGGTGATATACTTTATATTCTTTAAACAGTTTACCATTGCCTTTATTTTTCTTTACTCTCCGTCTGTAAGATGTATCAAAAATCGGTTCGATCCCGGAGGAAACTCTGGCAACAATGGCCCCGCTTCCGGTTGGAGCTACAGTTGTGAGAGTGCTATTTCGGATACCGTGTTTTTGAATTTGGTCCCGAAGGTTCTTTGGTAGATTTTTAATAAATTTACTTTTACTATGCCCAGACCAGTCAAAATTCGGAAATATACCCTTTTCTTTCGCCAATTCTATACTGGTTTCATAGGAAGTATCTCGAAAAATTTGCATAATCTGGTCCACGGTCTGAAGCGCATCCTCACTATCGTACTTAATATTCATTTTTACCAACATATCAGCCAGCCCAAGAATTCCGAGTCCAACTCTACGATCATTCTTAGCATTAGCTTTTTGTGATGCCAAGGCATGCCTTTTCATGTTGTAATCAACAACATTGTCTAGAAAGCGAAATCCCATGGAGACAGTTTCTTTAAACTTATCAATGGTGAAATTTTTATTATTATCTACGAACCTTTCTAGATTGATTGCGCCCAGATTACAGCACCCGCCCTCTGGTAATGGTTGTTCAGCGCATGGATTTGTTGATACTAAAGGACTACAATATTCTGCATTGTGATAATCTTTCATTGTGTCCCAAAAGAGAAGACCCGGCTCCGCACTGCTATGTGCATAATGGATTATCTTATTCCATAAATCTCGCGCTTTAACAGTTTTGTATGCCGTATTCTTCCACATGAGTTCAAAATCGTCATTCTGTTCTACTGCTTGTAAAAATTTATGTGTTAACAGAACAGAAATATTGGAGTATTTAACCATATTTATATCACCTGTTTTGATGGCGATAAATTTTTCGATATCAGGATGATCTACCCGGAGCGTTTGCATATTGGCACCCCGTCTTCCATGCTGAGCAATTGTATTTGTATTCTCGCTGAACAGGTTCATGAATCCCGTTGGCCCGCATGATTCCCCTCCCGTTCCATGGATCGCATCGCCTGCAGGTCTCAAAAGTGAGAGATCATGGCCACACCCACCACCATATTTATAGGTAAGAGCTTCGTCGTTAATAGCGGCATAGATTGCATTTATGGAATCGTCCTTAATAGCAACAACATAACAATTATTTAATGTTGTTGTAATGTCCTCACGGCCTGCTCCATGCATAATACGACCACCCGGGACAAACCTGAAATCTTCAAGTATAGAAAAGAAATTTTTCTCCCATTTATCTTTAAGCTGTTTCGTTTTCTCAACGGAGGAAATGCTTTTTGCCTGACGGGTCCATAATTCCCAGGGATGTTGTTCCCAGGGGGCTAAATACTTATTCTTCAAGACATCCATACCGAGGGTATCTTTTCCATAATAATTGTTTATTTGAAATTCAGTGGGTAATTCACCATCTGACTTAATCAATGGTTCTGAATCTATCTTGACGTTGAGGAGAGCTTCCGGAACTTTTGGATCTGGTGCTTTGGATCTAACTTTTGTAGAGGTAAAATCTAGTTCTATTGCTTCAGCCATTTCCGTTTTTCTGTACTAATTTTTCATTCAGTGGACGAAATCGGCAAGTGAAAAAATACCGTAAAGCAAGAAATTATGTTATAAATTGTTGGGTTGGCAGCCCAAATTTATCTACAAGTAAATTAACAGACAAATAGAAATATTGGTTTAAAGTGGTTTTTTTAAAATTCTCCAAAATTTGATTTGGTTTTTATTGAGAACAATACATAATAATAAAAACATTTTATTCATTTAGCTGGTTATAAAAATATAGTTAAAACATAATTGGAAAAGGGATTCTCATAGCATTGTTTATCGGATTTATTGACAGTTTTTTATAGTTACGCTTGAGTTTTTATTAATGGAAATTTCCTGACTGTCCAGTAAACCCAGGTCAACGCTACTATGGATGAAACAACCGTTGAGATCATCATGGAATACCAGATCCATTCCAGAGGTCGACCTTGAATAAAAATAAAAAATGCTGCCAATGGAGACGATACTAGCAATACACGAATGGACGTAATGATTAACAAAGGCATTCCAAGACCAAGGCCCTGGAGAATACGACCACAAGGCATGGCAGTCGCAACCAATGGATAAACGATGGACATAAGCCTTAAATATTTGACCGCTGTATTTTGGATATAAATATCCTTAGTAAAACCCATGATTAATTGTGGTGCACAAGCATATACAATAATAGAAATAACCACCGTGATCATGAATGACCTGGTTAATCCGTATTTAATAATATATTTTACTTTGTCCAATTTCTGCGCACCATGAAACATGCCCACCAAAGTTGTTAATGCGAATGCTATGGACATAATAGGTAGAAAAATGACCATATCAATTCGTCCGCCAACCTGGTAGGCAGCCACCGAATCAGTGGAAAAATAAACGAGAATCCTATTAAAAATTAACTGTCCGATAGACATGATCACCATGGACATGGAAGCAGGAAGGCCAACTTTAATAATATCTTTCATAATAAAAGAAGATGGTTTGAAATCCTTTAAACGAAAGGTAATATAGGAATGCTCTTTGACGAACAACATATAAACAAAAATAATAAAAACGATTATCTGGCTAATAACAGTTGCCCATGCTGCCCCAGGGATACCAAACCCAAGTGTAAAAATAAAAATTGGGTCCAGTATAATATTCAGTACAGTCCCTAACGCGGCTACTGTCATTGGAAATTTGGTATCCCCTTCCCCAGCCAGGATGGAACGAAAAAACGCAGACAGCACCATAAAGGGTAATCCAATACAAATAACTCTGAGATAAGACCAGCTTAAGTTAGCCACATCAGCGGTTGCACCAATACTGACTAAAATTTGTTTGCCGTAAACCAACCCGACAGTTGTTAATACAACGCTGATACCTAAACCCAGAACCACTGCATGTTCTGCGCTGTTATCAGCGCTGATTTTATCTTTTGCACCAATGAATCGGGCTATGGAAGCAGTAACGCCGGCACCCAGTCCAAATGTCAACCCCAGAACAAAAAAGAATAAGGGCATGTTAAAAGCCACAGCTGCAATGGCATTGCCACTCAACCGGCCGATAAATACCATATCAACGATAGAATAAATTGTTTGAATGCTCATCCCAGCCATGACCGGAATAGCTAATTTCCATAAACCCTTTGCAGGGTTGGATAAATATTCTTCTAGTCTGGATTCAGCCATAGGTAACACCAAAGTTAGATTAAATAGTCTAGAAATTAATGCTTATTTCCTGCGACAGAAGGAAGCTCATGAAAAACAGGAAGGTGTGTTGCATCCGCATTCAGTTTGTCAATGGTGACTTTACCCTTGAAAACTCTTGAGCCAATTCATCGATTACGGGACCGATGGTTCTACATGTGCCATACTCTAGGTAGCCAGATATAAATCAAGGTCAATCCAATTTGATTTTCAACGGTTTCCTGCCAATTTTCATCTGTGTATGTTATTACGAAATCGTTCATGTTAATTCCTTTCTTTTTCTCTTTAGATGAAAAAGATCAGAAATGGCTATACATTAATTGAAGCAAAGGGCCAGAGGATTGGAATTAACCAGGTTGCCATGCACCATAATACAATTGCCAGGGGCAATCCCACGCGCACATAATCAGTAAACTTATACCCGCCGGGACTATAAACCATCAAATTTGTCTGGTAACCGATGGGTGTAATAAATGATGCAGAAGCTGCAAAACATACTGCAAACACGAATGTCCGGGGGTCTAATCCCATCTGCTGAGCAGCAGAAATGGCTATAGGTGTCATAATAATAGCTGTGGCGGCGTTGGATGTCGTTTCCGTCAGAATTATTGTAACCAGGTATATTAAAGACAGCATAATCGTTGGACGGATGAGTGGATTAAATGCATTTGCAATATCATTTAATACTGTTCCAATCCAAAAAGCAGTTCCGCTTTTTTGAATGACAATTCCCAAAGGAATTAATGCAGCGATCAACACGATTACCTGCCAATTAATACTCTGATAAGCTTCATTCGCTGTGATAACTCTGATGACTAAAAGAAATATGGCTCCGATCAAAGCTCCTTTCAAAATAGGAACAATCCCTAGTGCAGCTAGGATAACTGTGCCCAATATCACTGCGACGCTTACCCACCAATATTTATGTTTTTGCAGTGTTGCTTCAATTTCACCCAGAACAATGAAATCACCAGAATCAGAAAGCTCTTTAATTTTTTCAATTGGTCCATAGATGAGAAGTGTATCAAATGCTTGAAGAACAACATGGGCAATTTTCTTTCTGAGAATCTCTCCTTCCCGCCTGATTGCTAAAATGAAACTACCAAAACGGCGGCGGAAATTGATTTCCATTAAACTTTTACCTACCAAATCTGTCCGATTCGTTATCAGACATTCTACCAGAGTATTATCATCATGGATTAATTCATCCTGGGTCAATTTTTCATCCGTCAGCATTGTGACTTTTTCTACTTCCTTCATGCGTAAAAAGTTTTCAAGAGAACCCCGGACAAATAAGATATCTTCTGGATAAATAATTGTATCCCGAATATTTTTACTGATTAGTTTACCATCTCTTAATATATCTAAAACCGTGATATCGTAATTCTTATTTACGGCTCTTTCCTTGCAAGTACGCCCAACAAGTGGGGATTCTTCACTCACTTTTAATTCAGTCAAATAACCACCCATGTGATAGCTTTTGGTTAAACTGGACGTTACAGTTCTGGATGGTATTAAAAATGGAACGGCTATTAATAAATAGGCCACACCAATAACGAGCATAACCAATCCGAATTTTGCGAACTCAAACATTCCCAAGGGTGGCGATGAAGGTATGGTATTGACATAAATTGAATTCACCAGGAGATTTGTGGATGTACCTACTAAAGTAAGTGTACCTCCAATGATGGCGATATAACTCAACGGCATAAGCAATTTAGATGGACTTAAATTATACTTTTGAGCAAGACGAATTGTCAATGGAATAAAGATAGCTACGATAGCCGTATTATTAACAAAGGCTGAAGCCAAGGCAACCGATATCAAAAAAACAAACAAACCAAGGAATCGAGACCGTTCAGTGAGTTTATTCAGACGAATTACCATATATTCCAATATTCCTGATTTTTGTAGGGCATGGCTTAATACAAATAACAATGCAATGGTGATCACGGCTGGATTTGCAAATCCGCTTATGGCTTCTTCCGGTGAGATATAGCCCAATACCAATACAACTGCTAATATTGACAATGCCGTTACATCCAGCGGAAACAGCTCCCCTACAAACAGGATAAACATTAGGGTAATTACACCCAGAACTATGGCAATTTCAAGAGTCATATGTTAACAATTATCCTCAGCAGATTTTTCCTGGTGATATTTTAAGGGTCACTAATTGGATTTTTTTATCATTATAATATTACTGTTTCATCAACTTTGTCAATTTGATTTGGTTTTAGAAATTTTTTCGCATACTTTTTATAGATTCCTTCCTTCACAAAAATTTTAAATAAATCTTTATCAATATGGCGATCTTTATTCATAAAACCCATAATCCGCATTGCTTCTGAAAGTTTTTTTCCATCCTTATAAGGTCGGTCAGCAGCGGTTAATGCTTCGTAAATATCAGCGATTGCGATCATTTTAGCCTGTGGAGACATTTGGTTTTCAGTTAAGCCCCGTGGATATCCCGTACCATCTAATTTTTCGTGATGTCCACCAGCGAACTCAGGAATATTTTTTAAATGTTTGGGATATGGTAACTGTTCCAACATTTCAATAGTAATGGAGATATGACTGTTAATTATTTCACGTTCTTCGGGAAGCAGTGTCCCCTTGGATATGTTTAAGTTGCGTACTTCATCTTTTGATAAAAAGGGTTTTTTCTTGCCTTTTTCTTTAAAGGGATATTTTGAAATTCGTATTACCCGTTCCTGCAATTCTTCGAGCATAAATTCACCACCAATATTGCATTGCTCAAGGAATGCTTCATCTTCATCTAATTGTTCCATTTGTCTTTTATATTCACCCTTGAGTTTTTTTAAAGCGGTTTTATCACTATTTTTCAACTTATATGTTTTTTTTAAAAATTCAATTTCTTTGTCACGACGGAGAACCTCAAATTTATTCTTGATAATATCAATTCGGTCAAAAATTTTCTCTAGTTTTGTTCCTTTATCTACGATATGAGTAGGGGTAGCTACTTTACCGCAATCATGAAGCCAGGCTGCAATATATAATTCATTTCGTTCATCCGGAGTCATGTCAAAATCCTTATATTTCCCGCTTTTAATCTTTCCAACAGCATCTGCGAGCATCATTGTAATCTCCGGTACACGACTGCAATGTCCCCCGGTGTACGCAGATTTTTTATCGATAGCGGTTGCAATTAGTTTAATGAACGATTCAAAAAGAACCTCTAATTCTCTAATTAAATTTTTGTTTGTGATTGCAATAGCAGCTTGACTGGCAAGACTTTCAATCATTTTTATCGAGGTAGAAAATGAAACGATTTCACCTGTCTTTGGATTTTTAGAATTCAATAACTGAAGAACACCAATAATATTATCTTCATGGTTTTTCATTGGCACCGTTAAAAACGATATTGAACGATATCCATGTCTTTTATCCCACCCTTTTGTACCGGAAAAATCAAATCCTTTCTCTT
>DTUJ01000158.1 GCA_012964235.1 Fidelibacterota bacterium
CAAGATGGTAATTATGACTTTTTGGATTTGCTCAACGCTTATCTTAATACTGGTGCCAGACGCATTGAATTACTCCCCCCACATTTTATATGGGACAATGTTGATTTTGAAGGAAAGAAAATTCTGCTTCACGGTAAGGGTGATCGTAAGCGGTACATCCCAATGAATAAAACTCTGCTGGAAATTCTGCAGAGGAGACATGAGTCGGGGTGTGATCAACCTTTCAAATTCAATAGAGATTTTGTGAGTCATAAGATTGCGAAGTACTACCGACAGGTCGAGATTGAAGGCGCAAATCTTCATTCGTTGAGAAAAACGTTTGGCAGCTTATTACTTCAAAACAGGATGGCAGATCTCTTTACAGTGTCACGATTACTAGGACATACATCAGTGAAGACCACAGAGAAGTATTATGTGGATCTCTTGCAAGACAATTTAAGGGACTCTGTAAATGGTTTGGATGGTATCATATAAAGAACTGCTTAAAACCGAATTAGAAAAGCACTCTTTTATGGGTGCTTTTTTTATCTAATTTTTAAAATTATTATCCCGATTTGTTAAAATGATAACAGGTATATGACAGGTGGTTATGGTAAAAACAGGCTATTTCTGTCATTTTCTGTCATTCAAAATATTCAAAATAATGAAATAAAAACCCCTGAGTTCTCGTCAGAAAACAGGGGTTATCATCGAGTACGCCCGGAAGGACTCGAACCTTCAACCAATGGCTTAAGAGGCCACTGCTCTACCAATTGAGCTACGGGCGCAATTTCGGTGGTCAGGCAGGAAAGAAATTAGTTTTCCAATAAAAGAACCCCAAACAAATTTCACAGGTAATTTCTTTGAAAACTATACAAAAGTAAAAAATAATACGATTTCTACGTTTTTAATATTGCACTACAAATTATTTGGAACGTATCTTTACCATACTTTTAGAACAAGAATTTTACTTAATAAAAGAATTCGAAGCTAGAAGATTGGCAAGTGAAAAAATAGCATTTAATTGCTATGGAAGATATAAAGGCTCCGGGTTGGCGTTCGGGGTCTTTCTATCTTTAAAATAATTGTCTATTTTGTTTGCTTTTTGACAATGGGGGCGACCGGTTTCGACGGGATAAAAACGCTATTAAACTGCATGTCGAGGCCCAGGCATCTCGTAAATCACCTGGACACTTAATAAGTGCCAATTATGGCAATGTAGCTTACGCTTAATTGACGTAAGTCGTCCTGAATAGAATACGCCTATGGTTTTATTCAAGGGCGTCATTTACATGGGCTGGTTCGGGCAGGTGTCCAAACTGTCCGGATGAGATTCAACTGGACTGGTTCCCATAGCCTGGGGTTTCTGGCAGCTATGGGAATGAGATTAATCCAGCAAACTAAACATGTAGATGTTTCTTAGGGTTTTATTTCGGACGGGAGTTCAACTCTCCCCGCCTCCACTAAAAATATTTTATCAAAGATCGCAACCTTTTTTTCTATTCCTGTTCCCCTTCTACAATATTTCTCTTATATTGGATTAACTCTAGCTGTCTGGTATATTTTTCTTCATTCTCATAATCAATGGTCATGGCATCCTTAATTTTTCTTCCTGCCTTTCTATACCATCTTGCTGCTTTAGTCAAATCCTTTTCAAAACCGTCTGTTCCATTTTTATATTTATCTCCCAGACCTTCAAATGCGTGCGCCATGCCCAATACTGCTTCAAAATCCTGATCGTTTAAATAGTAGGCTTCATCAAAAGCCATTTCTGCTGCATCAAATTCGCTCATTTGATTATAAATCACACCTAAATTAAAGTACAAATCTGCTTTTACCTTTTTATCCTCTTCTTCATCAATTGCAATTTTGTACGTTTTAATAGCATTCTGTTGTTTCCCTAGATCATAGTACACCTGTGCAAGGAGCTGTATTGCGTCACTGTTGTGAGGTTCTAGTTCAACTGCATGTTTCAAAAAAGGCAGGGCGCCCTGTTTATCATTCGTGTTATTTAAAATTTGGCCTGCATTCAGATTAATATTGAAATTATCAGGGCTTATTTCAGCTCCTTTTTTTACAGTGGCAATGGATCTTACTGAATCTCCCATTTCAAAATAACACCTTGATAGAATGGGATAATTCTGGATTTCACCTGGATATATTTGTACAGAAGTTTCAAAAAGATCGATAGATTCCTTCAGTGTTATCTGTCCATCCTTGTGCCCTTGCTCATAATATTTTTTAACACTGGCGACCCCCTTATTGAATATTTTGCTCCAGTGTTGGTATCGAGTTTGTTCAACATATTCCCGTACAGTTCCGCCCAGCAAGATGACCTTCTCCGGATCAATGCTTAAAGCTCGGTCAAACATTTCATTCATTTTATCCCAGTCTTCCCGTTGGGAATAAATATGCCGTCCAAGCAGATAAGGAATTTCCGGATTCTCCGGTTCAACTTTTAATGCCTTGATGAGGAATTCTTCTGCTTTCACCCAGTTTTTCTGCTGGATATACAATCTTGCGGATGTGAGTTCTTCACTGGTACATCCTAGAATGAAGAATGTTATGAAGGTAATTGTAAGAAATGTCAATTTTCTCATTGTATTTATTCCTTTTTTCTTATGATAAAATGTAATTAACTAAGATGAAAAATTAGATTTTTTGCCCTGTTTTTATCAAGAACAAAAAACAGAATAAAGAAATTTTTCACGCTTTTTAATTTCTTCTAAGTTTACCTCCAGCAGGGATTCTACACCAAAACCTTCCACACAAATGGATGCCAAAGCCGAACCTTTGATGAGAGCATCACGAAAGGTACCGCCTGATGCTAGCGCTGAAACAAATCCGCCTCCAAATGTATCTCCTGCCCCGGTTGTGTCAATAACGTCTTTCACGGGATATGCACCAATTGAAACTTTTTCCTCACCATGAAAAAGAACCGCACCTGAACTTCCCTTTTTGATCACAACTGTACTGGGACCTAAACCCTGCAATTGTACAGCAGAACGATCAATATTATTCGTGCCGGATATTAATTCTGCTTCACTTTCATTTATAAGGAGAATATCTGACTTTTTAAGAACCTTAAGAAGTTTATTTTTGGTTGTTTCAATCCATAAATTCATTGTATCAGTAACAATGAGAGGCTTACCTGCCATTTGGTTTATTACAGATAATTGGAGAGAAGGATGAATATTGGCAAGAAACACGTTTGAAACATTTTTATTCACCGTAGACAACCTGGGTGAGAAATCTGAGAATACTCCCAAGTCCGTAAAAAGTGTCTCCCGGCTATCCATGTTTTCCCCATATCGGCCTCCCCACCGAAATGTATTGCCCTCTTTGCATTCTAAATCTACAAGACTGTTGGCATAGCGTTGATAGATCTTCAATCCTTCATCAGGAAAATCATTTCCAATCACGCCCACAACATTCACGGGAACCGACCGCCCTGCAGCAACTGTTGCATAGGTAGTAGACCCTCCTATGAGATCTTCTCTTTTCCCTCTGTTGTTTTCAATTGTGTCAAGAGCAATCGACCCTATAATCAATATAGTTTCAGTCATAATGAATATTGCATTTTAAACGTGTTATTTGATACTCACCAAGAAAAGTATTATCATTTGTATCTTGCTATCTGGAGAATATTTACATTATATTTAAATCCCATGACCAGAATGACATTTGCCATCATCACGGATATTCATTCTAACATTGTCTCATTACAAAAAGCTTTGTCAATTATCCGTGAGCGGAAAAATATAGATCAGGTAATTTGTCTCGGGGATTGTTTTCCCTTAGGTCCTGCACCAAAAGAAACTCTGAAAGCACTACAATCTATAAAAAACTGTGTTTTTATTCGAGGTAATCATGACCGGTATATTATTGAGCGGCTTTGGACAGTAACACATCCTTGCCTTGAAGGAATGGATCCAGATGATCCGCTTTGCCAAGATATTGTTGCAAATATAGAATGGTCAGCAAAACAAATTGGAGCAACCGGTAATACTTTTTTAAAAAAAATGCATGTTGCTCACAGAGTTCAGGTTAAAAACACCATCATTGAATTTACTCATGCATGGTATCAAAGAGATGATATGCCTCCCACACTCAAGGAGGCTTTAAATTGGAAAAGGCATGTGAAAGCAGCCAGACCCAATATCAAAAATTTCATTTTTGTTCATGGACACATCCATACACCACGATTTGAAAAACAAGATGATTTGACGATACTCTGTCAAGGAGCCACAGGGCTCTCTTTCGATGGAGATACCCGCGGAGCAGTCGCCTTTCTTACTGTTGGAGATACTTTTGAATGGGACGTTATCAGATATACATATGATCATACTGCTACAATTAAGGATCTCGAAAAACGAAAGCCTCCATTTTATGAGAATTTGATGAAAACTGTCCGTTACGCCGCAATTCGTAACGACCTTTAGGTTTTTCAATACCTGCCTCTATAATTTCGGAAGAGCAAAAAAAAGAACATATGCTGTATTTCGACCATAGTGCTTCTACACCTATCCATCCTGCTGTCCTGAAATTAATGCAGGATACAGAGTTAAACCACTTTGGAAATCCTTCCAGCGCACATCAGTTCGGACAGAAATCACGCCTGGTCATTGAAATTGCCAGAAAACAAATGGCTCAAGCAATTGGATGTCTCTCATCCGAAATAATTTTTACCGGGGGCGGAACAGAAGCAAACAACCTTGTCCTTTGGAACCTTCTCCACCAACAAAAAAAACATGTCATCACTTCAGCAATTGAACATCCATCTGTGCTGAACGTACTAAAACAGCTGAAAGAATTTGGTGTAACATTTACAATAATCCCTGTTGATCATGCCTGCAGGGTAAACCCTGAGGACATTCAAAATGCAATTACTAAAAATACAGGACTGATCTCCATCATGTTTGCCAATAATGAAGTCGGTACAGTTCAGCCCATTGAACGCATTGGTAGTGTCGCTGAGAAAAATGGGATTCCATTTCATTCTGATGCAGTTCAGATTCTAGGAAAAATCCCGATCAATATTTCAGACCAGAAAATAACTATGGTATCTTTCTCTGCTCATAAGTTTTACGGGCCAAAGGGTGTTGGTGTTCTTTATTTGAAAAAAGGTACAAACCCGAAATCCCTTGTAATTGGGGGAGGACAGGAAAGGAATCTCCGTGCTGGGACTGAAAACACCTCTTGTATTGCCGGGTTAGGTCTAGCCTCTGAGCTGGGGAATAAAAATATAGCAAAAAGAAAAACACATTTGGAACAACTTGCTGATCAATTCAAGCTGGAAATGACGGATGCCTACCCAGAAATAATTTATAACGGTCATCCTGAACATTCTCTTCCGGGAGTGATCAGTGCAACGTTTCCTGCTGTAACCAGTAATATTTTGATTATCAAACTAGATCTGCAGGGAATTGCGGTTTCAAGTGGATCCGCCTGTTCTTCCGGGTCAGTCAACACGTCTCATGTATTGCGAGCTATGAATATGAGCAATGATCACAATATCCGAACGTTAAGAATCAGCTTTGGAAGGGACAACTCCAAAGAAGATGTTCATTTGCTCACTGAGAAAATCAGCGAAATCCTAAAACAGCATCATAATAAACGCTGATGGCAGAAAAAGTAATCGTAGGAATGAGTGGCGGTGTGGACAGTTCTGTTGCTGCGCTGCTCTTAAAAGAAAATGGGTTTGAAATAGAATGCCTATTCATGAAAAACTGGGATGAAGATGAAACCTGCCCTGCAGCAATAGACTATAAAGATGCCCTGCAGGTTTGTAACACTTTGAATCTTCCACTGCACAGTGTAAATTTTTCAGCACAGTACCAAGAACTGGTATTTGCTCATTTTCTGAAAAGTTACCGTTCAGGAAAAACACCAAACCCCGATATTCTTTGTAATAAGGAAATTAAATTCAAAGTATTTCTAGATTACGCATTAGAACTTGGAGCAGATCACATCGTGACCGGGCATTATGCAAGAATAGAAAAAAGAAAAAATGTTTATCATCTCCTGAAAGGAACAGACAGCGCTAAAGACCAAAGTTACTTCCTATATCTTTTGGGACAAAAGGAACTTGCAAAGAGCCTTTTCCCACTTGGAAACATGAAAAAAAAAGAAGTCCGCCGCTTGGCTAGAAAGGCCAACCTGATAACCCATGAAAAAAAAGACAGCACGGGTATCTGTTTCATCGGAGAACGGAATTTTACACAGTTTTTGAAAAAGTACATCCCTCCGGAACCAGGTGATATATTCACTATTGATGGCAACAACGTTGGGATTCACGATGGATTAATGTATTATACAATCGGACAGCGAAAAGGAATTGGGGTTGGGGGCGGATTCGGTGATAAGGAAGCTCCCTGGTATGTAGTGGAAAAAGATCATGAAAAGAACCAACTGATCATTGCCCAGGGTCATGATCACCCATCACTTTACAGCACCACTTTGAAAGCTGTGGACTTGCATTGGATCCATTCTGATTCATCAAATCTTCCGGAAACTGTTACAGCAAAAATCCGATACCGACAGGATGATCAAAGCTGCACACTGAATACCGAAAATCAAAATTCCGTTTTTGTACATTTTGAAAAACCTCAGTTTGCTGTTGCACCAGGACAATCAATTGTATTTTATGATGGGGAAGTGTGTCTGGGAGGTGGAGTTATTGACGGATAGATCATCTAAAAGAAATTTTTCTCTAGAATTTATCAATTTCATTACCGAAAAACAGTTGACAGTAATAATGAACAGGGTGAATATTTCATGATGGATACACCTAAAATTATCACATAGTAATAAATCAAAAGGTGTCCGGAACAAATAAAAACTCAATCAAAATCTCAGGACTAAATACAAAGAAGTAAGTTTCAAAAATTAATTGTAATTTCAAAATATACAATGCAGACAAAATCGTATAAAATCCTTATTCTTACCTTTCTCATCTCATTTGCAGCGGGTCAATTTAAAAAGGAAATTTCTGAACTTAACCTTCCTGCTACCATGCATTCCCCGAAAGAAAATTACCATTCATTCTTATCACCAGACCGTTTCAATATCCACCATGGATTCTCCCTGAATATGGTCAGTTTTGGGAATCAGTCGTTTAGCGTCGGGAGTTATTCCAATCAAATGAATTATCTATTAACAGACAATCTACGTTTACATCTGAATTTTACTCTTTTGCAATCCGGGATGACACAGCAGCAATCCGGATTGGACAATAACATATATTACGGCGCAAGTATTAATTATAAATTTACTGAGAATTCTCTTTTCCAAATTAGTTTCCAAACAAGTCCCACATACCGAAGACACCAACCACTAACCCTCAACCCGATATACAACAGGTAGCGCTATGACAAAAAAATCGAGGCAGAAACCCTCACGTTTCGCCATATCAAAAACCCGGAAAAGCACAACAGGAAAACACAAAATCAAAAATACGCTGATGAATTCCATTATTGGAATTCTTTCCCTGCTATTGATTGTGTTTATCTATTCGTTTTCAAAGAAATACACACAAACCGGTGTATCAATGAACACTTTAGAAGTGACATTCCCCTCCTTTCCAGATCAGCCAGAACTGGCTAAAGATTTATATGAACAAAACCCTATTCTGGAAATCGAGATCGAAGTACTCAACGGATGTGGAAAGAACGGATTAGCTGGAGAAATTTCTGAATTTCTTCGTTCCAACCAATTTGATGTTGTACGATCAGAGGACGCCGATCATTTCGGCTACACTCACACTCTGCTTATATCGCGAAATGAAAATTACGAAGCACTGAAATTGGTCACCTCCTCCCTAGGCTTTGATATTGAAGATAAATCCCGGGTATTGATCCAGCCTGATGAAACAATTGATGCGGATATTACCTTAATCGTAGGAAAAGACTATTCTTCAATTGAACCTATTTCTGATTTTTTAAGTACCCAGTTTTAATATTGTCACAAGATCAATCCGATCAACTCACCAGCCTTATCGGAAAACTGGCATTATCTAAAAAGGCTGAAAAAGTTATTTCCATTGATGTAAGGGAACTAACCAGTATAACAGACTTTTTTTTGATTTGTTCAGCGAACACAGAAATCCAAGTAAAATCCATTGCAGATGCGATCAGGAGAGGAACACCTCATAAACCCTGGCGCCTTGAAGGATATGAAAACCAGCGGTGGATTCTTCTGGATTATGTAGACGTAATAGCCCATATTTTTAAAACAAACGAAAGAAACTATTACAATCTGGACAAATTATGGGCAGATGCCCCTTTCTATGAGATTGTTGATGATGATAAAAAAATATCTGATTCAATCCTTACTTGACGTCTTGCGCCACCTGAACATTCAGGAGGAACCTATCCATATTGCACCAACAAAAAACCCGCGTTTTGGAGATCTCTCAACAAATCTTGCTTTTAACCTGTCAAAAAAAATCGGAGAGCAACCTATTGACATCGCCAAAAAAATAAAAACTTACCTAAAACTTGATCCTGATCTCATTCAGGAAATTTCTGTATCAGATCCGGGTTTTATCAACTTCCAAATCAGCAAGAGCTATTACCAGGGCCTGCCGGAGTTGATCCTAAAGGAGGGGCAACATTATGGGAAAGAAACAGAGGGAAAGGGGAAAACAGCAAATGTCGAGTTTGTAAGTGCAAATCCAACCGGACCTCTCACCGTGGGGCATGGACGCCAGGCGGTTTTAGGTGATGCAGTGGCAAGTATCCTAGAATGGCACGGATATGATGTAACCCGGGAATATTATTATAATAATGCCGGGAGGCAAATGAGGCTCTTGAGACAATCAGTGGAAGCTCGATATTTTCAGGAACTGGGGAAGGATATCCCTTTGCCTGAAGGCGGATACAAAGGAGAATACATTAGAGACATCGTGCAGATAATTAGACAAAAACACGGAGATAAACTTCATGCCGATGACATTATTTTTCAAAAGGAAGCGGAAGAACACATCTTTAATAATATAAAATCTTCTCTGGAGAAAATCGGTGTGAAGCATGACCGCTTTACAAATGAAAAAATGTATTACGAAAACAAAGCCATTGATGAACTCTTACAGTCCCTTAAGCAAACGGATTTGATATACGAATCAGAAGGAGCCACCTGGTTCAAAGCGTCTTCCATTGGCAAGAGCCAGGACCGGGTTCTCATCAAAAGCACCGGTGAGCCAACCTACCGGCTTCCGGATATGGCCTACCACCAGGACAAAGTAAATCGAGGGTTTGATCTTATTGTGGATGTCTTCGGAGCTGACCACGTGGATACCTATCCGGATGTCCTTTCCTGCCTTGATGCACTTCATTATGACACCAGTAAAATCAAGGTTCTCATTCATCAATTCGTCACATTGGTAGAGGCCGGGAAAACAGTAAAAATGTCCACCAGAGAAGGACAGTTCATCACACTTGAGAACCTGATTAATGAAACAGGACCAGACGTGGTGCGGTATTTTTTTGTCATGAGAGGGATGAACAGCCACCTTAACTTTGACATGGATACGGCCAAAGACCAATCGGATCAAAATCCTGTTTATTATTTACAATATGCCCATGCCCGGATTGCAAACATCATAAAGCATGGTGAAAGCCTTGGATATACCCTGAACACATCTTTCGATCCTGCTCTATTGGTCCACAGCTCAGAAGTGGACTTATTAAAGCAATTGGACCTTTTTCCAATTGTGATGGACACTGCCTTGGAAACTTTGGAACCCCAGGGAATAGCAAATTATTTACAATCACTGGCGGCCCATTTTCACAAGTTTTATGCGGTTTGTCGTGTTATTACTGATGACAAAAGTCTCTCCCAATCCAGGCTTGCCCTCATTTCCGCTGTGCAGACAGTCCTGGCAAACGGGTTGAGGATTCTGGGAATCCAAACCCCGGAACGAATGTAGATTGACGGCGGGTTATTTAACAAATAATTCGGAGTTGTGTTATTTTTTGTAGGTGGTTTCTTTTATTTCAACAGTACCATCTTCTTGGTCTGCACATAATCACTGGCACGAATCTGATA
>DTUJ01000159.1 GCA_012964235.1 Fidelibacterota bacterium
GAGTTATTCATTAGCTGTTCAGACATGATGATCAATGAGATTCGTTCTTTTTCAACGGTAGACGGCGCTCTTTCAAATGTGTTTGAACTCGACATGACTGGTAGGCAGCCCTGGCACATTGTTATTGATCCTGTGCAAAGTATTTTGTATAGCGCTAATAGAATGGGAAATACGGTGTCCGTTGTTGATCTTAACTCCGATGAAATAACTTATATTCTGGATGACACAATGAACATGCCTCATGGAATTGGAATTTCATCCGATGGTTCAAGAGTATTTGTTACCAGCAGTGCCATGATGGGTGGAGGTGCGAGTTATCTACATGTTATTGACACATCGACAAATACGGTGATAAATAACTTCAATTTAGGAACAGATGTGATTGCAACAGGATTGGCCGTGATGCAGGGTACATGTTCAAATTGTGATTAAATTATTAAATCGAACATTATATAGTGTATTTATAATTTTTATTTCCTGTGATAATGGAAATGATGAACATTTTATTAATTTACCCGACCCTCCACCAATTCAGGAATCATTCAAAATTACTGATTTTGAATCAGCTGAAACCTGTAAACAATGTCATCCAAACCACTATAATGAGTGGTCTGGTTCAATGCATGCATATGCCTTAAAAGATCCGGTATGGTTTTCTCTCCATTCAAAAGAGCAAACACATTTTCAAGAAAATGAGAATTTAGATCTTGGTCAATTTTGTATTATGTGTCACTCCCCGATTGCTTTTTTAACAAATGCGATTCCTGATCCAGCTTCATTAACTTTTGAATCTTCAAGTGAATTATCCTCACAAATCAGGGAAGGCATTACATGCAGTTCCTGCCATGCTGTTACATATGCTTCACCAACAACTAATGTCAATTCGAATGAAGGGACTCTTGATGCGATAGAATATTTTTTTCATACTGATACTGTTAATCATATCAAGTATGGACCTATTGAAGATCCAATTGCTTCTTCGTATCATCAATCAGAGTTTAATCCCCTGTATCGTGAATCAGAATATTGTATGGGATGTCACAATTTGACTATTGATGGAATTGGTGCAGAGATGACATTCGACGAATGGAGTGGAACCGCATATCAAGCAATGGGATTTGAGTGTCAAACCTGTCATATGCAATCCTATTCAGGCTATGCTGTGGATACAATGATTGTACAAGGTGCGCCTTTCAGAAATAATTTACATAGACACAATTTTGCTGGAATAGACCAGGCATTGACACCATTTGTTGGAGAAGATGCCCAGGCTGAAGCAATTTATCAATTGCTTTCAACAGCAGCAAATATCGCTATTGTTTCTGAAGTACCACAATATGTTTTTGAAAGTGATACTCTGTTAGTTCAGGTTGGTATAACAAATAATGCAGGACATAATTTACCCACTGGTGTCACGTTTTCACGGCAGCTCTGGTTGGAAGTATTAGTCAACTCGGGAGAAAATACCTTTTATAGAAGCGGGCACCTAAATAACAATAAGGATTTGTATGATTTTTATATAGACCCTTTAGAAGAAGAGGACCCGGATCTTATCATTTTTAATACCGTTCTTTATGATGCTGAAGGCGACTCAGGTCTTAGGAATGTATCAGTAGAAAGAATGGCTTATATGAGTGATTACACAATTCCAACAAATGGTTCAAAAATAGTTACTTATGAAATACCTATTCCTGAAAATATGTCTAATTCTTTAAATTTTTCAGCAAGACTTCGTTTTCGTGCGCTTCCACCATTTTTTCTCCGTGAACTTGTACCAGGAGCTGACGAAACAAAGCTTACAATATTTGATATTGATTCTACATCTATAGTAATTCCAGTAATGCAAAATAACTGATGAAACAATTTTTAATCCTTTTTCCAATCTTTCTATTTTCACAAACTTTTCAGCGGGATATAAATCCATTTCCGATGATCCTTTTTGAAGATGAATTATCGGCTCCTTTTATAGGTGGATTTAACAAGCCTAATCCCAGATTTCTAGATTGGAATGAAGATGGATTGATTGATCTTTTTCTAAGGGATGAAGACAGTTATCTACAGTACTTCAAAAATATTGGATCCGCATCAAATCCAGAATTTCAACTTCAGACAAAAGC
>DTUJ01000160.1 GCA_012964235.1 Fidelibacterota bacterium
CGGGGTGTACATTTACACAATTACAGCTGGTGATTATCGCGCTGTGAAAAAGATGATATCACTCAAGTAAGAATTATTGATCTTGGGAGGCAATGCTCGAGTTTTGTAACTCTACTCCGTTTCGTTTGTCGTTTATTGTATTGCCTCCTACTTCTTTCAGCAGAAAAGAAACATAAAATATAACGGAATAAAATATTGATATGTCCGTTAAACTAAGTACTTAGATAACACTTTAGTTTCCATCTTATTTTTTTTAATCTAAAATCATAGATGACTAATCATGAAGTATACCTAAAATGAATATCAGTTTTATTAAGAGATCATTATTATTGATGAATCGGTTTTCTAAAATCCTGCTAATGAGCATGTGTGTCAACCTCACATCGTTTGGCCTAAGTCAGACAACAGGCAAATTGGCGGGAACCATAGTAGACAAACAGTCTAAAAACCCCCTGCCCGGGGCAAATATCATCTTAGAGAAAACATCATATGGTGCAGCAACTGATGAGGGAGGACAATTTCATATTATTAATATCCCCCCGGATATGTATTCGGTCTCCATAATGATGATTGGTTATAAAACAGTAAAAGTAAACGATGTGCGAATATCCATCAATCGTTCGGTTTCGCTGGATATTGAAATGGAAACAACAGTGATCGAGGGCGAAGTGGTAACCGTGGAAGTCGCCCGACTAGCCCAGAAAAAGGATCAAACTAGCACAATTAAAAATATTTCCGGCGATGAGATCAGTGCCTTACCGGTAGAAAATATTGGTGAGGTTATCAATATGCAGGCAGGAGTTGTTCAGGGACATTTCCGTGGAGGAAGGTACGGGGAAGTAACCTATTTGATTGATGGTGTCCAGGTTGATGAAACATTTGGAGGCTCCAATGCCACTGTCGATATCCAGCCAGAAGCAGTACAGGACCTGGAAGTGATCACCGGTACATTTAACGCGGAATACGGCCGTGCCATGAGCGGGGTGGTTAATGTAGTCACCAAAGATGGTGGTCCAACCTTTGAAGGATCTATATCATCTGGTGCATCCTATTACCAGACCAGTAATACAGATATTTTCATAGGACTCTCACCTAATTTAAACATAAGTAAGGATCTAAAATTCAGTTTGGGAGGTCCTATCCTGGGGAACAAAATCACTTTTTTTACTAATCTTCGATCTCAAAATATAAATGGGCATTTGAATGCTTATCGAATATTCAACGTGGATGATATCAGTTTATTCTGGCTTGATGATTCTTCACAATGGTTTTCTACAAAATCAGGAGATAGCAGTTATGTTCCCATGAATACCAGTAAAAATTTATCGGTACTGGGAAAATTAAGTTTTAATGTTTTTAAAGGAATTCGATTTTCAGCACTTTACTCCTACAGTGATGACAGCTGGTTTGGATATGATCATTCTTTTAAATACAGCCCAGATGGGCGGGCGGGATCATATAAAAATACACATTATACAGCACTGCAGCTCAATCATATGATTACACCAAAATTATTTTATGAATTGAAGCTGTCGTCCGTGGATAATTACTTTGGTGTTTATCTATACAAAGATCCTCTTGATACCAATTATATACACGATTTTCACTTAAATAATTATGGATCTGGGTTTTTTACAGGGGGCCAACAAAAAGATCATACCGAGCGCACTATGATCGATGAAACCTATAAATTTGATTTAACATGGCAGGCGAACCATAGTCATAGTTTTAAACTGGGTATATTAAGCATTGCTCATGATATTGATAATAAATGGCGGCAGATTCGAAATAAGTTTGAGGGTCAGGATGTTGAAGATCCACTTACATATGAGCCTGAAGTATTCGGGGATACTACCGTTTACGCCGATATTTATAAGGTTAAGCCTCAGGAGGTCGCTGCCTACTTCCAGGATAAAATGGAATTTAATGAAATGGTGATCAATTTTGGTGTCAGATATGATTATTTTGATCCTGCCAGTAAATATCCTTCAGACAGACGCAATCCCGCCAATCAACTGGTCCTGCCAGATTCCATGACATCCACTTATCTCCAGGCGCCAGTTATTGAACAGGTAAGCCCCCGGATTGGTTTTGCCTATCAGCTGGGCAACCAAGC
>DTUJ01000161.1 GCA_012964235.1 Fidelibacterota bacterium
GGTGAAAAAATGTCTAAATCAAGGAATAACGTGATAAATCCGGATGAGGTAGTGGAAAGGTACGGTGCGGATGTATTTCGTCTCTATGAGATGTTTATAGGCCCATTTGACCAGGCTGCAGCCTGGAACACAAAGAGTATTGTTGGAATTGACAGGTTTTTACGGAGATTATGGATACTTTTTACATCAAATGAAAAAATCGCTGTAATACCTCCTGAAAAGGAAACGTTGAGATTATTGCATCAAACAATAAAAAAAGTATCGGAAGATATTGAAAAGCTTCGATTTAATACAGCAATATCACAAATGATGATTTTTCAAAATCATTTATCCGATTTAAATGAGGTGCCCGAAGAAGTATTGCAGGATTATTTAAAATTATTATCTCCATTTGCTCCCCATTTTTCCGAAGAAATAAACCAGCTGTTTGGAAATCAGGATACAATGACTTATAAAGAATGGCCTCAGTATGACGAAAAATTAGCCAGTGAAGATGAAGTTGAAATTGCGGTTCAAGTGAATGGAAAGCTGAGAGGATCAATAATCATAGCAAAAGATTCAAAAGAAGAAGCTGTTTCAGAAGAATCTCGTAAAATCAAAAAAGTGAATATACATATTGAAGATCAGACCATAATTAAGACGATCTATATAAAAAACAGGCTTATTAATTTTGTTATACGATAATGGGTGATTTTTTATCCAATTACATTATTTATTGACTTATTGATTCCTTTAGAAAGCATCCAGGTAGCTAATACAAAACAAATTGTGATAATCTTTTGGGATGTGGCCTGAATAATTAAGCTAAAATTCGATTCAGATGGATCAGGTCCAAATTCTAAAATAAATATATAGGATACCAAGGATATCGCAAAAGCAAAGTATCCAATTCCATAAATTGTATTTAATTTACGTGACCTGATTATCACATAACTATATATCAATGTTGCAGGGAAGGAGAGATAAAATAAATAATTCGAAAAAAATATGTGGGCATCAAGGTGAAGGTCAGCCGGGGTTAACCCAGTTCCTATAAAACAGAGACAGGATAATATTCCAAAAGTTGAACCAATAATGGAAATTTTAAAAAAGTTTTCCTGTTGGAAAAACTTTGGTAAAAAGTAATAAAAGACTGAAAATAGGAATCCAGCGATGCATAAGGCATTATTAAAAAAAAAGCTGGAATAAAAATTCGTATTCCCATTAAAGGTAAGAGTCCTCCCTAAATCACTTAAGAAATTTTTAAAGAAATCATAACCAATTGTAGAATTATCTAAATAGGTGCTTCCAGGATATTTAATGATTCCAATGACAATAAAAGAGGAAAACAAAGAGAGGGCTATAAGAGGGAACTTTGTTAAAACTAAAGTATTAATCCTATTATACATAATATATATTATATGACATATTATATAGTTTCACTAAATTTATCGATATTCTCTTTAGACCCTAAGAGTATTATTTTATGCTGTATGTTCAAGATTGTGTGAGGATCCGGGTTCAGTATACTTTTTTCATTTTCATCTATGAGTCCTACAATCACAAGATTATATTCTTCCCTGAATTTTGAATCCTTGATCATTATACCGTCATATCTATCGATATTTTTCAGTTTAAATTCGTCAATAACTATATCAAGATTATGGCCGGGAGAAGCTAGTGATACTGTATCTTCCAGGTAAGGTGCCAGCAATAACTCAGCCATTTTATGTCCACCTGTAATATATGGGTTAACAACTTTATTTGCTCCGGCACGTATTAATTTCTTACCAGTATCTTGTTTGGCGCACCGCCCCAATACATAAGCAGTCTGGTTGAGATTCCGGGCGGACATGGTCACAAATAGATTCTCCTGATCGGTACTGAGTGTCACTACAATTCCTTTGGCATGTTCAATATTTGCATTGATCAATGTTTCATCCAAAGTTGCATCCTGTTTGATAAACTTGTATCCTAAATCGTCCATCAAGCTTGTTTTTTCTTCATTGATCTCGATAATGACAAAAGAAATATTTTTTTCGCTTAATTCCTTAGCGATTACAGCACCCATTCTTCCATATCCGCAGATGATGTAATGATCCTTCATTTTTTTAATTTTATTTTCCATTTTTTGATTCCGATATTGTTTGAATTCAATTAAATATGATCCTAATTGGGAAATTAATATAGCAAATCCTGTAACACCGAACATAATAACCACTATTGCCCATATTTTACCCGTTTCCGTTAATTCATGGACTTCCCCAAAGCCAACAGTAGTTGACAAGGTGATTATCGTCATGTAAATGCTGTCAACCACACTCCATTTTTCTCCGCCAATAATATAGAATCCGCCGGATCCTACAGCCAAGAGGATAAAGAAAAAAACCACTATATACAGTATTTTATTCTTTAGCATTTAATAAACTCATCAAGCAACAGATTTGGATAACCAATTTAGATAGCTTTTTTCTCCTCCTGTTACGGGAATCGAAATCATTTCAGGGGTATCATAACTGTGAAGTTTACAGATATTTTCAAATACATCTTCCTCTACCCTTTTTACTGTTTTAATTATGAGCAGATATTCTGAATCTTCATTGATCTTCCCTTTCCAACGATAAATAGATTTAATATTGGGAATAATATTCACACAGGCAGCCAGTTTTTTATCAATTAATTTATTTCCAATAATTTCTGCTTCTTTATTTGATGATGCTGTTGTAAGGATTATAATAGGATCATGCATGGCTTGAATTTATGCCAGATCTAAAGAAAGAAAAACCATACCGGGCTTTATTCTTGTATTGTAAAGACATTAATCTACCAGCCAATAATCCCTGAGATACAATCGATAAAGGGTACCATCCTTCCCTTCTGTACTTTGAAGATATTCCCCATAGGTTTGAAGCATATTTTCGGGGGCAATAACAAAATATTGAGCTTTATCAACTTTTTGAGCTTTTGGACCATATCCTGGCAACACCCTGCCATAAATAGATTCCATACGAGAATGAAGAGTATCATAAAGATCATCTCTTGCACGCAGTTTCATAACCCCCTTTCGAAATTGTGATACAATTTCAGGCGTAAGTCCATCAGCCAAATCCGCTGCCATGTCCCTGCCGCGTATTTCATAGCGATCTCCAGCACGATTGACACTGAAAGCCTGGGCAACAGCATAATCTGATAAGGATGGATCAAACGGTGCCTCCTTTAAAGTTTGTACAACAAAATCCATAGTTTGGGATAAATCGGGGCAGCGTTCGGCATAATAGATCAGTTGTCCGCTGTATTCATTGGAGCGCAATCCGTTAGAATATGCTAGTCCGGCACCCCATGTCTTCATGAACATACTATGAGCTCCGCCTCCACCATAGAGACGGGCTGAAAGAAAATCCAGTAAAACTTCAGGGTTGGTCTCAACAAAACTTGCGCACGGTGCAGTATTTATGTGAACGCCAGAGCTGGAACTGATGTTGACTAATCCAACATATTTCGGATTTTTTATTTCAGGATAATGGTCCTGCATTCTCTTAGTTATAAATGGTGTGTTGGTGTAATGCTTCACTATGGATAATTCTGATGAAAAGTTGCTTACAAACTTGAAAATATCTACATCTAATTCCTCAAAGGAATTCTTAGAGCATATTATATAACCCCGTACATTATCCTGATGTACAATTGTTTCCAAAATAGTTCTCATTTGTGTCAAAACGATCTTCGGAGAAAGGAATAAATCCTTCCGGATTTGTTCGCATAAATACCGCCAATCCTGCTCAAGGGTTTCATCTGGAATACTGGTCAGATTCAGTTTCAAATCCTGAAGTGCATCCTGGGCAAGTTCATTTATATTCTCAGGGATAAGAATTTTATTTTCCAGTAGTTTTAACAGGTTTTTTCTTCCTTTTTGAGCATAATCTGAAATTGAAGCAATCCATATAGTAAATTCATTTTGTTCCTCCCGTCCAATTTCTTTGAGCTGCCATCTCAAACGTTGATAGGAATGAATTTTGGTTAAAAAGCTTTCTGTACTGAGAAACAAAGGATGGTCTTGCATTCTGAAAGACTTGGCAGGATTTTTTACCCAGGATTCTTCAGATCCATGCATTCGGTTTCGTAGATTACTTAAGTTTAGATCAATCGCATCCCGAATTCGGGCAAGGTTCGTTTCCTGGAGATTGGGTGTTTTTAATACTGCCTCCATCCAGACTAACGTTCTTTTTGCTTCTTCTAGGGTTGAACCTGCTCCTTCAACAACCAACTCGATCCGCTTTGTTCTTTCATTCGTAGCAAACCAGATATCGAATCGGAGTAGTTCACGACGAAGCATGTCCTCCATTTTATTATAGGTCACAATAGTACCATCAATTTGGACACCAACTTCAGCCATAAATACAGGAAGAGCTGAAAGAGAAAGCAGCAGGGATTCAGGTACAACATGAAGGTTTAATGCCAATCCGATTGTAGCTCCCGTAATATTATCAAACCTAGAATAAACTAAGTCACCCCCTCCGGGCATTTTATGTATTGAATAATCAAGCTGATCGTCCAGAGTAAACGGTGGCTGATCAATAAACTTAGGCATATTGATCGTCTGAGATACTTTTTTGATGACAGCTGTATTCCCGTCATAATCTTCCTGATAGTTCAGAAGAGCATTGTGTATATCATTTGTTTGATATCGTTCCATCAGCATTATTTTATATTCTTCGATACGTAGATCACGTTCATCTCTTTTTTGTTCGAGATACCCAGGATCCGGTAGAGTCACAACACCAAACGGTTTATCGTTCAGCAGCTTCCAATTATTAATCATTTCCCGCCAGTGGTTTTTATTGCTTTTTACAATTGTAGAAGCCCAGTCAAAATATTCCGAAAAAGTAAGTGACCGTTTAAAACCACCAATTTTATGCAATTCAGACAAGTGTTTCATCCATGAGGAGCCTGTTCCCCTGTATCCAAACCTTGGGGGCGAATTAAGAAAGTCAGTTATTTCTTTTCTGTATTTTTCAATTCTACTTTCGATTCTTTTGTTAAATTCAGATAATTCATCAGAGCCGTCCGGATAATTGCTGATTAGTTGGATTTCGTCCAAGATAACCTGACGAATAGAATCCATCATTCCGGCATCTCCAGTCTTACGATGTACACTATTCAAACCGATAAAAATCGGTTCACCAGCTTCATCAGAACGCCAGCCAAAAACAGATGTTGCTCCAATATCCATGATTTGAGTCTGTGAATCTATAAACCTGCGATACAGGTTTGATGTTTGTCCGCTGGCAAGGGTCTGTAAGAAAAGATCAAGCAAAATATTTTGTTTTGAATCTAATGTTCTGTTTGCCGGCCAGGAAAATACCAGGAGTCCTGGTTCATTTTTATTCATATGGGGAAAAGTAACCTGTGATAGGGTTCCGGTAGTTTTTCCGTCTGGAATGGACAATAAATTATTCGCATCATCAGGATGAACATTACCGTACTTTGCTTCAGGCTCAACGATCTTTAAAATATCCGATATCCGGACAATGGCAGTCTCCAGGCTTATATCTGAAGGCAAAGCCATTATGGCGCCCATATTGTTAAGATGGTGTGTGGAATTATGAAAATTTCGTATGTGTACGGGTTTCATTTCGCGAATTGCTGTTGGATATCCTCCCGCCGAGTATGCTGAAGGATGATCATGACCATAAATCATCTTTCCCAATTCGAAATACAAATTCCCCCAGGGCCGTTCAAAGGAACTAACCATTTCATTATACACAGTTCCTTTTTCCTCAAGAGAAAGACTTCCATCCACTGGATCATTCGTAATTCCCATATTTCTCACTTCTCTTCGAATTTCCTCATCGGAAAAGTTAGGATGAAGCATAGCATCAAGTTTTATTTGAAATAGGTTGAAAAATACGGAACTGCCTGCAGGTGTATGAAAATGATAACATGTCCGCAGCTGGGCAGTAAAAGCTGAGCTATTTCCTAATGACATCTCTTCAAGAGATGCTACATAACGTCCTTTAGTACCTTTTCCCAAGAGCAAATGTTCAAGTGTATGAGGTTCACCCCTGTCAGATACAGGGTGGCTATTAACCCACATAAAAGCCTGTGGTACAGATTGTATCCTGAGCAGATCCAATACAAATCCGCTTTGATTATGACGAAAACGTGCACCTAGAGGATTTTGGTTATCCACTTCATATACAGCTTCAACAGTAAAATCAACTACCTGTTGATGGTTTTTTAAATTACTCAACCTGATATTTTGGTTTGCCATAATTTTTGGGAAACAAAATTGTGTATAAAAATTCAGCGCTATCAGTAAAGTAATGAATAGTTTTTTCAGCATATCTATCCATTCTCCTCTGGTTGTTTTTGTGGTCGGATCCGGTGTAAATATAGTTTGTCGAAATATGACAAACTTTCTTTGAAAATTGACAATAATTTATCTGGAAGTATTTTATTTTTTTCTTGATACTTTTGAAATCCGGTGGAATCTTCCACATTTTTATACCAATACTGACCCCACATTCCATCACTTTTTCTTCTTCCTGAAGGCCAGGAAAGCATCTGATCCATAAAAGATATTCCAATTTTATCACATAATTTATTGAGTATCTCCCTGGGGTGATTTAAAATATCCCTGGAATCAAGAACTGGTGGGCTTTTACCTGTTTCTTTCTTAAGAAATTCAAAAAGAATACATAACTGTTTATAGCCAAGTTGATCAATGCTTTCAATAGGGAATCTTTTTTCATAGGATAATATGACCTCTTTGGGATGTCGAATAAGAAAACAGTTAATAACTTTTTTAGTCCAATGAATATCCATACCCGGCAGGTTATGGTGAGCCATATGTTTTTGATACCAAATTTTTTTCTTATCCGGAATAGAACCGGTAAGATATGTGACAATGTTATCGAAATTACACTCAGAGTTCTGAATGATTTTTTTCCTTAAGGGATGTTTTATCCTTGTTTTGAAAAGGTAATGGGCATAAAAAGGTTCATCAGTGACAGTAGTGTCAGGGCGATTTTCAAAAGAACGCATCATGGCTGAAGAAATATTTCGTGGACCCGACCACATTGCAATATGTACACTATCCATCATTGCTGTTTTGGATAAAGTTGATGGAGTTTCTGACCATACAGTTCCTGTAGATTTTTCGTTAGAAGACCACGTTTCCCATGGGACAGTATTTTTTCATCTATTTCTATGGCAGGAATAATCCCAGCAAATGTACCGGTGACGAAAGCTTCATCAGCTGAATGTACCTCCTTTAATTGAAAATCCATTTCATACACAGAGATACTGTTTTCTTTGCAAAGATCAATCACAACTTTTCTTGTAATACCCGGGAGACAATACTCTCCTGATGATGTCCATACCTCACCATCACGCACTATAAAAAAATTAGTGGAATTACAGGTAGAAACATTACCATTTTTATCCAACATAAGACCTTCATCTGCACCTAATTTTGCTGCTTCTATACACGCAGCAATACAATTGAACTTACTAAGGGAATTAATTTGTGGATCCTGAACTTCGGGAGTACTTCTTTTAATGGAAACAGTCTTGATGCAGATACCCTGTTGATTGACTGCAGAATCGGCTTCTTTATACTCAGGGATGATCACAACTGTCGGTGCTCCACTGTTTGCATTTGGATGTTGATATGGTGTTTTTTTTAATCCTCGTGAAACAATGACGCGTAAATGAACACCGGTTTCCATATTATTTGCTTCAAGGGTTTCATTGATAAGATCAATCATTTTTTCAGGTGTAAATCCAATTTCAATTGACAGAATTTTTGCCCCTCCATAAAGCCTGTCCAGGTGCTCTTTTATAAATACAAGATGACCATTCAGAAGACGAATCCCTTCCCAAACACCGTCACCTAAGAGAAATCCACTATCAAAAACAGATATTTTTGCTTCTTGTCTTGGAAAAAGCTGACCGTTTATATTGATTAATATTGATTCGTTCCGTGTATCCTCAATGTAGCTGTGTGTACCTTTTGTCATGCGCTACAATAATATGTCAAGAGCATCATTTCTTTTCGAAGATACTATCCTCAAAGATCAGCAAAATGTTCTGTGAGTTGAACCAATTTTTCTGCAATTCCCGGTTCTGTCATGGAATGTCCAGAGTCTTTAATGATATGGAATTCAGCTTCCGGCCAGGCCTGATGCAGTTCCCAGGCAGTAATCATGGGACAGACAACATCGTAACGTCCCTGTACAATTGCACCGGGGATATGACGAATCAAGGATATATTTTGCAAAAGTTGATCTTCAGGATCAAACCATCCCTTATGTATAAAGTAATGGCATTCAATTCTTGCAAATGCTTCAGAAAAATCCTCTTCACCAAAATGTTGCATGATTTTTTCATCCTGTAAGAGCTTGCTGGTACTCCCCTCCCACATACTCCATGCTTTGGCAGCTTCTAAACGAACATCCCTATTTTTACTGGTTAGCCTTTTATAGTATGCGGAGAGAAAATCATCCCTCTCACCTTCATCAATTGGTTTTATATAGTTTTCCCATGCATCGGGATAAATATTACTTGTTCCTTCCTGATAAAACCACTGTATCTCTTTATGACGGAGTAAGAATATGCCTCTCAGGATAAGACCCTTCACTTTACCAGGATGTGACTGGGCATAAGCAAGCGATAGAGTACTGCCCCAGCTTCCGCCAAAAACAACCCATTTTTCAATGTGAAGAAAATCCCGAATCTTTTCCATATCTGAGACCAGATCCCATGTGGTGTTTTCAGCCAGTTCTGCAAAAGGTGTACTTTTTCCACATCCCCGTTGGTCAAACAATACTATTCGCCATTTTTCTGGATCGAAATATTGACGGTAAATCGTTTCAATTCCCCCGCCTGGGCCTCCATGGACAAAAACAACCGGTTTTCCATCTGGATTTCCTGCTTCTTCAACATGAATAGTGTGTAAGTCAGACACTTCTAAGAATAGATCATTATATGGTTCAATAGGTGGGAATAGGCTCATTTTTGTTCTTTTTGACCGGGAATAATTTATAAAAAGGTCATCCAATGAAACATGTAAATTATAGTATGAAAACCACCCATATTCTCTGCCACTATTCAGAAATTGGTTTGAAAGGAAAAAACCGCAGTTATTTTGAAAATACCTTAAAAAGAAATATTCACGATGCTCTCAATGTAACCGTACCGAATGCGATCGATACAATAGAAAAACTTCGCGGCCGTTTTTTAATTACCTTATCAGAAACTAACACTAATTCTATTGATTCAATTCTATCAACCCTGGAAAACCGGTTTGGTCTTGCTTATTTTGCTCCTGCTATCAAAATCCATCCTGAATTGGATTCAATGAAACTATCTGCACTGGAAATATTGAAAGATATAACCTTTGACACATTTCGTATTACAGCACGAAGGTCTGATCCCTATCTTCCCTACAGTTCTCAGAAAATAAACGAAGAGATTGGTGCAGAGATAGTCAGTAAACTCAATAAAATAGTGAATCTCAGCAATCCGGAAGTCACGTGTTACATTGATATGCTTCAGGAAGGAACTTTTGTGTATACACAAAAGATTTCCGGACCTGGTGGACTGCCTGTAGGTGTCAGCGGAAAAGTTGGTGTGATGCTTTCAGGAGGAATTGATTCTCCTGTAGCTGCATACTATGCCATGAAACGGGGAGCATCACCCCTATACATCCATTTTCACTCCGTACCCCATGTTTCCCCTGCTTCCATCGAAAAAGTGCGGGAAACGGTACAATTGCTCAAAAAATATCATTTGAGAGCAAAATTATATATAATTGAATTTGCCCCAGTACAAGATGAAATATTTGCAAATGCAAATCCGAAATTACTGGTCCTTCATTATAGACGATGTATGATTCGCATTTC
>DTUJ01000162.1 GCA_012964235.1 Fidelibacterota bacterium
ACAAGGTATTTTCTACAGATTCTGGAAATAAAAACTGGGCATCAGGATTTTCAACAGCAAGTGGAAGGCCGATCATATTCCAGTTTTCCTGAAACGAAATATCTATTTCAACCTCACTTCCCCCTAAAAGGTCATCTAAAACAATCAGCATCCATTCCGTATCAATTTCATTGTTGGCGTACTGAATAATTCCGTTTTGATCCACGATAAAATCCCTTGGGTAGGGCGAGCCGTCACTTGGGAGGTAATACAGGTCATACGTATCGCCGCCTGAAACTCCTCCGCTTCCGCCCGGGTCAAATAAGATGGGATAGGTGATTCCATTCTCTTCCACAAAATTATCTATTTGATTCTGGTTATTTGCTGAAATCCCTATAACCAAGACTTCATCCTGAGGATATGACTGCCAGATGGTAGTTTCAAAATCCGATAACTCCGGACTGCATACTGGTCATCCAGGGGAGAAAAATGCAATCACTACAATTTGTCCCAGGTGATCTGACAGCTGAAATGTTCCGGTTCCGTTGGCTGCGATCTCCAATTCAAAATCCGGTGCTGTTTCTCCAACATTAATGCCGTCAACATTTCCGTTGAGTTCACAAACTATGTGGGATTCATCATTATCGTTAGTGAACATATCATAACCGCCGGAGGAATTTCCTCCGTCCGCATAATAGGTTATGTTTACTTCCTGAGTTTGTCCCGGGGCTAAATTTTGGAGTTGGTTCTCAATTTGGAAATCAGGGTTTGTTGTGTATTGATCTTCAACAATTAAGGTTGAATTTCCGTTGTTTGTGACTTCAAGACCGAGTGTGTATGAATCACCATTTTCCACATAAGGGTAATTGAGTTCCCATGAACTTATATCAATATCCGCACCTGGAATTTCCCCAAACTCAAAAACCTGTAATAACATCCATTCAGCGGAATAAATGTAATTCCCCGAAGAATTGATAGCCATGGTCCGTCTGCCGTTTGCCTTAAAGCCAATCCGTTCCAGTTCGGTACCATTCCATTCCAACACTTCTATGTCATCCCAATCAGACACAGCAATTTTTCCTTCAAACGGCTGAATTCTATTGGCCAATCCGCCTGTATTATAATTATCTAATAATAACGGCGATTCAGGCGCGTTTACATCAAAAACACTCACTCCACCAGAACCTAAGGCAGCGTAGAGGAATCCATTTGCAATTGCTAGGTCTTTTATTGCGCTTCCTGTGGACAATGAGTTGACTTCAAATGGATTTTCCATATTACTAATGTCGAGAATTCGAATGTTCTCTCCATCGGCTGTATAGGCGAAATTCTCATGCAAAAGGATTGCCCAGGCGTTTTCCATTTGGGCCGTAGAGATTAAACCTGGGTTTGCAGGATTGGAAATATTAAAAAACAAAACACCATCTGCATGTGCGCAGACGGCCAGAATATTTCCGGAGATATCCATATTTTCAAGAATAAAATTATTTCCATATGTTCCGGAGATATACCCCAAACTTTGTGGATTTGAAGGATTGGATATATTGACAATGGCGACCCCCCTGTGTGTCGTAATATACACCACATTTCCGGAGCCTCTGGCATAGTAACAGCGGGTGTTGCCGCCACCGCCTCCTCCCTGGAGTTGAAGGTTTGCTAAATGAGCAGGTGATTGTGGGTTTGCAATATCATAAAACTCAATTCCCTGGAGATTGCCGGGAATGATGAGTGTATTCCCTACAATTTCAACATCTAATAATTCTCTGGAGGTTGGATCATAAGTTCCATGAATGATCAGGTTCTTACCCAATCCAAAATTGATTGAAATCAAGATGATGAATAACAATGTCATATGTTTCACTTTCATGGTATAATACTATTTCTTTTTTTTAAGTATAAAAATAACGGATTCCAGAAGAACTTTACTCATTTTATCAGGGCACCTTCTCCTAACTCTTCACTAATTTCTTCGGGAGTAGGATAACTGAGAAATTTCTCTTTGACGCCGGATTTTAAGCTGTTACCCATTTTCTGCCAGGATCCAATCTTGGGAAGACAGCCATTCCAGGGCTTCCTTTTCCCGCTGGTTATTCACAATCAT
>DTUJ01000163.1 GCA_012964235.1 Fidelibacterota bacterium
CCCAGTTACAATATTGCACCAACACAGATATCGCCGGTCCTTCTGAACGATGGAAAGCGGAAGGTCAAGCCTATGTGCTGGGGGTTGGTGCCCTCGTGGGCAAAGGACAAAACCATCGGTGCCAAAATGATCAATGCCCGGTCAGAAACGCTGGGAGAAAAACCTTCCTTTCAGTCGCTGATTTATCAGAAAAGGTGCATAGTCATTAGCGATGGATATTTCGAGTGGAAACGGGAGGGTAAGAAAAAAAAACCCTACTACATCCGCGACCCTGACGGCAAACTCCTGCCAATGGCGGGATTGTGGGATGAGTGGGTTGACAAACAAGAGAAAAGGTGGCTTACTTATACTGTGATTACTACCGATCCATCCAATCAGATAAACCATATTCATAATCGAATGCCAGTAATCCTAGACAAACCAGAAATGGACTTATGGATAAATTTTGACTGTCCGCCTAACGAAGCATTGACATGCCTCAAGCCTTATGAGAAGCTCCTGGAATTGTATCCGGTATCAACATTTGTAAATTCACCTGCCAACAATTCAAATCAATGCATCTTACCAACTGAAAATCTTAATACTTTAACTATGTTCTGAAGGGGCCCATTCAGGAGAGGTTGGGATATGAGAAAAATGCAGGGGGTATAAGCTAACATTGGTTTTTATTGATGAAAAAGATCATATCCAATCCGTTAAAAATCTAATCTAGCTGACCATTGCTAAAAACATACGTACAATTTTAATAACGAACTGGCTTCATAATATCATTCATCAAAACTAATCTTTTTGACGGTCTTTAGACCGTTCTTTACTTGCCCTGTAAAGAAGATTTTTCTCATCTTCTGACAGGTTATCATATCCAACCTCATTAATCCGATCCAATACACGGTCCACTTCCTGTTGCGCTTTCCTTCGCCTGACCTGCTTTTTTTCATCTATCCAGTATCCAATGTCACCTACGCTCTTTCGAAACATAAAAGACAGGCTGTGCCATCGTCTGTTGGACTTCAGATATATATACCCAACAATCATACCCGAGAGGTGTGTTAGGTGACTGATGTCTGATCCTGTCCCCATGGATGAAAAGAATGCAATAGCACCAATAAAGAGTACAAACCATTTTACTTTTATGGGAACTACAAAGTAAAGATAAACGGTTCTATTTGGAAACATAAGGCCGTAGGCCATGAGAATTCCATACACAGCACCGCTAGCACCAATAAGAACCACAGAATGTTGTGCGCCTGTGTTAAATAATAACCAAACAAGTCCAGACCCAACCCCGGTAATAAAATAATATTTTAAAAACTCCTTTTTTCCCCAAATCATTTCCATTTCTGAACCAAACATCCATAACACCAGCATATTAATAGCGACATGCCAAAATCCTCCGTGAATAAAAATATACGTAAACGGCTGCCAAATCATGGGCCAAATTGTTGATGGAGACAAACCAAATATTCCTGCAAGGTCCACCTGGTCCTGTGCAATTAGCCTAAAGACAAAAAGGAGCAAATTGATTCCAATCAGGACCTTAATTGCGTCTGTAAAATACCGGGGTTTCCATGAAAACTGTCCGTGTTGTGATTGAAGTTGATACCGCATATCAATTCTCGTAAGGCAACTGTTTCTGTTTCAATCGGTTCCGAAAATTTAACAGGGGTGTCATGGCGCTGGGGGGGGCTTCCGCCACCTTTAGTTGAGACTTTTTATAAATGCGCGTGCTCAGTCCTTCTGTTTTTAAAAAATGGTGCGCTGAATTTACAAAGAGGTCCAGGGGAAAAATTCCTTTGATCTTTTTTAACCCAATTTCATTTAAACCGTCCCTGATAATCGTGCTGCAACTCCGGGTAAAATGGTTAAAATCAGGATATTTTTCTGGGCTCTTTGGGTTTGGCTTTGTAGAATGAATAACCTCTAGCTCCCGACAATATACTTGTGAAAGGTGATTGGTATCAAGTCCTTCAACCCGCACTACATGAATAGTGCGCATAAAATTCCGTCCAAATTTATCATAGTGAACCCGTCCATCCTCCAAAACCTCAAATGCATTATTATTGGGGGATGGAGCAAACTCTCCAACCGCAGGACGAAAAAAATATTCCTCTGCGGATATAATCTCATTTTCATTCAATAAGTGAGAATAATTGAAAATTTGCCCATTTACATTAATAGCATTATGCCCCAGGCTGGAAGCCCAGTACTTTACTAATCGCTCATTATAATAAAGTTCTACAAAGGGGGTCTCTGTCTCTGGAACATTAGGCCAAATGATAACAATTGGAAGGTTGTCCTCATAGTCTCTTTGTGGAAGAAGCCGACCATAAACTGATTGACCTTTCCAGTGATCTAGATATCCTCCCCATATTTTTTCATTTTCAAAATAAACTTCCCCATTCTCTCCAAGTAAAAAAGTTTTTTTTCCCTCCCAAGATAATATTCCCTTGTGAGTTTTATTCTTCTCCGTCATACAAGAACTTGTTTCAAAACCTCAAATGACTTCAGTTTATTTAATCCATCAAAATGATATTTTAAATAGGTGGTTAAATAATCACTAATCACCGCCCTGTCCTTTTTAGTAATTGGAATATCTTTCAATGACTCGGGAGAATTATCCTGAAGTCCTTTGAGCAATTCCTGGCTGTTTGGGCCTGCAAATGGATTAGGAAGAGTAAGGCCTGAAAAGTTCCTTTTCTCAAAGTCTGGTTTAAAACCTAGGAGGGACAATAATCTTAATTCAAAATGCCAAAACGCAAGGTTAAGCCTGTCATCTCTACTATCAAACAGTCGGATCACACTCACCAGTTCATCAAATAGCTCCTTATGTGGGTCGTGGTCTGTAACTGTTTTATCAGTTAGCTCTATCACGGAAAGCACATAGGCAATCTTTTTCAGATCATTCTGAAGATGTGGCCACGTTTGGACAAAAGAAGCTTTTGAAACAGTTTGAATTTCCCTTGTTTCTTTAAAATAAAAAATTAAATCGACATAACTAGCAGGTTGAAAATATGCAGATTTTTGCAGATTTTTTTTCTTTGCTCCGTGAACAATAACACTGATTTTTCCCATTTCCCTCGTAAAGCATCTTGCAATGATACTTGTATTACTATAGGAAAAACTTTTAAGAACAATGGCCTGAGACTGAATAATCATTATGCTTCAGTATTTATACGTAAAAACACAGCCAATAAATTTGAGGGGATTTTATTGTCTTTGGTTAAATAAATAATAAATAGTATTAATACGCTTTCCCATAGATAACAACATGTTTTGCAGGATTCCCAGAATAAACACACTTCATTCCACTTGAATCTTCATTGTTTAAAATACAGCGGATTGTTGCCTTCGTATCTTCTTTTATCTTCATTTCTGTCTTTTGTGCCCCGTCCCATCCGCAACGAATAAAACCACCCTTGTTTTTGATAGTGTCCCTAAAATTGCTATACGACGACACCTCATGGGTGTTCTTTTCTCTAAATTCCAACGCCTGTTCAAACAATCCTTTCTGAATTTCTTCAAGCAACCTGGGGGCTTGTGCTGTTATCATATTTTTTTCAAGGATTATCTTTTCGCCTGTATCACGGCGAACAAGAACTGCTTGTCCGCTTTCGATATCTCTTGGTCCCACTTCAAGCCGGAGAGGAACGCCTTTCATTTCCCATTCATTAAATTTAAATCCTGGAGAATTATCGCTCCAGTCTTCATATATACGAATGCCTCCTTTTCTCATTTCATCCAAAACAGGAGAAATAAATTCTCGTACTTTCAGGTGTCCATTCTCATTTTGGGCAATAGGAACCATTACAACTTGGTGCGGAGCAATCTTCGGCGGCAGGCGTAAACCCTTGTCGTCACCATGAACCATAATTACCGCTCCAACAAGACGGGTGCTCACACCCCAGCTGGTAGCATAAACCAGCTCCTCCTGATTATCTTTATTTTGGAAAGTAACATCGAAAGCGCGGGAAAAATTTTGTCCCAAGTTATGGGATGTCCCGGCTTGAAGCGCCCGTTTATCACCCATCATAGCTTCAATACAGTATGATTTGTCTGCACCGGCAAATTTCTCAAATTCAGTTTTTAAACCGGTAATAACGGGTATCGCCATATAGTCTTCTGCTAGCTGACGGTAAAGTTCCAATATGTCCAATGTTTCCTTTTGGGCCTCTTCAGCCGTAGCGTGAGCCGTATGGCCTTCCTGCCATAAGAATTCTGAGGTACGGAGGAATAGCCTTGTCCGCATTTCCCAGCGAACCACGTTGGCCCATTGGTTAATGAGAATCGGGAGATCGCGATAGGACTGAATCCATTTTTTGTACATAGACCATATCACCGTTTCTGATGTAGGGCGTACAATGATTTCTTCTTTCAATTTAGATTCCGGGTCTACCACAAGACCATGGTCATCATCAACCTTAAGCCGCGTGTGGGTCACTACAGCACACTCCTTGGCAAACCCTTCCACGTGCTCCGCTTCCCGTGCCAAAAAAGATTTTGGAATAAAAAGCGGGAAATAGGCATTCACATGACCTGTGGCTTTGATCATTTTATCGAATGATTCCTTGATATTATCCCATAGCTGGAAACCATAGGGCCTGATGACCATGGTACCTTTCACCGGGCCGTAATCTGCAAGCTCCGCCTGTCTCACTACGTCTGTATACCAAGAAGCATAATCCTTGCTCTGCGGTGTAATGCCCTTAGACATAATCTTTCCTTATTAACAATTTGACCTATTTGATTTCTCTGTTACAATTTGAATAAATACTCAAACGGAAATTACCGGGGCTAAGCAGGGCATTCAATAAAAACGTTTTGGGACCTTCCTTGTTTTTTGGTCTTATGATTTCCCCTATTTTCTTTCAAGAATTGCCAGAAATATATAGAGTATTACCCAACTTAAAATAGAATTTTATGGAAACATCCCTACGAAAATCGACCCGATTTATCAACTGTACTATCAGCGGAATCCCAAAAGCGAATGCTATCCTTTGTAATGAAGGAGCAATTAAAACAATTGGTCTTTCCGGTGAAATAGTCGGTGATAAAACGATTGATTTAAGGGGTGGTATTGTTTATCCCGGCTTTACAGATTCACATCTCCATCTCCTTGGGATTGGAATGTCCCTAGAAACACTGAACCTAGCTAACATTACCAGTCCGGAGAAAATTATTAAAAAAATAGTTGAGAAATTAAAAAGCGTTCATGAAGGACAATGGCTTCAGGGGTGGGGGTGGGACCAGAATAACTGGAGAGACACTGTGTACCCCACCAAAGAAATACTTGATGCTGTCTCTCCAAATAGTCCCGTTTACCTCAAGCGGGTAGATGGCCATGCCGCCTGGGTTAATTCTAGGGCATTAACAATTACCAATATTACAAAGAAGACTCAGGATCCGGATGGAGGGAAAATACTTCGAGATAATTATGGAGCACCAACTGGAATTTTAATTGACAGCGCAATGGAATTGGTCCGACGATTTATCCCTAAATACTCCAAAGCAGACAAAAAAAGAATGGTGCTCAAGGCCATTTCTCAGCTCAATAGTATGGGGATTACATTTGTTCACGATGCTGGAACTGATCTAGAAACAATTGAACTTCTCAAAAATCTTATTTCCGAAAAACAACTTAATATTTGTATTTACGCCATGTTAACCAATAACCATGAGGTGTACGACAATTACTTAAAATCAGGACCCTTTTTCGACAACAAGGGTTATCTCACCGTAAGAACAATAAAACTATTTCTGGATGGCGCTCTTGGCTCCAGGGGGGCCGCTCTTCTTCGCCCTTACTACGATGATCCTAAGAATATGGGACTCATTTTAATCGACATACAAAAAACCATCGAAAAGGTAAAAAAATTTAATAGTGCTGGATTTCAAGTCAGTATTCATTGTATTGGCGATCGGGCCAATCGAATCGGTCTCAATATTTTGGAAGCCGCGGGAGAGCGAAAATTACGTAACCGCATTGAACATGCTCAAATTATTCATCCAAATGATATTACACGTTTCGCTGATATTGGAGTTATCCCTTCCATGCAAGCGATCCACTGCACCAGCGATATGTATTGGATTAATAAACGATTAGGGGCAGATCGTTTAAATGAAGTATGTAATTGGCAGTCTCTTCTCATGGCAGGAACCATTATTGCTGGTGGTTCTGATGCTCCAGTTGAATCTCCAGACCCTCTGTCCGGGATTTACGCTGCCGTCACACGGAAGGACAAAGCCGGGAGTCCAACGGATGGTTGGCGGGGTCATGAGCGACTCACCATAGAACAGGCACTCCTTATGTACACTCAATGGCCCGCCTATGCTTCTTTTCTGGAAAACACAAGAGGAAAAATTAAGCCCGGATTTCAGGCAAATTTTACTGTTCTTTCAAAAAATCTGATATCTGTTCAGCCAGAAGATATCTTAAAAACAAAAGTGCTGTTCACAATTGTTAATGGAAAGGTGGTTTACGCTGAATGATAACAAAGACTGAAATAAAGCAAATCCATTCTCTTTCAAAGAAAAAATACCGTAAACAATTTGAGAAATTTATTATAGAGGGTATACATCCCATTGCTGAGGCTATAAAAAGTGCAACACCAAATCTGAGAATTTACATGACAGATTCATTTGCACAGCATCCCAAACACATCCGTTTTCTCCAAAACCTTCAAAACACAAACTACATTCTGACAACTGTTCAAGACTCAATAATGGAAAAACTTTCAGGTGCGGTAACCCCTCCGGGTATTATTGCCACCTGTTTATTGCCAAAACAAGACTCTCCCGATTTTTTAAAAAAAGCGAATTGGATCTATTTAGATCGCATCCGCGATCCCGGGAATCTAGGCACCATTCTCAGAACCTCTGCGTGGTTTCATGTAACCCATGTCGCTTTATCACCCCGCTGTATTGATCCATACAACCCAAAAGTTGTTCGCTCTGGCATGGGAGCACATTTTCACCTTTCTATTTATAATAATATGAATTTATCTGAATATAAAACACACAAATTTACTATCATTGGAGCAGACCAAAAGGGTACTCCTCTTAGCAACACAACGCTCTTAGGCTCAGTGCCCTGGGTATTGGTACTTGGAAACGAAGTACATGGCATTTCATTGAAAAACATTCCGCTGCTGGACTGCGCTGTTTCAATTCCAAGGATTGGTAAGGGAGATTCTCTAAATGTGGCAATAGCCGGTGGAATCCTATTGCACCAAATAACTTCTTTTTTAAAGAAAAACGAGGAAACCTAACTCCTTTCCTTTTTCTAATAAAAAACGTAATTTTATATGCTATGAAAAATAAGGAACCAGATCAACATGAACCAGACCCTTACTGTCAAAAATGCTTTCGGCATTGTGCTTGTCTCTGTCCTGGTCGCGATTCTAGCCGGGTCGGTTCCCTTTTTCTTTAGCACTACGTTTTTACCTGAAGAAAACACACGCACAACTTCGCTTCTGTCTCTTTTCTTTGGACAGACATTTATGATTGTTCCTCTCCTGCTTTTTCTCCATTTAAAAAAAGAACCATTAGCAGAAAGGCTCCGTCTTCAGCCCGTATCAACAACTGTTCTTTCTGCGACTACACTTTTGTCTGTAGGCATAGTGATAATTTCAGACGAAATTGATCGTCTGACAAATCTGGTATTGCCTCAACCTGACTATTTTAATCAATTGGAAAATATGCTAAGGTTTGACTCTGTTTTATCAGTGTTTTTTCTCCTGTCCACAATTTCGATTCTTGCACCCCTTGGTGAGGAGCTTCTTTTCCGAGGTTTTCTCCAAAAAATATTGGAAGAATCTTGGAAAGATATCACAAAAGCCGTTCTGATAACCAGCATATTCTTTGCCTTCATACATATGAATCCGTACTGGATAATTCAGATCTATCTCATGGGCATTCTCTTGGGATATCTTGCCTGGCGAACGGGATCTATTATTCCTAGTTTTATTCTTCATGGACTAAACAACACCTTTGCTCTATTCCTAAACAATGCTACACCATCAATAGAACACATTTACTCCTGGAATGGTCACGTTACTCCCCTGCTGTTGGCGATAGCAGTAGGGTTAATTATTTTTGGTTTTAAACGTTTAAACACTCATTTGGAGATTCTATCATGAAAAAAGAAATGTTCAGCCATGAAGTTTCTGTCCTTAGAAATACTTTTCGGCGGTTGCTTCGCCGGCACGCTCACACAAATCTGACAAAAATTATCCGGAAAACACACCCTGCAGACTTGGCAGTGCTCTTCCGATATTTTACTGATACCGAGCAGAAGACTCTTTTTGATCTCATGACAGAAAAAGAACATACTGCGGAATTTCTAACAGAACTAGATGAGGCAATTCTCGTTAAAATACTTGAGAATGAAGACCCCGGGCGAATAGCAACTATTTTTCATAAGCTAGGTTCAAATGACCAGGCGGAAATTCTAAACCTTTTATCTGAACCAATGACAAGCTCCATTCTTGAGCTTCTTCAGAAAGAAGAAAAGAAAGAAGTGGAAGAAATTATGGGTTATCCAGAGGACAGTGCCGGGAGCATGATGTCAACAGAGGTGTTTACCCTCCATAAAAACACAATTGCCCGGAATGCTATTCAAAGCCTCCAAGATCAAGAAGGGGCCGAAATGGTTTTTTATCTTTATGTAACTGATGACGACGATCGGCTTGTCGGTGTTATTTCCCTTCGTGACCTTGTAACTACCCATCCGGACAAAACACTGGACAATATCATGATAAAAAACGTCATTTCTGTCCAGCCTGAAACAGATCAGGAAGAAGTGGCTAAAATTGTTTCTCGGTACAATTATTTGGCTGTGCCTGTTATAGATTTAGAAGAACATATGCTTGGAATCGTCACTGTTGACGATGTGGTGGATGTAATCAGGGAAGAGGCAACAGAGGACTTCCTACAAATGGCAGGTGCCGGTAAAGACAGGGAAATACTTCTAAAATCTTCCTGGGGGAATGCCCGTGCAAGGCTTCCCTGGCTTTTTGCGAGCTGGGTCGGCGGGGTGGGTGCAGTCGCTATAATTGGTGTTTTCAAAAACATGCTTGAAACCACCATTGCTCTCGCCGCGTTTATCCCGGTTATCATCGGAATGGGTGGCAATATTGGAACCCAATCATCCACAATTATTGTTCGGGGCTTGGCTACGGGGCGCGTCGACATTGGCAATAACCTAAAAATCATTTTAAAAGAAATTAAGGTGGGGCTCATCCTTGGGGTTTTATATGGATTACTGCTTGGGATTTTTGCTACTTTAAAGTTTGTCAACACAACACCATATTTAGGATTGATAGTCGCGCTGAGCATCTTATCATCAATGATCATCTCTACCTTTGTAGGTACACTTATGCCTCTTCTTTTTAGTAAACTTAATATTGATCCCGCAATTGCCACGGGCCCCTTTGTCACAACCAGCATTGACATTATAGGTGTAACCCTTTATTTCCTGATAGCCTCTGCTCTTATTCCTGTCTGATGAGTTTTCTCTTATTTGTTCTTCTCTTCAGCTTAGCCTTTTATATTTGCTTCACAATTTATTTCTGGACAGGATTAAAACGCTTAAAATCAAACCAAAACATCCTGGAATATTACCCTCCTGTATCCATAGTTGTGGCAGCAAGAAATGAAGAGCTTTTCCTTCCAAGGCTGCTCTCAGCCTTGGCAAAACAAGATTACCCAGTTGATAAATTAGAAATTATCATAGCAGACGATAGATCAACAGATAAAACATGGGAATGTATCAAAAACCACACCAATCAGTTTC
>DTUJ01000164.1 GCA_012964235.1 Fidelibacterota bacterium
TGTCCCAGGTCAGGCTTTCAAATAACCCCACTTGTAAATCCTTAGCAAAATAAATAGCTTCGTTTTTTACTTTTAAAACGGCATCTGCCCAAGCCATAAAAGTTGGTTTGGTGATGAATTTTTTGATATCGATCTGATAGGTGATTTTGTTATGATAGGGCCGCACCTGTCCTTTGAATTTTAAGTCCTTTACGCCCAAGGCGCGTCCTCGTCCGTCACCTCCCATCCAGGTTAAAAAGAAGCCAGTCAGCTGCCATAAGCCGTCCAAGCCTAAACATCCGGGCATGACGGGGTCGTTTTTAAAGTGGCAGTCGAAAAACCAGTTCTTTTCATCAATGTCCAACTCCGCTTTTATTTCACCTTTGCCGTACTTCCCCCCTTTATCGGATATATGCAGAATACGATCAACCATCAGCATGGGCGGAGTGGGCATTTTGCCTTTATCCATACCGAATAATTTTCCCAGACCACTGTCAATCAGGTCTTTGTAGCTATATTTGTTTTTTACCGACATAAATATCTTTTTTTTAAAAAACCAGAAACTGAAGGTACAACCTTCCTTATGTTTTTTTCACGAACTCTCCAATATTCTATTGCTTTGCCATTTCAACAATTTTGCAATAAGATTTTCCGGCATAATCAGAGTCGTATGAATAGGTTATTGTGGCTGTATTCTCTACCAGTTCAATTGTTCCGCACATTGTCTTTGACTTATCAGGAGCATAAATGTATGTCTCACAATATCCATCTTCTGTAAGGTAGTATTCAAAGGGCATATCATCTGTGCCCTCGCAATTCCCATTAGAGTTAATCGTTCCATTTTTTTTGATGCACATATCATGAAATTTTTCTTCTGAGTAGCCCTTTTGCTGGAAATCAGAAAATAAAAGTAAAAAACTTTCCGTTCTAACTGCATCTGATTCACCATAAGTGACAATGCCAGAATAATTATATGTTTCTCCCTCACCAATGCAGTCAGCATTTTCATAGGAAACTACTGATGAATATGACCAGGATCCTTCCAGTGAGTTATCATTGATTGTCTGGGATAATATTTTCCCAACCCATTCAGGTTGAGACTGTTTTGATGCTTTTGAGATGTTATCCTCACATCCGGTTATAAAAAATAAAGTTAATAATATTATAATCAATACTTTTGTTTTCATAGGTGCCTCTTCAATTAAATTATTTGGTAGTAAATCAATAAAATCTATAGAAAAACAATTATAATTTAGATTAAAAGGTATTTATTATGAAACTGTATTTAATACATGTAGGCTTCTATGATTCGGGACTAATGGATGGACTTTATGAACAGCATGGTAATTTTTTTGTTGTTGCCAAAAATGTGAAAGAAGCAAAATCTCGAGCTAAGATGAATCAGGTGTTTCAAAATAAAAATATGCACATTGATGGTATCCAGGAGCTAAATCTTGTGGATGGATACAGAGTGAATCTTGTGAAGGAAACAGGTGCAAAAGAAACTGTTAACTATAGTTATGATGAAGTGAAAAAACTGAAGTAATAATACCTTACATTTTTTTCTTGTTATTTTTTCTTCACCAAATTAAAATAAAAAAAGGGGGGCTCTTTTGAGCCCCCTTATTACTTTATCTAACAGCAGATTGATTAGAATGGCAAGTCGTCCTCATCATCTTCCAAGGGGGGTGACTTGGGTCGTTCACCATTATTATCCATCTTACGGCCCAGCATGGTGAAGGTATCACAAAGAACCTCCGTGGTATACCGCTTAACGCCCTCTTTATCTTCCCAGTTACGGGTCTGGAGTTTTCCCTCCAGATAGACAAGCTGACCTTTTTTCAGCAGTTCACCAGCCAACTCAGCCGATTTTCTAAACATAACACAACGGTGCCATTCAGTTTTATCCTGAACATCACCATTGGCGTCACGCCAAGATTCATTTGTTGCCAGATTGAAGTTTGCCACGGCTACCCCTGACGGGATATGCCTGACTTCCGGATCGCCACCCAGATGACCGACTAACACGACTTTATTTGCACTTCCTTTTTGCATTACGTACTCCTTT
>DTUJ01000165.1 GCA_012964235.1 Fidelibacterota bacterium
GGAACCGTCATCATTTGTTGCGTCCGGGTTATAATTACTTGCATTAGGATCTGTACAGCCCCATATCTCTTCTACTACATTGAATGAGACAGTATAGCCCTGTTGAGGATCAAGAAACAATGGATACAGAATTGTTCCACCATTATCAGGTCCAGAAAGGCCGACGCTACTCCAAAGGTGTATCCAACCATTTGCGCCATCCCACTCATAGGTCATCCCAATAAAATCATCACAGTTACAATCATCCATAATAACAATTCCACCATTGGTTATTGGTCCTGCTGCCTGGAGAACAATATCTACAAGATTGTAATCATAGGGAAGAGCAAGCTCATACCAGACTGCGTTCCAATTTAAATAGCCCTCACAGTCAATTGTCGCATTTTCACTCGATGATGTAATCTCAGTCGGATAAGATGTTACAGGTTCAGCATCGACGCAATCATCATTAGAAGGTGTAGGATATTCACAGCATCCGTCATCTGCGTCTGGAATGCCCACCTCTTCACCTGCACAATTGAATCCGTAGTTGAGCGCATCTGGATCTGTGCAACCGGGATTCCCAGCTGGAACAAAAGGCATAGTAAACGTTTCGGGACCGTAAGGTGCACCACCGGATACAATTACCTGACCTGATGCGACATCGGTGACTGACCATGAGACCTCGCTCTGCCAGCTACCGCCACCACAGGTTAATGTCCAATCACCATCATGTACAGAAAACGGATATATTGCATAAGAACCGTCATCAGTGTAACCATCGTTTAACAGGGACAAAAATAAATCTTGGTCATGCGTTACACAGTAAAAATTCAAAATGTTACCATTCCAACCGTCACCATAGGCATCCCACAATTCAATAGTGATTTCTGTATCGCGCAGACCATCACCATGATCACCATGATCGAAATTATTTATGTTTTCCGGTAACTCAATCGGCTCTGCTTTCATTTTTGAATCGTGCACTGATTTAATATCGATTAAGGGTTTAACCTTATTATCCAACCCGATATCTGCGTAAACAGAAGAAACCATAATAATGGCTGAAAGGGTTGTTATCAATGTTGCTTTAATATTAAGTAGTCTCATTTTCTACTCCTTTTGCTTTATTGTTTATCGTTTATTATTATTTTGAAAATTTGTGTGGAACACACAGCTTGTGGATATAATAATTGGGCGCGGAAAGGCCCAGAATGGGGGGTATTTTTATCTGATGGTCTGAGGGCGTTAATGAACGCAGTAGAACAAGTATTAACTATTATACCTATGTCTTACCTCCTGTCTCATTGACGGATTATAAACGTTGGATGAAATACTCCAACTGTTCATGAATCCATTTGTCAAATGATTATCCACAAAACTCAAAGTCAATCTAAAAATTCAGGATCTCCCTTACAAGAAAAATAATGGAGGCTCCCTCCAAAATTGACCCAGATCACACTTTTTACAGTCACTCTTCGGTGAATAATGATAAAAATAGTTTCTTTTTATCCTCTTTTACGTTTCTTTTTACTGATCATCCACGATCTGTAACCATTCATAACTAATTCAAAGAATTAATGAGAATGGGCGGAAAAAGTAAAGTACCTATTTCTTTATATCAAGTAAAATCTTTTCCTATATTTTTACCCAATTTGAAGCGACCAAAACTGGCAAATCAAAAGTACACTTCGATTATACGTATATATATATAAGGAGTATCAGGATTTATAAAAGGTTGCGAATAAACAGCATATGGTATGGTTGAAATAACTCATTTGAAGTAATTTCCAATGAAATTATTTATCGTAGATTAACATTTAAAGGAATCTCAATGTTGCTTAATTCAATTTTAGAAACCATCGGGAATACACCAATCGTCCGGTGCAACCGGATCGGGTCTGAACTGGACTGTACCCTGTATGCCAAGTGTGAATTCCTGAACGCAGGAGGTTCCCTGAAAGATCGTATTGGGATCCGCATGATAGAAGAAGCGGAAAAATCCGGTACAATCAAACCTGGCGATACTCTCATTGAACCTACTTCCGGAAATACGGGAATCGGAATAGCGCTTGCAGCAGCAGTCAAAGGATACAAGCTCATCATTACAATGCCGGAAAAAATGAGCATGGAAAAAGAAGTTGTCCTGAAAGCGCTTGGCGCAGAAATTGTCCGTACACCAAATGAAGCTACCCATGATGATCCTGAAGGCCTCATCGAAGTAGCAAAGCGCCTGAATAAGGAAATACCCAATTCACACATTCTTGACCAATACGCCAACCCCAATAACACTGACGCTCATTATTACGGAACTGCAGCAGAAATCCTGGAAGAATTTGGTACTGATCTTCACATGGTGGTCATCGGAGTTGGAACCGGTGGTACAATTACTGGAGTTGCAAAAAGATTGAAGGAGACAATCCCGAATGTCCAGATCATTGGTGTGGACCCATACGGATCGATTCTTGGCGGCGGTGATGAAGTGTTTCCCTATCATGTGGAAGGAATTGGGTACGACTTTTTCCCGGACGTGCTCGACAATTCACTCGTAGATGAGTACGTGAAAATAAACGATAAAGATTCATTTAACATGGCAAGAAGACTTATCCATGAGGAAGGTTTGTTAGTTGGAGGATCCAGCGGTTCGGTTGCGTGGGCAGCTATTCAAACTGCAAAGAGATTAAATAAAGATCAGAATTGCCTGATGATACTAGCGGATGGGATCCGGAATTATTTAGGAAAATTTGTTTCCGATGAATGGATGAAGAAAGAGGGATTTTATGATTAAGGTCAAAATAATTAAGCTATACCTGACCAACTTTTGGTCCATCCTATTTTCACTTTTTCTTATATCAATCATTCATCCCCAGGCACCTGATGAGCGTGGGTATATCGTAAAAATTGGTGACCCCTGCCCGGATTTCAAATTGGAATTTGCCGATGGTTCCTACACTACGGTTAAAGAACTACAGGGTAAAGTTATCATGCTTCAATTCACTGCCAGCTGGTGTTCAGTGTGTAGAAATGAAATGCCCCATATTGAAAAAGAGGTCTGGGGAGTATACAAAGACCTGGAGCTGGTGGTCATTGGAATTGATAGAGATGAACCGGTACAAACGGTTCGTCAATTTGCAAAGGAGACTCAGATCTCCTATCCCCTTGCCCTGGATCCCGGTGCCAACATTTTCGGATTATTTGCCAACAAAGAAAGCGGTGTCACCCGGAACATCATAATAAATCCTAAAGGAGAGATTGTCTTTCTCACTCGCTTGTTCGATCCGGAGGAATTCAAAAAAATGATCCAGGTTATTCACTCCGAACTGGAGAAGTTAGTTACCAAGGAGCAAATCCATCTAGAACAAGAAAAATTATCTTTGGAGGACCAATTAACTGAATTAGATAACTCTATACAGGAAAAGGATAATGATAAAGAACTGCAAAATACAATTCATGAACAGAGAAAAAATGTATCTGAAAAGATTAGAGACATTAAAAAAGAGGAAGAAAAACTTCGCCAGAGAGAAGAAAAACTCAGAGAAATTAAATCAAGCTGATCCACTTATTTATTACTCATAAAATTTTGGGCTACCTTAATTACTTCCTTTGCGGTTTTCTTTGGTATCCGAACCTTTTCTGAAACAATTTTATAATTAGTTTTTGCTATACCTTTTATATCAGGAAACTCAACAAATAATGTTTTCATGCGCTTTGGACCTATACCAGGAATTGATTTAAATATTGAGTCAGTTATGCTTTGGGTTCGTTTCTGGCGCTGAAATTCAATAGCAAACCTGTGGGCTTCATCACGAATCTTCCGGAGATATATTAGTCCTGCTGATTGTTTTGAAATAGTCTGTGAGTCAGAACACCCCGGCAAAAATACCTCCTCCAATCGTTTTGCTAATCCTGCAACAGCAATATAATTCAAACCAAGCTCTCTCAATGCAGAGACGGCCATAGAGAGCTGCCCCTTCCCTCCATCGACCAATATGAGGTCAGGGAACTTTCCCTTTTCTTTTTGGACACGCTTATACCGGCGAAACACAACTTCACGCATGGCTGCAAAATCATCAATTCCCGACACTGTTTTCACAGTGAATTTCCGGTACATTTTTCTCCGGGATTTTCCATCAATAAAACAGACCATGGACCCGACCGTGTTGGTTCCTCCCAAATGAGAGATATCAAACGCTTCAATATGCCGCGGCGGTGCTTTCAGTTGCAGATCATCCTGAAGTTGTTTGAGAGAATTGGGAATATACTCCATCCGTTTTTTTCGTTCCAGGATCCATTCACCTAAGAGCAGCTTGGCATTTTGGAATGCAATCCGTATTTCCTTTGCTTTTTCTCCACGCTGTGGATATGTAAAATGAACGGCACCCTTGCGTTTTTGCCGTAACCATTCAAGGAGATCCTTTTCATCATCCGGTGTAATTGGAAGAGAAATTTCCTTTGGAATAAAATCGCTGTCCAGATAAAACCTTCCTATGACGAACCGAAGAACTTCATTGTCATCATCCTGAGACTTTAAAGGGATTTTTTCCCTGCTGAACAAACGTCCCTGGCGAATCCGAAGAATTACGACAAAACCATATTCACTCTCCCGTGCAAGTGCAAACACATCCCTGTTTTCAAATTTCGCTGTTAATTTTCGCTGCCGTTCCTTGAAACTTTTTACAGCTTTTAATTGATCCCTGTAGCGCCCGGCATCCTCATAACGCAATGTGCCTGCTGCTGCTTCCATCCTATCTAAGAGATAGCTTTCTGTCTCCTGTGTCTGTCCATGAAGGAACTGAATAACGTGTTTGATCATCCTGTTGTATTCCTCCCTGCTTACCAGGCCTTGGCAAGGACCTTCGCATTTTTTGATGTGGTAATCCAGACATAAAGATATCTTTTGCTGTCGTACAATTTCATCATCCATAAAAAAACTGCAACTGCGAATCTGATAAATTTTATGAAGCATCTTTAAAATTTTCCGCAGGTAGCGTATATCTGTGTAGGGACCAAAATATTTTGACCCATCTTGCACAATATCCCTGGTTAAGAACACCTGCGGATAAGGTTCGTTAGTGATCCGGATGAAGGGATAGGATTTATCATCTTTCAGGTCGATGTTATATTTCGGTTTGTGCTGTTTAATAAGATTAGCCTCCGTGAAAAGAGCTTCCACTTCACTGGAAACTACGATCCACTCCAAGTCTGAAATCCGTTTGATCATGGATTGGTTTTTCGGAGTCTGATACTTATTCTTCTGGAAATAGGACCGAACCCGGTTTCGGAGATTTTTTGCTTTCCCGATATAGATCAGGTTATCCTGTTTGTTCTTAAAAAGATAGACACCTGGATCAGTGGGAAGCTTCTTTATCTTTGAAGTAATATCCATTTTCTATAGGTAAAATTGGGAAATAAAGAAATCTAAGGAAAGAAGAAATAAGGAAAAATTAGGTAGATCATTCAAAGAAATAAAAAAATGATCTGACTTTATCTAAATCATTAAATCAAATAAATCGTTCGGTTTTTCTCCCCATTTTATTTGGGTTTCTGCACTAATTCCACAAGGACACCACCCGTGCTTTTTGGGTGAATAAAAACGACCCGATTCTCCTCTGCTCCTTTCAGCGGCACATCGTTGATTAGTTGAATATCAGCCTGTTTCAACTCTGAGATCGCTTCTTCTATATTTTCTACTTCCAGACAGATATGGTGAATTCCGGGTCCTTTTTTTTTGAGAAATTTTGCAATGGACGATTCTTGCCCGGTTTGCTCCAATAATTCCACCTTACCCCTTCCAGTATCGTAAATATCAGTGATCACCCCCATCTTTTCAATTGTTTCCCTGTGTATATGGTTAAGCTTCAGTACCTTTTTCCAAAACGGTGCAATTTTTTCTATGCTTTCTGTAGCAATGCCTATATGTTCTATTCCTATTATTTTCATTCTTATTTTCTTTTAGATTTTACTAATAATAAGTCTACGTATGAACTGGTTTGATGACATTTAGGAAATTTTACTCCCAGGACACAGAGATTGAAAACACCCGCTCACCAGGCATTCCTGCCTGTTGAAATCCACGCCCCAAGACACTCTTCCCTCACTAAGCAAGCTACAAATGGGGCAAATCATTTGAGATCAGAAACATTTTTTACTTCTACACCCAGTCCATTTCCTTTCGGCAGGACAATCTGTCCATTGATAACAGAAACACCGGTATACGGATCATTATCGATGAGTAAATTTCCGTCCAGGTCAGCATAATCCACCAGCGGGGAAAGATGCGCGGCGGCGGTGATCCCGACAGAAGATTCTACCATGCATCCTAACATGATTTGAAGATCATGTTTCCGTGCGGTTTCAATCATTCTTTTAGCTTCCAGGAGACATCCGCATTTCATGAGTTTTATGTTTATCCCGTGAAATGCGTGAGCGATAGTTGGAATATCCTGCGAAGTCATACAGTTTTCGTCCGCAAAGATTGGAATGGGTGAACTGGATCTTAGTATCGCGGTTTTGTCCAGTTGATCAGCGGGCAGAGGCTGCTCCACAAATTCAATATTTTTCCCCGAAAGCCATTCACACATCTCCATTGCCGTTTGCAAATCCCAGCCCTCGTTTGCATCCACCCTGACTGGCTTTTCTGTGCAGTCTCGAACAGTATCAATGATTTCCTTATCGTTCTTCGTTCCCAATTTGATTTTGAGAATTGCATACGGTTCCGCTTCCTTTATTTTTTCCGGAATAGAATCAAGTTCACCTATTGCAATGGTAAACGATGTTACGGGAGCAATTGCGGCCTCAACTCCAAAATATGAGTACAGAGGCAATTTTTGTTTTTGCGTCCATATATCAAACACCGCCATACTGAATGCGGCTTCTAGTGATTTCATCCCGCCTGCAAATGGTACCAGCTTATCCAAACCTGATTCCGGATTTGAAATATCATCAAAGTATGTTGGACAATTTTCCAGCCTACTGAGCACAAGTTCAATCGTTTCACTGTAACGGGAAGCCGGTGCAGCCTCCCCCCTACCCACAAATCCGTTTTCCTGTAAATAAACGTATACAACGTCGTAATATTCATGCGTACTCCGGGCAATCCCAAATGGATGCCTGCACTGGATGCGGTATGGTATAAAACTCAGTTCCAATTTTTCAACTTGTTTTCGATGTGTTCAGTCAGTTTACCTTCACCAAATCTGATTAAATCTGTTGCTGGTATATTGTACATGTTTTCAAACTCCACGCATACTTTTTTCGCGTCTTCATCACCCAAATTTAATGTCAACAAATTTATTCCAACAAACGTGGATGGCTTGAACGGATTCAACAAATCCAGGTGCAACTTCAGTGCTTTTGTAAAATCCACCATGGGTTGATCTGCAGTATCCATTTTTCGTACTGGTTCATGGGTCATAACCATCCAATCCGGCATTGCGCCGTGGAGTACTCCAAGCGTCACCCCAGAATACAGCAAATGAGTGATAGCTCCCTGACCTTCTACAACGATCAAATCAGCGTCATCCGTTACTTTGTCAATTGCAAATTCGATTTCTCCTGCCATAAAATCCCCTACCACCGCATCCACAGGGACACCGTATCCGCTCAACAGGATTCCGGTTTGCCCGGTACCAATAAAATGGACATCCCAACCGCGTTTAAGTAGACAAGATGTAATTTCCCAGGCAGTGGTCATTTTCCCTGTATCACAATCTGTTCCAACGGTAAGTAAAACCGGAACGCTTCTGTCTCTCCATGTACCTTTCGGAAAATGAGGAGGAGATGGCGGTTTACGCAAATCCAGTAGCTTTACTCCATTTTCATTTGCGCCCCGGCAAATTTCTTCATCGTCATTCAGAAAAACGTGCATTCCGTTGATAATGTCACATCCAAACCGGATTGCCTGAATTATTTCCTTTCGGTATTCATCAGAAATAATCCCGCCCTGAGGGGCATTACCGATTACCAGCGTATCCGGCTGGAATTGAACAGACTCTTTAAAACTGGATATCACTGGAATTTCCCCTCCAAAGCCAAGCACATCCCTCACAATTTTTCCTGCTTGACCAGGATCAATTACCGCAATGACCTCCTCACCCCGGTACCGGATGAGCATATTCCCGGTTTTGTTACGAATATAATGCAGAGCGCCCGAAGCAAGAATTACAAATCTTGACATCAGGCAAAATCAGGATCGAAAATCCGGCTTCCGCTTCTCAACAAAAGCAGTGAGTCCTTCGGTTGTTTCATCTGTAGTAAAAAGATTGCTGAACGCCTGTACTTCCAGTTCAAGGCCTTCATCCAATGCCATATCGTAACCTTTGTGAATACATGCCAAAGATGCACGAATTGCTTCCGGTCCGTTTTTCAAAATAGAATACGCAATTTCCTGAGATTTTTCTGTCAATTCTGCTTGTGGAACAACATAATTCACAAGCCCAATTTGCAATGCTGTATTTGCGTCAGTCATTTCCCCTCTTGTAATCATTTCGATAGCTTTCCCTTTTCCTACCAGACGCGGTAAACGCTGGGTTCCGCCCCAACCCGGAATAATACCTAAACGGACTTCCGGCTGAGCAAACCGGGCATTTTCACCAGCGATACGAATATGGCACGCTAAACTGATTTCACATCCTCCACCAAGGGCAAACCCATTTACTGCTGCAATGACCGGCTTTGATGAATTCTCAATGATTCGAGTTAATTCCTGTCCGCTCTTCCCAAATTCAAGTGCTTCGAATGGCTTCATCTTTTGCATGGCTTTTATATCCGCCCCGGCGATGAATGCCTTTTCCCCTGCCCCTGTCAAGATAATAACTCCAACTTGTGAATCTGCAATACAGGATTCAAACGCCTTTTTCAATTCAGATATTACTTCCAGATTCATCGCATTGAGGGCATCCTGCCGATCTATGGTTACGGTAGCAATATGGTCTTTCATCTCTACTCGAATGTACTTCATCCAGTCTCCATTTATACGATGAAGGTTAATTTATCTTCTGAACGTACGGCTAAACAGAACCACAACTGTAAAAATCTCAAGTCTCCCCAGCAACATACAAAAAGTGAGGAGCCATTTACCAACACCAGGCAGCAAAGCATAATTGTCAGTTGGGCCAAATTCCCCCAATGCAGGACCAGTATTGCCCAAAGCTGATGCTGCAACCCCCATCGATGATTTAAGATCGATATTTAAAGTCGTTAAAAAAAATGAGGTAAATACAAAAATAAAGATATAAAAAAGAAAAAATCCAAGTGTGTTTCGAATAACATCTCCACTGATATATTTTTCCCCGATCCTAATCGGGATAATTGCTTTAGCATGAAGCATCCTTCGGGTTTCCAACGCTGCATATTTTAGAATCAGCATCACTCGAACAATCTTCATCCCCCCACCGGTTGATCCACCCATACTGCCGACAAACATAAGTATTAGAAGGATAAACTGGGCAAAAAACGCCCATAAATCATAATCTGCAATTGTATATCCGGTTGAAGTGAGAATGGAAACTGTTTGGAACAATGAATCAATGAAATGGGCATGTGACCAATTCCCTGACCTAATCACAAGGCTGAAAGTAAACACCACTGTGACGATTGCAATTAACCAAAAATAGGTCAAAAATTCACTATTCC
>DTUJ01000166.1 GCA_012964235.1 Fidelibacterota bacterium
AATTCCTTATCATTAGCGGTGCTTTCAAAGCAAATATGATCATTGCGGCCCTTTCCATACTTGGTATAGTTCTGGGTGTGTGCTATATGATCTGGTTGTATTACCGGGTCGCTCTTAATGAAATAAACACCACTACGCAGTCCTCTCTTATTGATTTGGACTTGCGGGAAATTGCCACTCTTGCACCTCTGGTTTTACTTGTATTATTGATCGGTCTTCAACCGAACATGCTTTTGAGTTATATGCATGTTTCAGTGGAACACCTGCTTGAGCAGCTGCATAACTCTTCTATACAACTTGAAAGTAATAACGCTTATGATACACTCAATTCAATTGCTGAATATATTAAGGCTTTATTCAAATGGGTCTAACAAGCTTATCCAATCATTTTTACTCATTATTTAGTGGCTTATTATTTAGAATACGTCAGGTGATTTCATGGATATAGGTCAATTTTTTACAGCAGCTGATTTATTAGGGATTTCCCCTGAAATTATTCTGACGGTTACTGCATTTTCTGTCCTGACTCTGGAGATGGTTCATGTTTCCCGCCCCGGAATTAAATTAATGGTGGCAGCTCTAGGTTTTCTTTTGGCTGGAGCTGTTACTATTAGCACCAGCGGTGATGAACAGATTCTTTTCGGAGGGATGCTGGTCCTTAACCGGTTTTCAATGTTTTTTGATTTTCTTTATATTTCTATAGGATTAGCCACAATGATCCTCTCGCGGGGATACCTAGAAAAAATGGGGAGTAAATCCCGGGGTGAATACCCTGCTCTCATTTTATTTGCTATCATTGGTATGATGTTGATGACTAAAGCAAACGACTTGGTGATGGTTTTCCTTGGTCTGGAGCTTCTTTCTCTATCGCTTTATGTGTTAGTTGGATTTCTCCGCCATAACCTTTACAGCAATGAATCAGGATTAAAGTATTTATTACTGGGGGCATTCGCCACTGGCTTTTTTTTATTTGGTGCAGCCATGATCTATGGTGCTACGGGTACGACAAACTATAACGAAATTGCGTCTGCGGTTACATCCGGATCGATCCTTTCAAAAGTTTATTTTTCTCTGGGGATCGGGCTGCTTCTTATCGGTTTTGCTTTCAAGGTAGCCCTGGTACCTTTTCACATGTGGTCTCCAGATGTATATCAAGGAGCACCTACCACGGTGACAGCCTTTCTTTGCACGGCACCCAAAGTAGCTGGGTTTGGCGCTTTGTTGAATATTTTTATTGCGGCCTTTATGGAAATTCAGGTTGAATGGCAAAATTTATTTTGGATCTTAGCTGCATTAACCATGACCGTTGGAAATATCTCAGCTCTGATGCAGTCTCATGTGAAACGGATGCTTGCTTTTTCTAGTGTTTCTCATGCTGGATATCTCGTTTTAGGTGTACTTGTCCTAAATAGTGTTGGTCTTTCTGCAGTGCTTTTTTATTTGGTAGTTTACTCAGTAATGAATCTTGGTGCTTTTGGTATCATATTACTGTTAGAAAAGGATGACAAAGGATTGGCTTTTGAAGATTACCGGGGATTTGCTTCACAGCACCCATGGATGGCAGGTGCTATGGCATTATTTATGATATCACTAGCTGGATTTCCCCCTACAGGTGGCTTCGTGGCAAAATATGGACTTTTATCTTCCGCTGTTTCGGAAGGATATATTTGGCTTGTGATTATTGCGGTTCTCAACACACTGGTTTCGGCATATTACTACCTACGGCTCATTGTGAATATGTATATGCAGGAAGAAAAGGAGGCTCCACATCCAGTATCTGGAGTATTGGTACTGGGTCTAATCGGATTATTAGCTGTGATTGTTCTTACCCTTGGGATCACTCCGGGATTTCTTTTAAAGATTACTGCTGAAGCAGCAACTACTGTTTTCTGATGAAAGGATTTACTACACATATTTACATTTATGAAAAAATAATACGTTTGCACATGATGATTCTCCCAAAATTTTTCTACTGGATGATTCTTTTCTTTTTCCTGATAATACCAGCGGAAATCATGGGATCTACCGGGAGAGATATTTATACTCCTCATTTGGTCGGTTCTGATTTGTCCATTTCCTGGGTAATTCCATTTATCGGGATATTGCTTTCTATTGCAGTTTTCCCGTTAGTTGCCCCAACATTTTGGCATCATCACTTTGGAAAAGTATCGTTCTTTTGGTGCGGGGTTCTTTTGCTATCAATGGCGATTCAAAAAGGATTGCCCACTACTTTTTATGAATTTCTCCATGTTGGCTTTTTAGACTACATGCCATTTATCATTTTGCTTTTGGCTTTATTTACCATCTCTGGTGGAATTCGGCTTACAGGAAAATTGGTAGGTAGTCCGATTGTAAATACAGGGATTATTCTCGTCGGAACCATTCTTGCCAGTTGGATGGGAACCACCGGCGCTTCCATATTGCTGATTCGTCCATTGATCCGGGCGAATATCTACCGGAAACACAAAGTGCATGTAGTGGTATTCTTCATTTTTCTTGTGGCAAATATTGGTGGATCTTTAACTCCGCTTGGTGATCCACCCTTGTTTTTGGGCTTTTTAAAAGGGGTAGACTTTTTTTGGACGACGAAAGCTATGCTGGAACCAATGCTATTTGTGGTGGTTCTGCTGCTAATACTTTTTTATACACTGGATTCATTTTACTATCGAAAAGAAGGCCTACCTGATCCATTAGTAAAGGTTACAGATGAATCGGGAGTAAAACTTGGATTGGAAGGTAAATTCAATTTTCTGCTTCTTGCCGGTGTGATGTCTTCAGTGTTGTTGAGCGGATTTTGGCATCCGCAACTATCTTTCACTGTTTTCCATGTAGAAATAGAATTACAGAATATTACCCGGGACATTCTCCTGCTGCTGTTAACGGGGATAAGCTGGAAAATAACACCGAAGGATATACGAAGGAAAAACGAATTCACATGGTTTCCCATTCAGGAAGTAGCCATACTTTTCGCAGGGATTTTTATCACGATCATCCCGGCGATTGCTATTCTAAAAGTTGGAGCCGACGGCGCACTTGCAGGTGTGGTAAATTCCGTGTCGTACAATGGAAATCCGGTGAATGCCGCGTATTTCTGGGCAACTGGAATCCTTTCCAGTTTTCTGGATAATGCTCCAACTTATCTGGTGTTCTTCAACACGGCAGGAGGTGATGCAGACCAGCTTATGGGTGAATTATACACGACGCTGCTGGCTATCTCTGCGGGTGCAGTGTTTATGGGTGCCACCACATACATTGGAAATGCACCTAACTTTATGGTGAAATCCATTTCAGAAGAAGCAGGAATAACCATGCCAAGCTTCTTTGGATATATGTTGAAATATTCTTTGCCGATTCTCATTCCGATCTTCATCTTAGTATCCGTAATTTTCTTCTAATGAGGATTTCAAAGGTTACTACAAAAGTTGGTGATAAAGGGCAAACTACCCTTGGAGATGGAACAACTGTCTCAAAGTCCCATATACGTATCGAATGCCTGGGACAAATTGATGAACTAAATGCCACGATTGGTTTTGTATGCTCTGGATGTAGGGACGACAAATTAGTTGGTATATTGCAGAGTATCCAGAATGATTTGTTAAATTTTGGGGGTGAACTATCCATCCCTGATTCTAATGAGATCCTTCTTTCAGATGACCGACTCATTGACATTGAGAATAACTTAAAAGAAATGAATTCAAATCTTCCGCCTCTGGTTGAATTTATTTTGCCCGGAGGTGATGATTTTTCTTCTCGCGTTCATATAGCAAGGACGGTTTGCAGGCGAGTAGAAAGAAAAATTGTAGAACTCCTTGAAGTAGAAAACAGGACTGAACGTTGGATTCAATATCTGAACCGGCTGTCTGATTTTCTTTTTGTATTGGCACGTTTTTATACCCATAAGCATGAGGTAGATGAATCTCAGTGGAATCGGAGTAAATAATTGCAACTGCATATCCTCTATTTTAGATTATACCCATGAAACACCCTATTTCTATGGTTTTTCTAGTGAGAGCATTATGATTGATTTTAACAAAGTTAAATCCCTGATTAGTGAAGCTGATCGGATTTTACTCACAACACATGAAAATCCTGATGGAGATGGTCTTGGGTGTTGTGCTGCAATGTATTTTCACTTGAGAGAAATCGGAAAAGATTGTCGAATCATTCTCTGTTCAAGAATGCCCTCAGAGTACAGTTTTTTAAACTCTGAACAGATATTTGAAGTTCATGAGTTAGTGCAACATCAAGATTGGATCAAAAATGTGAATTTGGTTATTATTTTTGATGTGGGCAACATTAAACGGTTAAAAACAATCCTTAGTGAAATCAATAGCCATACACTTCCAACTCTGAATATTGATCATCATCCTCATGAGGGAGATAATTTGTTTACTTATAATTTAGTGGATATCAATGCTGCTGCTACAGGAGAAATGCTTTATAATTATCTTAAATTAGCTAGAACCGGGAAATTTCCAAAAGAAATTTGTGAGGGAATATATACTGCTATAATGACAGATACTGGATCGTTTAGATATAGTAATACGAACACCAAATGTCACGAAATTGCTATTGAATGTTTTCAATCTGGTATTAATCATTCTTATATTTATCAACAGATTTATGAATCAAATTCTAAAGGTAGGATTAAATTATTGGGTAATATTTTAAGTAACCTTACTTTTGAATGTGATAACGAACTGGCTTGGTTTATCATTGATAAGTCCACATTGGATGAATGTGATTCTACGCCTGAAGAGGTGGGAGGGTTAACTGATTTTGTTCGAACCATTCGTGGAGTTGAAGTCGCGCTCATGATCTTTGACAGTGGTCATGATACCTGTAGAATTAATTATAGGTCAAAAGGGAAATACATTATTAACGGAATTGCAAAGACTTTGGGAGGTGGAGGACATCCCTTAGCTGCAGGTGCAGTATTGGAGGGGAGCATGGAAACAGTTCTTCCTAAAGTTCTTAATGAGACAAAACAATCCTTACAGGAACAGAAATATCAAAGTAAATGAAATTACTTATCGCAAAAGATTCAGGCTATTGTTTTGGTGTGCGTGACGCAGTTGATCTCGCATACAAAACAGCAGAAGAGAGTGGCGATGTCTATATGTTAGGAAATATAGTCCACAACGAAATTGTGGTAAATGATCTGGATAAAATCGGTGCAAAAGTTGTTCGTACATTGGATGATGTTCCTGATAAAAAACCTATATTATTTCGGGCTCATGGTACTTCAACAGACGTTTGGAATAAAGCGAAGGATAAGGGAATGAATATTATTGATGCAACCTGTCCACTGGTTAAAGAGATTCATAATGAAGTCAAAGCATTGGAATTAGAAGGCAGATGTATAATTATCATAGGTGACCATGGACATGACGAAGTAATTGGGATTGCCAGCCAGGTAAAAAAACCTATTATTGTTTCTTCTCCAGAAGAAGCACAAAATCTCCGGAAAATGAAAAAGGCTGGTATCGTCAGTCAGTCAACACAAACGATTGAAAATGTTCAAACAATTATTAATATCATAATGACGAAAGCCTTTGATTTGCGGTTTGTAAATACGATTTGTTTTCCAACCAAGAGGAATCAGCAACAACTTAAGGATCTCTCTGAAAGATGTGATGTAATGTTGATCATTGGTTCATTCACCAGTGCAAATTCCAAGCGTCTTCACCAGTTAGCATTGGAACGGAATAAAAAATCTTATCAGGTAACTTGTGCGGACGAAATAGAATCAGAGTGGTTTAACAATGCTGAAACAGTGGGAATTACTGCCGGTGCCTCTACCCCGGACAGTATCATTCAGGATGTGGTCCGGTATTGTGAAACTCTAACTAATATTCAAAATGAGGAGAGTCATGTCTAAAGGAACCTATGAAGTCAAAGTTGGGCTAGCTGAAATGCTGAAAGGTGGGGTTATAATGGATGTAACTTCGGTTGAACAGGCAAGGATCGCCGAAGGGTCAGGTGCCTGCGCCGTTATGGCCTTGGAACGAATTCCTGCCGATATTCGTGAAGATGGTGGTGTTGCGAGGATGAGTGATCCAAGCATGATTCGCGAAATTCAGAAAGCGGTTTCAATACCGGTTATGGCTAAATGTCGAATCGGCCATTTCGCCGAGGCCCAAGTTCTGGAATCCTTGGAGGTTGACTTCATAGATGAAAGTGAGGTACTTACTCCTGCAGATGAGAAGAATCATATTTGGAAACACGATTTCAAAATCCCATTTGTATGCGGTGCCCGGGATATTGGAGAAGCTTTACGTCGTATAGCAGAAGGAGCAGCTTTGATCCGAACCAAGGGGGAGGCTGGAAGCGGAAATATTGTGGAAGCGGTTCGCCACATGAGAACTATAAACAGACAGATCAGTGGACTAAAAGAATGTGATGAAGTGGAATTGGTTTCGGAAGCTAAAGATTTAGGTGCTCCTCTTTCTTTGGTTCAACAAGTGTCTAAACTAGGGAAACTTCCTGTTCCTAATTTTGCTGCCGGAGGTATTGCAACTCCAGCTGATGCTTCCCTCATGATGCAATTGGGTGCGGAATCTCTTTTTGTTGGTTCAGGTATATTCAAGAGCGAAGATCCTGATTTGCGAGCCAGGGCAATTGTTGTTGCAGCAACACATTATAAGATTGCAGAAAAAGTAGCGGATGCTTCAGCCGGATTGAAAAAAGCTATGAAAGGATTGGATATCTCCGAGATTCCGGATGAGGAAAAACTTCAGGAACGAGGCTGGTAATGCGCATCGGCGTCCTTGAACTTCAGGGCGACTTCGAAAAACATCATCAAATCCTGCAAACTTTGGGGATGGATTCGGTTGCGGTTCGGGGTCCTTCTGATTTGGATGAGCTGGAAGGATTGGTTATACCTGGAGGGGAGTCAACAACTATATCTCTGCTCATAGATCGAAATAAACTGAGAGAGCCGTTGAAAGCATTTTCCGACGTACATCCAGTTTTGGGTACCTGTGCCGGATTGATTCTTATGGCCCGAAAAGTCTCAGATTCCAGAGTCAACCCTTTGGGTATATTGGATGTGGTGGTATGCCGTAATGCTTATGGGCGCCAAATTCATTCTACTACTGAGGAAGTAAAATTTTTCGAAGATGAAAATTCTTTTTATTGTCGCGCTACCATGATACGAGCCCCTCGAATCGAAAGTACTGGACGGAATATAGAAGTGTTGGGTTCTTTGAATGGACATCCTGTGGCAATCCGGGAAAACCATCATATCGGATTGATCTTCCACCCGGAATTGGATGGAGTTACTATTTTTCACGAATTGGCATTTCACAGGGTAAAACAATCTCAACATGACAGAAAAAGTCAAACGTATGTCACTTAAATATTTACCAAAAATTCAGGATCCATCGGATTTAAAAAAATTTTCCAAAGATGAATTATATGAACTGTGCACGGAATTACGAAAATATATTATTGATGTAATTACCGATATAGGTGGCCATTTGGCTCCAACTCTTGGGGTAGTGGAATTAACCGTAGCACTGCATTACATTTTCAATGCTCCGGAAGATAAAATCATTTGGGACGTAGGTCATCAAGGATATGCACATAAACTGTTGACAGGTCGGTTCGATCGTTTCCCTACAATTCGAAAACACAATGGATTAAGTGGATTTTTAAAGCGCACTGAGAGTGAGTACGACGTGTTTGGTGCTGGACATGCTTCCACCTCAATCTCGGCTGCTTTGGGTGTAGCCAAGGCCCGTGACTTACAGGGAAAAACCCATAGAGTTATTGCAGTAATTGGCGATGGAGCGATGACTGGGGGACTTTCTTTTGAGGGAATTAATAATGCGGGACATGAAGGTACCCAAATATTGGTGATTTTGAATGATAACGAAATGTCTATCAGTCCAAATGTGGGTGCTATATCCACTTATTTTACTCGACTGATCTCTAATCCATTATATAATCGTATTCGGAATGAGATCTGGAATTTATCAGGAAAACTTCCGGTAGCAAAGAAAATTACGCGAATATTTTTAAAAAAGATTGAAGAAAGCTTGAAAAGTCTCGTCGTCCCTGGAATTCTTTTTGATGAATTAGGCTTCCGATACTTTGGTCCAATCAACGGACATGATTTAAATGAAGTTCTTCATACGTTAGAAAATATCAAAGATATTCAAAAACCTGTTTTACTTCATGTCCTTACCAAAAAAGGGAAAGGAATGGTTTCCATGAATCAAGCAACACGTGAATATCATGATGATGCAGTCAAGTTTCATGCTGTAAAACCTAACGGAAGAGGATTGGATAAAGTTGAGCTAACTCCAGAGAACAAGAGTTTTTCTGCTCCCTCATTTCAATCGGTTTTTGGGTCTCTGGCCTGTGAAATCTCCCGCAATCGAACTGACACAGTCTGTATTACTGCAGCAATGCGGGAAGGTACTGGTCTTGTTCCATTCGCAAATGAATTTCCTGACCGGTTTTTCGATGTTGGAATTGCGGAAGGACATGCTGTCACCTTTTCCGGTGGTCTGGCTACGCAAGGAATTCGTCCGATTGTAGCGATTTATTCAACATTTCTGCAGAGAGCTTTTGATCACTTGGTTCATGATATTGCCATCCAGCACCTTCCAGTAATTTTTTGTTTGGACCGCGCTGGCATCGCTGGTGAGGATGGCCCCACTCATCATGGTGCGTTGGATATTGCTTACCTACGGTGTGTTCAAGATCTCATTGTTACTGCTCCAAAAAATGGTGATGAGTTTCGCCACTTGTTGTACACAGGTCTCAATCAGACAGAGTACCCATTCACTATTCGATATCCAAAATCTACTTCAATTCAATTTGAAGAATCAGGCCAAACAGAGCTGCTTCCGATTGGATCCTGGGAAGTATTAAAAACAGGTGCGGATGTTGTTCTGCTTTGCGTTGGACCTGTGGTTTTTAATGCTCTAGAATCGAGCAAAAGAATGAAGCAAAAGGGTATTGATTGTGAAGTAGTGAATTGTAGGTTTATTACGCCAATGGATAACAGCTATCTTCAAAATATATTGGAAAAATTTAAATATGTAATTACAATTGAAGAAGGTGTAATTACTGGGGGATTTGGAGATGGAGTAGCCTCCTGGTTAATGGAACGCGGTTTTGACGGAAAGTTAAAAAGATTAGGTTTACCAGATAAATTTGTAGAACATGGCACCCGGGATCAACTATTGCAATTGCTTGGTTTGGACAGTAAAGGAATTACAACCGCTATTCAGGAATTGGTACCAGAGACTACCCCTGTATTAAATATTTGAGAAATGAGCGCCCTCATTTTGGCTATTTCAGACTTAGCCTGTTTTGCTATAGGTTACCGTTTTTATTCTTCTTTTATTGAGAGGAAAATATTTTCTGCAAGTGAATATCAGGGTAAAACTCCAGCAGAGGAATTTGAAGATGGTTCAGATTTTGTCCCCAATAGGAAACATATTTTATTCGGCCATCATTTTACTTCCATAGCAGGAGCTGCTCCTATTATAGGCCCCTGTATTGCTGCTTTCTGGGGTTGGCTACCTGCTTTATTATGGGTCATTTTAGGTACTATCTTCATGGGC
>DTUJ01000167.1 GCA_012964235.1 Fidelibacterota bacterium
TGTCTGTTGTCACAACATTTAAGAAAGACCTGGAAAAACACGGCATTATTTTCTGCCCATTCTCAGAGGCAGTTCTTAACCATCCGAATCTTGTGAGAAAATATCTAGGATCGGTTGTCCCGATGACTGATAATTTTTTCGCTGCGCTGAATTCCGCAGTATTCAGCGATGGCTCCTTTGTATATATTCCCAAAGGCGTTCGCTGCCCCATGGAACTGTCAACCTATTTCAGGATCAATGCAGCAAACACGGGGCAATTTGAACGGACTCTTATTATAGCAGATGAAGGCAGTTATGTGAGCTACCTGGAAGGGTGTACTGCCCCCATGCGTGATGAAAACCAACTCCATGCCGCTGTCGTTGAATTGATTGCTCATAAAGATGCTGAAATCAAATATTCCACTATCCAAAACTGGTATCCGGGAGATAAGGACGGGAAGGGAGGAATTTTCAATTTTGTGACCAAAAGGGGAATCTGTCTGGAGGAAAATTCAAGGATTTCATGGACTCAAGTGGAAACAGGGTCTGCCATTACCTGGAAATATCCCAGTGTCATTTTAAAGGGTGATAATTCAAAAGGAGAATTTTATTCCGTAGCACTTACCAACAATCATCAGCAAGCCGATACGGGAACCAAAATGATTCATTTAGGGAAAAACACCAGCAGTACAATTATCTCGAAAGGAATTTCTGCCGGCAAAAGCCAGAATACATACCGGGGACAGGTGAAAATTATGAAAAATGCTGAAAATGCCCGGAACTATTCCCAGTGCGATTCCATACTCATCGGAAGTGAGTGCGGAGCTCATACGTTTCCCTACATTGATGTTCGAAATCCAACTGCCCAAATGGAACACGAAGCCTCCACCTCCAACATCGGAGAAGATCAATTATTTTACTGCAACCAGAGGGGATTATCTACTGAAAATGCAGTTTCATTAATTGTGAATGGATTTTGTAAAGAAGTATTTAAAGAACTGCCCATGGAGTTTGCAGTGGAAGCGCAAAAACTCATGGAAGTAAGCCTGGAAGGAAGTGTGGGATAAGGAATTTATTATGCTGGAAATAAAAAATCTTTGTGCTGAAGTTGAAAATAAAAAAATTCTAAAGGGGGTCAACCTGGATGTGAAACAGGGAGAAGTCCATGCAATTATGGGGCGGAATGGTTCAGGTAAAACTACTCTGGCGAATCTCATTGCCGGCAAAAACAGTTATCCTGTTACTTCCGGTGAAATACGGTATAAGGGGAAAAACATAACAGATTCATCTCCGGAAGAACGTGCCTTAAATGGAATTTTTCTTTCATTTCAATACCCCGTGGTAATCCCGGGAGTAAACACCACCTACTTTCTTAAGGAAGCATTGAATGCAAAACGTCGCAACCGGGAGGAGGATGAAATCAATGCGGCTGACTTCATGCGCCTCATCAAGGAAAAACTAAAGGAAGTTGATCTTGATGAAACCTACCTGAAGCGATCAGTAAATGACGGTTTTTCCGGCGGAGAAAAAAAACGGAATGAAATTTTACAAATGTTAATTCTAGAGCCGGAACTGGCAATTTTGGATGAAACCGATTCCGGTTTGGATATTGACGCTTTAAAAACCATTGCTCATGGAATCAATCAGTATCGCCGGGAAGACAGAGCTATCATCTTAATCACACATTACCAGCGATTATTAAAATATACTGTTCCGGATTATGTTCATGTCCTCATGAACGGCCACATTGTGAAGTCCGGCGGAAAAGAACTGGCATTGGAATTGGAAGAAAAAGGGTATTCCTGGCTGGAATAATGAATTATTTAAAGCATCAATTTCAGGCATTGCTGGATCACTGGCAGGATGAGAGAAAAGAAATTCGATCATTGAGAAAAACCGCTTTTGACCGGTTCAATCAATTAGGGTTCCCCACGAAAAAATGGGAAGAATGGCGATTCACAGATTTTTCAGAAATTAAGAAAAATGAATATTGTTTAGCCTGGAGTGATGATCTTCCGAAAATTCCAAAGCACATTCCAGGATTGAT
>DTUJ01000168.1 GCA_012964235.1 Fidelibacterota bacterium
CGATTCGATGTGGAAAATTTACTATTGCCCTTATGGAAGAAACTCTCAGAACTTATCGTTCTGAAGAAGTCACCAAGGATAATTTGACGCTTTTACTCTTATCAACCAAAAGGGTCATGTTAAAGAAACGCGGTAGAAAAATAATTCAGAGTATTTCCACAAAAAGGAAATCCAGATTAGGTATCGCTTTAATTGAATCAACTGTTGAAGCCGGGAGTGGTTCTTTACCTGCTTGTGAAATTGAAAGCATGGCCTTGAGATTTTACCCAAAGAACCAAAAAATCTCAGAATTAGCGTACCGATTCCGGACTGGAAAAACTCCTGTTGTAGGGTACATATCCGGCAATCGTTTCTTCATCGATTTGAAGACGATTTTACCCAATCAGGTTGCACTTCTGATTGATGTAATAAACCAGGTTTAAGTAATGAATCAAATTGTCATCGGGACTGCCGGTCACATTGATCATGGGAAGACAGCATTAGTCAAGGCCTTGACAGGGGTTGATACAGATCGTCTTCAAGAAGAAAAATCTCGCGGTATGACCATTGACTTGGGATTTGCATTCCTCAATAAAGATATTACCATTATTGATGTACCTGGACATGAGAAGTTTATCAGGAACATGGTTTCTGGTGTCTCGACTATTCATATTGCACTGGTTGTCGTGGCAGCGGATGATGGTGTCATGCCTCAGACTAAGGAGCATCTTCAAATCCTTTCTTTGTTGTGTATTCCTCAGGGTGTGATTGCACTCACAAAAACGGATATGGTTAGCGATCCGGACTGGCTTGATCTGGTTGAAATGGAAATACATGAAATTGTAGCTGGTACCAGTTTAGAATCTGCTCCTATTATTCGTACTTCTGTAAATCCAGAATCCGGGATTTCCGAATTGCGACAGGCACTGTTACATGAGGCTGGAAAAGTGAGGTTTACTTTGGACCGGGGATTTTTTCGACTTCCCATAGATCGAGTATTCCTAAAAACCGGATTTGGTATTGTTGTAACAGGAACGGTCATTTCTGGTAGTCTTTCAGTCGGTGATGAGATTTATTGTCAGCCTGTTGGGCAACAATGCAAAGTACGAGGTCTTCAGAGTCATGGTGAAAAAACAGAAACAGTATCCATGGGTGACCGGGCTGCTGTGAATGTAGTAGGTATTGAGAAAAACCAGGCATGGCGCGGTGCTGAGTTAGTCCAATCGGGGTGGATTGCTTCAACTTCCATATTTATTGCTCATGTTCAAATGATTCCGGGAATTGGATGGGAATTGAAATCCAAACAAAGAGTTCGAATTCATTTGGGGACTGCAGAAGTTCTTGGACGTGTAACTATTTCAGGAAAACGTCTGAAAACAGGGGAGTCAGGTATAATGTTAATCAGGTTAGAAAAACCTCTAGTTGCAGCAATGGATGATCGGTTTGTCATGCGCTCTTATTCTCCTATGCATACTATTGGTGGCGGAGTTATACTTGATCCAAATCCGAAAGGAAAATGGAACGAAATACGTAATTGGATGAATACTCTATCTACAGTTAGATCCCAGCGATTCAACCAATTTATAGATCAGTTTTGGACACAACCAAAAACAAAAATGGAATGGGGAAGAGTTTTTCATTGTTCTATTGAGGATATTCAACAGTTTATTACTGAAAATAGATTGGAGATAAGAAATAAGCTGGTATACAATCCAGAAAAGTTTTCGTTTGCGAAGAAAGTGTTTTTGGAGAGAATAAAGCAGTTCCACAAACAGCATCCATATCGAAAATCTATCAATGGAGATATTATTCGGAAGGAACTACGTTTTAGTGAATCATGGTTTACAATGGTTATAAATGATTGTGTGAACGAAAATTTAATTTTGCCAATCGAAGCAGGATATGCCCTTAGGGATCATGAAATTTCCCTTTCTTCCAGTGACCAGAAGAAAGCAGATTTGATTTCTGAAGTATTAGCACGAAGCAGGTTTGCACCCCAATCCTTGAATGATATCTTGGAAAAAACCCAGTTAGAGGATGAATCTATTTTGGAATTACTCCATGTACTAAAAGGAAAGGAAAAATCGATTGAAATAAAAGCTGGACTTTGGTTGGAAAAATCGAATTTTAATAAACTTATTTCTATGCTGAAATCATATTTTTTATCAAAGGAAAAACTGAGTGTCCCGGATTTTAAAACATTAACCCATCTTACTCGAAAAACTGCTATTCCTCTCCTTGAATATCTGGATAAAAGCGGGTTCACTTTCCGTAAAGAGAATGAACGGATTAAAGGTGACAGGTTGTGAGTAAAAAACCTGAGATTCCTGGTACACCGCTGATGAGGCAGTATCTTGAAGTGAAGAGTCAACACCCGGAAAGTATAGTTCTATTCCGGATGGGGGATTTTTTTGAAACATTTAATGAAGATGCAAAAATTACGGCTAAGATACTTGGTATCGTTCTCACCAAGAGAGCAAATGGAGCTGCCTCTGATGTTCCTCTGGCAGGATTTCCACATCATGCTTTGGATAATTATCTTCCTAAACTGGTCAATGCAGGGCATAGAGTAGCTATTTGTGAGCAGGTTGAGGATCCAAAACTTGCAAAAGGAATTGTGAGGCGTGAAGTGATTGAGGTTGTAACTCCCGGGACTATTACCTGTGATCAGGCGTTGAATCAGAAATCCAATACCTACATCGCCAGTGTGTATTTTCATCATAGTAATGCAGGATATGCTATTTTAGACCAATCCACCGGGGAATTTTTTTTAGGAGAATGTACCCTTTCCCAGCTCACAGAATCTCTACGAAAATTTGCTCCCAGAGAGGTTCTTTTGGGTGAAAATATTACCTATTCAACAACCGAATGGTATCGTGAACTCAAACCATTTGTGACTCAAGTAGAAGATTGGCTCTTCAATTTTGATCAAAGCCATCGAACTCTCACAAGTCATTTCGAAACCAATTCATTGAAGGGTTTTGGTTGTGATGATTTGGTACACGGAATTACGGCTGGCGGGGTCGTTTTATACCATATAAGGAATACTCTAAACAGTACTCTTGATCATGTTACATCAGTTCGACCTATTTTTGAAGAAGAAGCCATGAGTCTTGATGGTTTTACACTCCGAAATCTTGAAGTATTTCAATCGTTGTCTACACAGGGTACTCATGGGACGTTGTTGGATGCTTTAGATGAGACTGTAACAGCGGGAGGTGGCCGTCTTTTGAAGCAGTGGTTAAATCAGCCATTGACAGGTTTGTCCCGCTTGAATATTCGGCAAAATATTGTTGAGGCTTTTGTTCAAAAGAAAAAATCTCTGCATGCTATCAGAAATTATTTAGGGAAAATATCTGACCTTGAACGAATTCTTGGAAAGATCAGCAGATTGAAAGCAACTCCAAGAGATGTGTGGGGGCTTGGATCGAGTTTAGGTTTAATTCCATTCCTGAAAAAGGACTTGGAGGATTCTGGTAATAAAGCACTTGCAGAGTTATCAAGTCAGTTCAAGGATCTGAAAAAAACAGTGAAACTTATTGTTGAGAAAGTAAAGGAAGATGCACTTGCTAGTTTAAAACGGGGCGGATTCATTAATCAGGATGTTGACAAGGAGTTGGATGAACTCCGATCACTTTCATCTGGTGGAAAACAATGGATTTCAGATCTTCAGGATTCTGAGCGGGAAGCTACGGGAATTCCATCCTTGAAAATTAGTTTCAATAAAATATTTGGGTATTATATTGAGGTTACAAAGACTCACCAGCACAAGGTACCTGATTCTTATACTAGGAAACAGACATTGGTAAATTCTGAGAGATATATTACCTCGGAGTTGAAGCAATATGAAGAAAAGATTTTATCAGCTGAAGAAAAAATTGAATCAATTGAAATCCGGATATTTGAGGAATTATGCAGAGACATTTTGCAGGAAACACGCAATATTCAAATTAACGCAAAGATATTGCACCGTCTGGATGTGTTATCCTCATTTTCCGCAAAGGCAGTCAGAAATCGTTATGTAAGACCTAAGCTAATTACGGAGCCCAGTCTGGAGATAAAAGCAGGAAGGCATCCTGTAGTAGAACAACTTCTCCCCGCTACCGAGCGATTCATTCCAAATGACACCTTGATGGATATAAAAACCAGTCAAATACATTTGATCACCGGACCAAATATGGCAGGGAAATCCACTTATCTTCGCCAAGTTGGACTTTTGGTATTAATGAGCCAAATTGGTTCCTTTATTCCAGTAAAGAAAGCGAAAATTGGCATCGTTGACCGCCTGTTTACCAGGGTGGGTGCAAGTGATAATCTTGCTGGAGGAGAAAGCACTTTTCTTATTGAGATGAATGAAGCAGCGAATATTCTAAATAATGCAACCCCCCAGAGTCTCATTCTCCTTGATGAAATTGGAAGGGGAACAGCCACATTTGATGGATTGTCACTCGCTTGGTCAATCACGGAACATCTTCACAATCATTCAAATGTTGGTGCTCGTACCCTTTTCGCAACTCATTACCATGAGTTGACGGATCTTGAAAATACCTTGGAACGTTTGGAAAATTTTCAGGCAGCAGTGAAGGAATTTGGCGATAAGATAGTTTTTCTTCGTACAATTTTACCTGGAATAAGCGACAAAAGTTATGGGATACATGTAGCTCAAATGGCTGGATTACCATCTGAAGTAATCGAAAGAGCAAAGGAGATATTAAACTTTCATATCAGCCAAGAGAATATCCATGGAACGCGACAGGCCATTCCCGCTTCTAATCAGTTATCCATCTTTGATCAGAAAGAAAATGAGTTGAAAAAAGCCATTTCAGCACTTGATCTGGACAAAATGACCCCTATTCAAGCCCTACAGACTTTGGATAAATTAAAAAAAGAGCATGGACTGTAGGAAATATCTTTCTGCGTCAATCTTTATATGAAATGATTATGAGTGGATTAATGAAAAAACTAATATTCCTGAGTTTTTTTGGAATTGCACAGTTTTCTTTTTCAGAAACAGTGTTTATAAAATATGGGTGGCAAATATTCAGGAATGCAGGTGATGGCCGATCATTGGCTCTAGGAAGGGCTTTGACAGCTGGTGGTAAGGGTTTACCTGCCTCCTTGTGGAATCCCGCAAATTTGGTCGCAAATACAAAGAAATCATTTACATATGTTCATCAAAGCCGTTTTTCAGGAGTTGTTAACAGTGATTTGATATCTTTTCCGATACATAAATTTACTTCCAAGCCATTTGGATTTATCTTAATTCATGAGGAAGTCCCCGGTATTCCAGATACCCGCTTTGCGTTATTAGATGAGAATGGTGATGGTAAACTAAATGGAAATGAACGTTTAGATTCAAAAAATGTTACAGAATTTAGTCAGCATCAGTGGGGAGTGTATTTGAATCGGTCATGGGTTATTAACAAATCTCCCTCTATTGGATCAGTGCTTAGCCAAAAATCAGTATTATTAAGGGATGTCATTTTTGGAATTGGAGTGAAAGGGTTGATACACCAATTGGGAAGTCATACAGGTACAGGGTTTGGTTTGGATGCTGGTTTAAGAACATTATTTTGGAAAAGAGTACAAGCAGGAATTGTGATTCAGGATGTACTCACTTCTTGGCTGGTCTGGGATAATGGAACAAAAGAAATTGTCACTCCTCGTGTTTCGGTGGGAATTTCTGGGAACTATGATCTTCCCTTAATTCCAGTTACATTGGATTTGATGGCAGATATTGTAATAGAGACGGAAAAGTTCCGAATGGGAATGGAGTGGACCATCAGGGAAAATATTCAAATCAGATTTGGGGGAAATGAAACCGGAATAATTTCAACTGGTCTTGGGTTGGTATGGTCCGATATTGAGATTAGTTATGCTCTTCAATTTGAACCAGAGGTATCTTCTTTAGGGAACAGCCATTTACTTTCTTTTTCTATCAATCCGAAATTAATAAGGAGTGAGATATCACCTTCTCTGGATAATTAATTTAGATGAATTTGGTTTTCATTGTTAGAAGCGTATATTACTCCGTAAATTTTTTGGTTTTTTTTGTTGAAAAATTATGATTAAAAGTATGACAGGGTATGGCCGCAGTGCGGTCAAAAATGGCAGTGGTCAAATTTCAGTGACTGTACGGGCAGTTAATTCCCGTTATTTCGATCTGAAAATTCGGGGTTTCGATCTTGATCCGGCTCTAGATTTGGATATCCGAAATCGAACCCAGGAAATTCTTAAGAGGGGAAGTATACAGTTGGTTTTTGAAATGAATCACAATAGTGGAACTGAAGGATTATTACAATTGAATAAAAGTCGATTTGAAGCTATTGAATCGTTATTACAAACAATTCAGATGGAATATGGTCGCCACATTGAGCTGAGTCAAATCGTATCCCTTAAAGATTTGTTTTCGGAAAACGATCAGGATAAAATTCAACCAAAAAATATTTTAAAAGGTTTAAATGATGCTTTGGGGCAGGCGGATGAAATGCGTTCAACTGAGGGTAAAATAATCCAAAAGAGCATGGAAGATCAATTAAAGTCATTTTGTGAAAAGATTGATAAACTTGAACAACAAGTAAAAAAGGCAGGCAAAATTCGTAAAGAAAAATACCAGAAGAAAATATCAGAGCTTTTAGAAACAGTTCCAGTTGATGAAACCCGTCTGGCTCAGGAAATTGCCATTCTTTCTGAAAAAGCAGATATTACGGAAGAGATCCTTCGGTGCCGGAGTCACATGGAACAATATTTATCATTTTTACAGGAGGTTGAACCTGTTGGGAAGCGGTTAAACTTTCTTTTGCAGGAAACACACAGAGAAATCAATACAATTGGAGCAAAAAATTCTGATATGACCTTGACGAATCTTGTTATTGAATTGAAAAATGATACGGAAAAACTTAGGGAGCAAGCTCAGAATATTTTATGAAGAATTTCATTGCAATATCTGGTCCTTCAGGAACGGGAAAAACAACATTATGTCGTGAATTACAGCGTAAAAAACAGGAGATTAACTTTTCAGTATCCTGTACAACCCGTCGTCAGCGTTACACAGAAGAAGATGGCGTAGATTATCATTTTATTTCCATGGAAGAATTTGAGGAAAAAGTCAACAAAAATGAATTTATGGAGTATGAAGAGGTTCACGGAGATTATTATGGCACAATGAAGAAACCACTCGAAGATGCCATCAGGGGAGACAGGTTATTACTGCTTGAAGTTGATGTAAAGGGAGCTAAATCTATTCAATCATTATATCCGAAAAATACGGTTACAATTTTTATTTTGCCTCCCAATCTTGATGATCTCCGAAAACGGCTAAGAAGCCGTGGTACAGATTCGGAAAAAAGAATTAAAAAACGAATGGACCGTTTGGAATTGGAATTAAAAGAAAAAGATTGGTTTGATTATCACGTGATCAACAATCAAATTGAACATGCTAGTAATGAATTAATTAAAATAATTGAAAAACAAACAGAAGGAGTGTTATATGAGTCTTAAGCCGTTGTCTTTTCGCCAGATAGAAGAGCAGACAGGTGATATTTATGAAGCAGTAGTTGTGATGGAACGAAGAGCGAAGCAAATACTTCGCGATCGCCTTGTCGAAAAGATTATAAAAGAAGAAGAAAGCAGGGATATGGGTGTTTTTGATGAAGTCCCTGATGAAATAGATCCAGAAACGTACCAGGAAGTAGAAAAAGTAACAACTGTGGCTATTGAGGAATTTATTAATGGTGATTTAACGTGGGATAAACACCCACAAGATTCGGAAAAATAATCATAAATGGGCCTAAGTGTGGCGGCGAATATCTATCATTTTCTCAGTCAAACCCGTGAATTATTTGGAGACGAAATTTTTATTCAATCATCTTTAGATAATATAGATCAAGGATCGGGTTATGATTTCCCTGGATCATTACAGGAATTTAATGACAAGATAAATTCTTGTCATAAATGCCAGTTAGGGGATGCACGAACAAAATTTGTTTTTGGTGTAGGGGATCCCAATGCGGATTTATTATTAGTCGGAGAAGCACCGGGAGTTGATGAGGATCGTCTTGGTGAACCATTTGTAGGTCGTGCCGGGAAATTATTGGATAAAATTCTGGCCGCTATTCACCTCAATAGAACAAAAGGTGTGTATATCTGTAATGTTTTGAAATGCCGTCCCCCGAATAATCGGGATCCATTACCCTCTGAAGTTGACCAATGCGAACCATATCTCCAGCATCAAATTAGCCTTATTAAACCTCAGTTGATTGTAGCGTTAGGACGGGTTGCAGGGAAAACTCTTTTAAAACAAGATCTTCCATTAAAGGCTATGAGAGGGAAAATGTATCATTATGAAGGAATCCCTTTGATTGTCACCTACCATCCTGCGGCTCTTTTGAGAAACTCAGGATTTAAAGTACCAACGTGGAAAGATTTTCAATGGATTCAATCAATTCTTGATGGAAAAACAAATATTGGCTAAAAATAATCAATCAGAAATTTTGAATGTCCAGCCCCAGGCCTTGGAGGCAGAACAAGCTGTTTTAGGGTCAATGCTCATCAGTAAAGAAGCTGTCAGCAAGGTTTTACAATGGATTTCATCAGAACATTTTTATAAAGAAGCTCATGCGAAGATTTTTTCTACGATGATTGTATTATTCAATGAAAATGAACCAGTTGACACTATCTCTGTAACCGACCGATTAAAGAAGAATAAGGAACTGAAAGCAGTTGGAGGTGCATATTACATAACCGGATTGGTTGAATCTGTACCTACCGCAGCGAATGTAGAAAGTTATGCCAAGATAGTCCTGGAAAAAGCTGTATTACGCAGGCTGATTTATCTTGCTCATGATATGTCTAAAGAAGCTTATGATGATCGCCAAACAGTTGATGATATACTGGATAGTGCTGAGCAATCCATTTTTACTATCACCCAAAACCGTTTAAAAGGCGGTTTTAAACATATCGAACCTATTCTTCATGAATCATTTGAAAAGCTTGATGCCATTAGTTCGAAAGCGGGATCTGTAATAGGAGTCCCATCTGGCTTGATTGATTTGGATGCGATGACAGCTGGTTTTCATCCTGGTGATCTAGTGATTATCGCAGGCCGTCCAGCAATGGGAAAAACCTCACTTGCTCTTTCAATAGCACGAAATGCCGCAGTTGATCATAAGGAAAGTGTTGGAATCTTCAGTCTGGAAATGGCTGATCATCAGATTGCCATGAGGCTTCTTTGTGCAGAATCAAAGGTGGATAGTCATCTTGTCAGGACGGGCAATCTCCCGAAATCTCAGTGGAAGAATTTGAGTATTCATGTGGGGACATTAGCAGAGGCACCTATTTACCTGGATGATTCACCCGCAATTACCGTACTTGAATTACGAGCTAAGGCCCGGAGATTAAAAGCAGAACATGATGTAAAAATGATTATTGTTGACTATCTTCAGTTGATGCAAGGTCCAAAAGGTATTGAGAGTCGGCAGCAGGAAATTTCTATTATTACCCGCTCTCTCAAGTCTCTTGCAAAGGACTTAAAAATTCCAATTGTGGCTCTATCCCAATTGTCAAGGGCAGTTGAAAGTCGAAGTGATAGACGTCCACAATTATCGGATCTTCGTGAAAGTGGGGCGATCGAACAAGATGCAGATGTTGTTATGTTTTTATACCGTCAATGGATATATTCGCGGGAAGATCAAGACAGAGGTAAAGCTCAAATAATAATCTCCAAACAGCGAAATGGACCTACTGGAACTGTTAATGTAACATTTATTGACCGTTTTGCTCGATTTGAGAATATGTCTGTTTACGAGAATGCTGAAGCTGAAGTACCCTTTTAATGCCGAATCCCCTTTCCAAACTTATTCCTTACGTGGTAGGTGAATTCCCGAAACCTTTTCTAAATCTGTATGAAAAAATGGTTATTCCTAAAGATACCAACGGAAAAACCATAAAGGAGTCTTTGTGGAAAGCGTATGAATTTGGAACTGTCAGACATCAAGGCCAGAAACGTCGCTCAGGGAAACCTTATTTCAGTGATCATTGTCTTCAAGTAGCAAATATTTTAGCAAAATGGAAAATGGATCATATTACTGTCATGGCTGGGCTCCTTCATGATACTCTTGAAGATACTGATACAACCTTAAAAGACTTAGAGGACTGCTTTGGCGAGGATATTACCAGGTTAGTTGACGGAGTAACCAAACTTGGAAATATTGAATTTTCAAATCAGCAGGAAAAACAAGCAGAAAATTTTATGAAACTTCTGCTTTCAGTAGCAAAGGATCTCCGTGTCATTATTATAAAGTTTGCCGACAGACTTCACAACATGCAAACCATTGAATATATGTCAAAACTGAAGCAACGTCAAATTGCCAGGGAAACCAATGATATTTATGTTCCTTTGGCGCACCGTCTCGGAATGGCTTCGGTGAAATGGGAATTAGAAGACTGGGTATTACAAACGCTACATAAAAAATCCCATTTAGAAATTGATTCAAAACTGAAATCAACAAATCGGCAGCGATCACGTTATATAAACCAAGTTATTAGCCCCATTAAAGAAGAGTTGAAAAAATATCAAATCCAGGTAGATATCTATGGAAGACCAAAATCCCATTCATCTATTTATAGAAAAATGATTGCAAGAGGGAAAACATTCGAGGAAATTTATGATCTCTTTGCTATCCGAATAATTGTCGAAAAGGTAGAGCAATGTTATCTTACCCTTGGAATTATTCACCAGGTATACTCACCGATCCAGGAAAGATTTAAAGATTTCATTGCTATGCCTAAATCAAACGGATATCAATCTATTCACACAACTTTAATTGGTCCTCGTGGGCACATGGTGGAAATCCAGATTCGAACCAGAGAAATGGAACAAACAGCAGAAATTGGGGTAGCCGCTCATTGGAGATATAAAGAAGGTAAAACTGTTACAGCAGATTTGGATTCAAATGTGAAGTGGCTCCGGGAATTGGTAACTATACTCCAGAATGAATCCAGTGATCCCAAAGAATTTATGAATCTTTTGAAAATAGATTTGTTTGATGATGAAATTTTTGTTTTTACACCCAAAGGAGATTTAATTCAACTTCCTCTGAATGCTTGTCCGATTGATTTTGCATTTCAAATCCATACCCAAGTTGGTTTGAATTGTCTTGGTGCTAAAGTTAATCATAAAGTAGTTCCACTTAATACAATCCTGAAAAATGGAGATATGTTAGAGATTCTTACAAGTAAAAATCAGCAGCCTAGTTATGGATGGTTAAAATTTGTCACCACATCCAAAGCGCGGACTAATATTAGTCGCTTCCTCTGGAGAATTGAAAAAAAGGAAAGTGTAAAGATCGGTACGGAAATTCTTGAGAGAACGCTTAGAAAACTTAAGCAGTTTAAACTTTTGAAAACGATTAAGGAATCTTACGAAATATGTGGGTACAACTCAACTGAGGCTCTTTTAGGAGCTATTGGAAATGGCTCTATCACCGTTCGAGATATTTTCAAGAAAATTCGACCACTGAATGAAAATGTATTGGAAGAAGCAAAAGAGGAATCAACTGAAAATTTTATTGATTTTGCCCGGTCATCTGCAAAAGGGATTAAACTTCAGGGGATTAAAAACTTGATGGTTAATTTTGGAAAATGTTGTTCCCCAATTCCAGGTGATGATATGATTGGATTTATAACACGAGGAAGGGGAATTACTGTTCACCAAACATCCTGTAAAAGTCTTCCATTATTAAGTGAAGATTCTGATCGTTTGATTCCGGTAGAATGGGATGTGAGTAGAAAAGATTTATTCGCTGTTCAAATCAAAATTGTTTGTGAAGATCGAAAAGGTAGATTAAAAGAAATGACCGAGTGTATCGCAGGTGAGAATATTAATATTACAAGTGTTGATGCAAAAGTAAAAGACGGAGTGGGTATTTCACTCTTTGTTATTAAGGTTAATAATTTGCGTCAATTGGATAGATTAATCCGGAAATTAACTAAGGTCGATGGTATTGATTATGTAGAGAGAACTGGGCGATAAGTAGAGAGGATGAGGAAATTCCAGATAATAGGTGGGTAGATATTTAGGAATTGACAATGGAGAAAAGCGGGTTGGATTAGCCCTTTCCGACCCATTAAAAATCATAGCTACTCCTTTCAGGACTCTTCTAGTTCATAATACAAATCAGGTAATCCGGGAATTGGATAAAATAATTGATGAACAGGATGTAGAATTAATTGTGGTTGGAAATCCCCTGGGAATGAAAGGGCAACAAACAGTTCAGACAAAACGAGTAATGGAATTTACAGATAAACTCAGGGACATTGGATATAAAGTAATGCTTGAAGATGAACGGTTATCTTCTGTATCAGCAAAACGTATAATGATTGAACAGGAAATCAAAACGGGATATAATAAAGAATTAATTGATCAAACAGCTGCGGCGATTATTCTCCAACAATTTTTGGACAAGCAATCAAAAATGTAAGTATGGTCTATTTTTACAAGACTTATTTTTGTCTTTAATTTTTCATCTACCTTCTTGGCAGTTAGCCATCCTATCAGGCATATTGATTGGCTTGGCTTATCCCCCTCTTCATCTTGGTTTTTTGGCTTGGATAGGGTTCGTACCTCTCATTTCTATCTTTTTAAATGAAAGCTCTTCCTCTGTTGCGAAGTATTCTTTTCTTTCTGCAATTACTGCTAATTTCATTTCACTATACTGGATAGGGCTTAATAGTGGAGCGGGATTTATTCCCGTATTTGCTTCTCTCATTGGAGCTATCCTTTACCTTGCCCTGTTTTGGACTATTCTTGGATTTCTACTTTCGAAAATTCATTCTTGGACGGGGAAAGGATTGTATGTCTTTCCCTTTCTTTGGGTTTCCATGGAATGGTTAAGGAGTTTTGGACCGTTGGGGTTTCCGTGGATAAATCTCGCATTGACACAAACATCTTATTTACCGTTAATTCAAATGGCAGATTATGGTGGGAGTTATGGAATATCTTTTTGGATTATTTTCTTAAATGTAATTGTATTCCTGATTTTTACATCGTCTGTTAAGAACAGAAAGATGTGGATATTGCCATTTGGATTAATCTTAAGTTTGTGGATTATTGGATCTATTCGCATCTCCTTAATATCAAACCAAACTGAGGAATTGAACTTTGATGTCGCAGTAGTTCAACCGAATATTGATCCGAACCAAAAATGGGAACGGGACCACCGACAGGAGACATTCGCAGTTATGCATGATTTATTGAATGAAGCAACACAGCTTCAGCCAGATTTGGTTTTATGGCCCGAAGTAGCAGTACCTTCCAATCTTCGTTTATCCCTTTCCGACCGGAGACCTATTCAGAATAAAGTGGTAGCATCTGGAATTCCCCTGTTGTCTGGGACAGTTGATCACACTGTAAATCAAAATGGAGAAAAAGAATATTATAATGGTTCAATAATGATGTACCCAGATGGAAATATACAAATGTACCACAAAGTTCATTTGGTTCCTTTTGCAGAATACATTCCGTTTTCAAGATATTTTCCAATATTGAAAAAACTAAACTTTGGTCAAGGAAACTTTTCGCAAGGAGAAGAGTACACGGTTTTTAAAGTAGATTCAATACAATTTTCAAACATCATCTGTTATGAATCCAGCTTACCAGATATTATCCGGGAATTTATTAAGCGGGGTGCGCAGTTTCTGTCAATTCAAGCAAATGATGGTTGGCTGGGTAATTCATCTGGTCCGTACCAACATTTTGAGCTTGCAAAACTGCGTGCAGTTGAAAATCGAATCTCTGTTGTACGAAGCGCAAACACGGGTATTTCCGGTATTATTCTGCCAACAGGACGGGTGATGGAAAAAATTTCAATTGGTGAAAGAAAAGTAATTCATGGGGATATATCTTTCTGGAATGGAACAAGCTTTTATACTGCTTTTGGTGATATATTCGCGATGTTATGTACAATTGTAATTTGCATTGTTTTGGGAATCGGATGGTTCAGACATTATCTAAAATAACTTTAATTATTATTTTTATTCTTCAGGTTATTGTTGCTCAAGACCTGGTCTTGGAAAAGAATACACCAAAAGTAAAACTGGCACCTATTATAAAATCGTTAGTGATACCAGGAACAGGGGAATTTTCTCTGGGTAATAAAACTCGTGGGCGAGTTTTTTCTTTAGTGGAAAGTGCTTTATGGATAACGACCATTGGGAGTTTTTTAATGTCGAATATAGATCAAAGGGAATTCCAGGTGTTTGCCTCCGAACATGCTAATGTATTTGTTTCAAGAAAGGATAGAGAATTCTGGGTTGATATTGGAAATTATGATACGCGGGAAGTCTTCATTCAGGAACACTTGCGTTTCCGTGATAATGACGCTGTTGAAAGATATAAGAACATAGAATGGGATTGGGATTGGAAGGGATCAACATCTCAAAGAGAATCTTTCGAATCAATGCGAATCAGCAGTGATCGTTGGGCTCTTGCAGGGAAATTTTTTATCGGTGGAATTGTCTTGAATCATATCGTTTCAGCAATTGATGTACTTTATCTTCAGAATCGGTTTTTATCGACTGGAAAAATCACATTTGTTCCAAGGTATGATCCAGTAACTACGAATCTTACCTATTCATTGATAGTTCAATTTTAATCTCAAAAAATGTTCTAATTTGCTGGTTCCAATGAGTGGTCATCATTTCACATTAAATTTCAGTACATTTCAATAATCAAAGATGTTTCGAAATCCTCTGGTCCGGATTTGTTTTTATCTTAGTTTTTCACTGACAGTATTAATGAATCAAACAGTCTTAATACTTGGAATTGGAGTAATTATTTTTTTTGGTTTACTTTATTTAAACCGAATTCTATTCCCTGAAGTTTTAGTTCGAATAACACCATTCTTCAGATTTTTTCCATATATGGCAGTACTGTACGTTGGATTCTCCATTTTACTCACTACAGCGACGATGAGTGAAATTTTGATTGAGATTGGTTTTGCATCATTAAAAATATTATTAATGGTTTCAATCATGGCACTTTATATTGAACAATCATTGTCTTCAGGGGTTCTTATCGCTCTCAGGAGTTTATGGAGTACTCTAAACCGTCCTTGGAAATGGATGGAAGACTTTTTCCTTTTTTTCGAATTGATCTTTCGATTTTTTCCTGCTTTTCAGAAGGAGTGGGAGTCAATCCATAAGGGGAAATCAGCTTTGGGGTTAAATGTTAACACAACCCGTTGGACTCAAATTCAGAATGTTGGGCATGATCTTCCGGGAATTGTTCTGAGAAATTATCGGAAAGCAGAGGAAACTGCAAAAATGATGAAGTTGCGAGGTTATGGAAATCAGATTCCGAGGGGCGTAGCTTTTCCAATTAGATTTTATCTCAGTGACGGACTTTTTATCATTGGTATAATCTGTTGTTTTTTTGGAGTAAATTTTCTTGGCAAGATTTAAAATCACCATACAATATGATGGAACAAAATTTTTCGGTTGGCAGTTTCAGCCGGCAAAAAGAACAGTCCAGGATGAATTAGAAAAGGTAATCTCCACGTTCTCTGATGGAGAGAAAATTAAAGTCTTTGGTGCAGGGCGTACCGACACAGGCGTTCATGCTTTAAGCCAGGTAGCTCATTTTGATCTTAATACTGATTTGGATACTTGTAACCTGATTAAGGCATTGAATGCTCATCTTTCTGAAGATATTCTTGTTGAAAGTTTAGATGTTGTTCCTGCTGATTTTCACGCCCGATATTCTGCACAAATACGGTGTTATCGTTATCAATGTTACACCGGGAATAATGTATTATTTCGGAATCAGTCGTGGATAACAGGACAATTAGACCAGTCAATCCTTCAATCAGTGGCTGAGACGGTTGTTGGAGAACATGATTTTCTCTCCTTCTGTAAGTTCAGAATTGATATGAAAAGTACTGTTTGTAAAATCTATGAATCCGTATGGAAAAAGCAAGATAAAATGTTAATTTACTATGTTTCCGGGAATCGATTTTTACATCACATGGTAAGATATTTAACTGGTACAATGGTAGAAATATCAAGAGGAAAATTCACGATTGAGTCATTTTTGAATCTATTGAATAATCCTGAAAAAAATGTTCAAATTTTTAAAGCGCCTCCTCAAGGGCTCATTCTTTATAAGGTTGACTATGCCTAGACTTGTTTTCAGATTGATTGTTCTTTTTCTAGTATTTTTTTGTTTTCTCCCCAGTCAAAATGATATTACCCAATCCAGAGTTACAGCTATCACCCGTGCGATCAAGAGAGTCAGTCCTTCTGTTGCAAGTATCAATGTAATTCAACTCAAAGAAGTGACTACCCGCTCACCATTTAATGATCCATTTTTCCAAGATTTTTTTCCGTATGAGCTTCATCGTCAAAGGATTAAAAGTTCAGGATCGGGAGTTGTTGTTAGTCCTGATGGGTATGTAATAACAAATTTCCATGTTGTTGAAAATGCACTGGAAATTATTATTACTCTCCCAGGTGGTGAGGAATATGAGGCAGTTGTCATCGGCACAGACAGTATGACTGATTTAGCTTTACTTAAATTAGAGGGTGGGAATTTCCCATTTGCAACGCTTGGAAATTCTGATGAATTGATCATCGGAGAATGGGTAGTTGCGTTAGGAAATCCGTACGGTTTATTCGATGTGAACGATCAACCCACAGCTACTGCGGGAATAATCAGCGCAGTGAATATGGATTTCGGCCAGCAAAAATCAGGGCAGGTGTTTCAGAACATGATTCAGACCGATGCTGCGATTAACCCGGGAAATAGTGGGGGTCCTCTTGTGAACAGTCGTGGAGAGGTTGTGGGAATTAATACATTTATTTTTACCGGCTCTACAATGTCTCAGGGTTCGATTGGGATAGGATTTGCAATACCAATAAATCATGCGAAAAATATAGCTGAGGAATTAAAAACGAAAGGAAACATTGACCGCAGTTATTTCACAGGGATCCAGGTTCAACCATTAAACCAAAGGATCATTCGGTATCTTGATATTCCTGTCAAATCTGGTGTAATCATTGTCGAAATCAAAAAAGGAAGTCCTGCGGAAAGAGCTAAGTTGAAATTAGCAGATATAATACTATCTGTGAATGGTATTAAGGTGAAAACCGCAGAGGATATCAAGGAGATTATTCTTAACCAAGATCTACGCTCTGGAGATGAATTAGATATTAAAATTTATAGAAATAATCAAGAAAAGACTGTAACGATGAAATTAGGAAAAGTAAAAATGAAGTCGAGATATTGGTAAAAATATGATTGCGAAAGAAGGAAGAAAAATCATCCTGATATTATTTTTTCTAACAATTTTTTTCCGTTTGGTTGGCAATATAAATGGATTCGAATGGTTGAGTTTCGTTTATCTTATCTCAGGCTTATTCTTTTTATTTTCTCTCATCTTCTTTCGTGATCCAAAACGCAATATTCCCGCCGGGGATAATAGTCTTGTTTCTCCTGCCGACGGAAAGATAATTAACGTAGAACAAGTAAATGATCCAGATGTAGGAAAAGGAATACTGGTATCAGTTTTTCTTAATATATTCAACGTACATGTGAACAGGGTGCCTGTAACAGTGCTTATAAAAAAAACGGATTACAAACAGGGGAAATTTTTGGCAGCGTTTAATCATAAAGCTTCGGATGAAAATGAGCAAACAATTATACTTATGGAGTCATCAAAGGGGCTTATGAAAGTAAAGCAAGTTGCTGGACTGATTGCACGACGCATCCATTGTTATGCTCAGGCAGGAAAAACGTTATTGAAAGGAGATCGCCTTGGATTTATTATGTTTGGATCCCGTACTGATATTATTTTTCCCTCAGTCTATCAGGTGCAGGTGCATAAAGGTCAAAAGGTGACTGGGGGAGAAACCATTATTGCTAAATTAGACTGAATAATTAAGCAGTGAAACCAAATAAAATGAATAAAAATCGCAAACGGTATATTCCTAACATTTTGACTGTGCTAAACATGTTTCTTGGATTTTCAGCAATCGGGATGTTGATTAAAGGTTATCCTATAAAGGCTGGTTGGCTGGTTTTATTCGCTGGTGTATTTGATGCAGTAGATGGAAAAATTGCTCGTTTATTGGGAATTCCATCGAGGTTTGGGTCCGAATTTGATTCATTTGCCGATACAATTTCATTTTGTGTAGCACCATCGGTTTTGATATATACGACCTATGTCCAGGGATTGCCACCAATTTTAGGTGGATTAATCAGTTTTATCCCTTTGCTTTTTGGTACAATTCGTCTTGCACGGTTTAATGTATTACAGGAGAAAGATCCAAAACCCTATTTTATTGGTTTGACCACTCCATTGAATGCTTTGTTCATTTTTGGATATATGCTGTTTAGCGATAAAATATCAGGGAATACAGGGGATCCAAGAATTGCGATTCTCCTTGTGGTTATCATGGGGCTTTTAATGATCAGCCCCGTACGTTTTTCAAAATTTCCACTTATCTCTTTTCGAAAAGGTCGGAAAAACACCTATCGGTTGTTGGGAGTATTTACTTTATTGGTCAGCCTGATATTCCTCCGTGGAATTGTTTTGTTCCCACTCTTATCGGTCTATATTCTATGGTGTGTTGCAGCCTGGGTTATCAATCCTCATGAAATAGTTGATTCTATTTCTATCAAAAAGCCGTCGGAAAGAGAGTTTCTCTAATTGAATAGGCGATCTATCTTCCTCGTCATGTTTGGTCTTGGATGTGGAGCTCTTATTGGAACTCTTTTAGGAGAATTACTGGGAATGTTACTCCCTGTAGGAGTTGTTAAGGATTTTTTTCTTACAAGTATTAATTTTGATTTAGCAGGTTTGACAGGACAAGATTCAGGGGTAATAGTCTTGAATTTGATTATATTTACAGTAAAATTTGGTCTTTCATTGAAATTTAATTTCACTAGCCTAATCGGGTTAGCAACTGCATATTATCTACTGAGATTTTTCCGTTAGTTGGATTATTGAATTAAGTTAAATTCAGAATAGTTTAGGAGGAGAAATAATGGATGAAAATAGATTAGTGTACGCGTTATTCAACCTTGGGCCTATGGAAATCTTTTTCATTGTAGTGGTTATTCTAGTTTTGTTTGGAGCGAAACGAATACCAGAAATTGCCAAAGGAATTGGGCAGGGGATTCGCGAATTTAAAGGTGCGGTAGATGGTGCAAAGAAAGATATTGAAAATGTTGGAAAAGAGATTGAATCTGAGGATGGTGAGAAATCACCTGAATAATTCTCCCCTCTAAGTAAAACTTCTACTATATTCAAACCCCTTCTTATTTAATTTTCTTTCTTAAAATAGACTGTATGTAATTCCTTGCGTTGTTGGGAATATTTTGTGTAGAAACAAATCTAATATTCAAACGTAGGGAATAAGTAAGAATGTAAAAATCCTCTTTAAATTACTAATAGTATGATTCAGTTTGCTCATCCATGGTTTTTATTGTTAGCGGTTATTATTCCTGCTCTGATATGGTGGTATCGTTTGTATGGAAAAAATCAGGAAGGTACCCTCAGGCTTTCTTCAATTGATTTGCTTCAGGGAAGATTCATTAGACAGGGAAAAAGACGTGTAAGAATTTTATCATCGATACAAATCGGTGTCTTGCTGCTTATAGTATTGGCACTGGCGCGTCCGAGGTTTGTCGATACCCTTGAAGAAACGACTGTCACCGTTGTGGATATTGTAATGGTTGTTGATATTTCGAGTAGTATGCTTGCTGAGGATTTCAAACCCAATCGTCTTGAAGCGGTGAAAAAGACAGCGGCAAAATTTATAGAAAAGAGACCGGGAGACCGGATTGGCCTTCTGGTATTTGCGGGAGAGACATTCATTCAGTGCCCATTAACGGTAGATGCGCAGGTATTAAAAACACTCTTAGCAGAGGTAACCGTTGCTGAAAAGGATTACGATGGAACAGCAATCGGGATGGCTATCGCCAATGCTACAAATCGATTGCGAAGCAGTAAAGCCAAAAGTAAAGTAATGGTTCTTTTGTCAGATGGAAGCAACAACGCCGGGGAATTGGATCCCCTCACTGCCGCAGGTTTAGCAGCTGAATTTGATATCAGGATCTACACAATTGGTGCTGGAACGAACCAATCTGTAACATATATTCCTAACCGTGGCTATATCCGTAATGAAATTGACGAGAAAACACTTCAAGCGATCGCGGAGGAAACTCACGGCAGGTATTTTCGTGCGACCGATGAAGAAACATTAGAAGATATTTATGAAGAAATCAATCAACTGGAACGAACGGAAATTGAAGTACGGGAATATACCCGCTACGAAGAACTTTATGGTTGGTTTTTAATTCCAGCTCTAATATTCAGCTTTGGTTTTGAAATTTTAGAGCGATTTGTTTTCAGGAGAAAATCGTAATGGAGTGGAGATATCCATGGGTAATTATTTGTTTTGGGTTTTTACTTTTTTTCTGGATCGGACAGTTTTTAAGAAGAGGGCGTTCTCACTTTATCTTCAAATCAAGCACACCACAATTAGAGGCTAATTTATTGGGCAGGTTTGACCATCAAAAAAGATTATGGAAAAAGCGGATGGGTTTGTTTGGATTATCTTTTCTGATTGTTTCTGCTTCAGGACCCCAGATAGGAACAAAGGTAAAACCTATTGAGCGAAAAGGTGTTGATTTAGTTTTCGTTGTGGATGTTTCCATCAGTATGGATGCTGAAGATGTAAAACCGAGCCGGCTTCAAAAGGCAAAATTCGAGATATCTCAAATAATCAAACAACTTAAAGGGGATCGGGTAGGAATCATAGTTTTTGCTGGCTCTAGTCACATATATCTTCCATTGACAGCAGATTACGAAGCAGCCCAATTATTTTTAGATGGTATTGACACAAATATGATTCCTACTCAGGGAACATCCATCAGTTCAGCCTTGAATTCAGGATTGACTGCATTTATTACTGAGGAAAGTAAAAAATATAAAGTTATTATAATTATTACAGATGGCGAAGATCATGAAGGGGAAGCAGTCGAGATAGCAGAGAAAGCAGCAAGAACAGGAATCATCATTCATACGGTTGGAGTTGGTTCTGTAACAGGGTCTTTGATTCCAATCAAAAGTCAGAATGGGGTACCAAAGGAATATAAGCGTGATCGTCAAGGGAAACTCGTGACGTCAAAATTGAATGAAATGGCGCTCAGGGAAATTGCTGATGCGGGAAATGGTATATATGTCCGTTTTGACAACCGTTTAACAGGTCATCGGAATTTGATTCAAGCTATTGATTCAATGGAGAAAAAAATCATAAGTACTCATGAATTTTCAGAATTTGAAGATCGGTATCAGGTTTTCGCAATCATTTCATTGTTATTTTTTATCATTGGTTTTATGTTCCCAACCAAAAAAATGCAGAAAGATACTTGGAGAGGTAGAATTGTTTAGGAGAGGATTTAAAAGAGAATATTTGAAAAGCAGTACACTAGTGGTTCTTTTCCTGTTCGTTTCTCTGGCTTTTTCGGTGGATAAAGGGATGAAAGAATACAAACGAAATAATTTTGATGAAGCCAGAAAATATTATGAATCTGTTCTTGAGGAAAGGAAGAACGACTCTGCTGCTAATTTTGGATTAGGAGTATCAGCTTACCAACAAGGTGATATTAAATCGGCCATGGAAGCATTTGATCGTATACTAAGAGATGATGAGCCAGAATTAAAAGCAAAATCTTATTACAATATGGGGAATATCCTATACGAACAGCAGAGGTCCGAAGAAAGTCTTGCATTTTTTAAAAAAGCCTTAGAGTTGGATCCTGACGATACAGATGCAAAATTCAATTACGAGATCCTCAAATATCATTTGCGGCCCCAAGAACAGCAACAGCAGAATGATAATGACAAAAATTCGGAGAACCAGGAAGAATCGGAACAAAGCAAGCAGGAAAACCAAAGCACAGAAAAAGAAGAAGATAAAACTCAACAACAGTCTGAACAAGGAGATAAAGGGCAAGAAAAGGAAAAGTCAGAAAAAAACCAGGGAGAGAAAGACAAAGAACAGGAAAAAATGGCCCAAGAACAAGGGAAGGAAGAACAAGAGGGAAAAGGGATACCTGAACCCCAAAAAAGCGAAGAAGACGGGGATAATCAGGATCGTATGAATGCCCAGGCCATTCTGGATGCATTAAAGGAAAAGGAAAAAATCCATCAGAAGCGACAGATTGCACGAGCAAAATCCAAAAAATTGGAAAAGGATTGGTAATGATTAAATTTCCACCTTCAATTTTATTATTGACAGTGTGCTTTGGATTACATTCCTATGCTTTTGCTGCAAAAGTTACTGCATCAGTAGATGCAACCAGTATCAGTCAAAATGATGTGTTTACGTTCAAGATAGAGGCAAAAGATGCAGAATCTAATCCCAAAGTCGATATTACACCTCTGTTGAAAAACTTTTCAGTCGTAAGTGGCCCAAGCCAACAGACCAGCATGTCCTGGATAAATGGGAAAATGCAGACTTCACGTAATTTGACCTGGACCTTAGTTCCAATGAAAACCGGAACATTAACCATTCCATCATTGTCCGTATACGTAGGTAATAAATCTTTTCGGACGAAAACCATTCGAATGAAAGTATCTAGGGGTAAACAATTAGCTGAAGCAAAGGATCTTTTTCTAATGGTGGAATTGGATAAATCGGAAGTGTATCCAGGAGAACAGGTAACAGTTATCTATAAATTATTTACAAGAGTAAACATGTCTATTCAAGACCTTGAAATGCCAAAATTTGTTGGATTCTGGGTTGAGGAATTGTTTGCTCCAAACCGTGTAGAATTTCGGAAGGTAAATTTAAAAGGCATTCAATATAATGTTGCCCAATTGTATTCTGCGGCTCTTTTCCCAACGAAAACCGGAGAGCTTTTTTTAGACCCAATGAAGGTAAAATGCAATGTTACTGTTAAAAACAAAAAGCGACGGAAAAGTATCTGGGATGATCCCTTCTTTGATTCATTTTCCCGTCAGCAAACTGTTCCTAAAGTTCTCCTTACAGAAAAAACTTTGATAAATGTTAAACCGTACCCAAATGGCAAACCAGCGGATTTCACCGGAGCTGTAGGATCATTTACTTTATCTGCATTTGCAGATATGAAGTCGGTCAAGGCTAATGAAGCTATTACTTTAAAAGTGAAATTACAGGGGACTGGAAATATCTCTATGTTTAGTCTTCCAGAATTTGATTTTCCCCAAACTTTGGAGGTATTTCCACCTACTTCAACCATAAAAAAGGAACCATTGCGTGATAATATTACTGGATCGGTTTCTTGGGAATATATCTTGATTCCACGTCAAGAAGGGAGATTCATTATTCCCAGAATAGAATTACCATTTTTCGATTCTAAAACTGAAAAATGGAACAGAACATCCACCCGTCCAATTCAAATTTCAGTATTACCCGGTGAAACTTCTGCGGAAGTTTCCTCAGGATTGACAAAGGAGGAGGTTGTGCTTCTGGGAAGTGATATCCGTTACATCCGCAGGGAAATTCCTCAGTGGATATATAGAAAATATTCAGGCATTTCATTTGAAATTCTAACCCTTTATGGACTCTCACTCATTTTCTTTATTTCACCTGGATTTATGAAAAACATACAAAGAAAAAAAGGAGGGACTGAAGATATTCGTCGGTCAAAAAAAGCTTTAAAAACCGCCATGAGAGCTCTGAACAAAACTCAGGGAGACATTTTTTCACATGCATCCCGAATTCAGTATCGCTATTTGAAAGATAGATTTCTATTGTCCACGGATAATCTTGATCCTTTAACTGCGGAATCACTTTTAGCAAATAGCATTCCAGATGGTGAATTGAAAGAACTGGTTCATATGTTGAAGATCTGTGATACGGGACAATATTCCCCCGGGAAAAAAGCTGAAGAAAAGAACCTCATTACTGATGTAAAATCTCTCTTAAAACGGATTGATGCTCATGCATAAATGGATATCAGTATTTATCATTAATGTTGTTCTGTTAACAGCACAACAAGCTGAAATAGATTCATTGTTCATGCAGGCAAACCAAGCAATGGATGAACAATCTTATAGACAAGCTGTGATTAATTATGAAAAGATTTTACAAATGGGGATTGATCATCCGGATCTTTATTACAATCTTGGAAATGCATATTATAGGATGGGTATATATGGTCAAGCGGTTTGGGCATATGAAAAGGGACTCCAATTCACTCCTCGTGATCCAGACCTGAATTTTAATCTTGATTTGACAAACACAAGGGTCCGGGATAGGATTGAAGTGCCGGAAACATTTTTTCTGCTGGAATTTTACCGATCAATAAAAAATATGTTTACTATCCAAGATGCCATTTTTCTAGGAGCACTCTTTCTAGTCATTTCAGCTTTATTATTTGGACTTGAAAAAATGAAATGGTTGAGGATTCCATTTTCATCCCGTATTATTGGCAGTTTCATTATTCTTTCTGTTCTGGTTCATGGAATCACACTGGATAAATATTTGGCTTTGTCAGAAGTCCATGAGGGCATTGTTGTCTTTAGAGAAGTAGAAGCTTTTTCTGCTCCGTTCCGCCGTGAGGATGCAGTATTATTCAGAATTCATGAGGGTGTTAAACTGGAAATAAAACAGAAGCAACCAGAATGGATTGAAATTGTATTACTTGATGGGAAAAAAGGCTGGATTCAATCCAAATCAGTTAGAGAATTATGAAAATAATAACTGTGTTATTATATATTTCTCTCTTGTCTTGTATTGCTTTCAGTCAGGAGCAGGATGAATCGATTGATCCAAACACTTTAATTGATTATAAGCCCAATTGGCCTATCGTCGTTAATCCGCTTTTGGATATGGAAAATCTTAAAAATAATGAAGATGTGAGGGATACTTCGGAGATCATAATAGAAGGATATCGTGTCCAGGCTTTGGTTACCCGGAATACACATAGTGCAGATAGTATCCGTGCGGTTCTGTCTGATAAAATTGATGAGGATGTTTATATAACATATGAAGTTCCATATTATAAAATTCGTGTGGGGAATTGCGTTGACCGAAAACAAGCGGAGGAACTTAAGCTGAAATTGGTGGAACTTGGTTATGCTTCCGCATGGATCATAAGAACCCGCGTGAAAGCTCCTGAATTTATCAGGGAATATTAGTTTTTTAATCTGGGAATATCTTTTTTGGGATTTAGATATATTTTATATTCACATCCTTATTTTTTACGGACATTTGTTGGTTTTATTTGGGGCCATAGCTCAGTTGGGAGAGCGCCTGAATGGCATTCAGGAGGTCGTCGGTTCAATCCCGTCTGGCTCCACTGATTTGAATAATAAATGTTAAACCACGATCTGACTTGATAAAATGGAAATAAATCAGGACATGAATAAAGAAAATTATTCGTTAGAATCTTCAAAACTGGTAACCAGCAACATTGCTCCTATTTTTCATGTGTTGTCCAATGAGCAGCAAATTCTTCAGAGAACAGATCAAAAAGCGTTTACTATGCTTTCTATCTTAGGGGTCTTCATGGTGTTTTTTATTGTTCATTTTTTGAAAATCCAATTAGACTGGTTTAAATTTATAATGGTTGTCATTTATTTTATATCTGCATTTCTTGCAATCATAAACCTTGTTCTTGTTATAGTTCCAAAAGTGAAAAAACGTGAACCTCAGGAATTGAATCCAACCTATTTTGGTGGTATCAGCCAGTTTGAAAACCAGGAAGAATATAGTTCACATTTTCGAGAAGTGTTTACCAATGACGATAAAACGTTCACAATGTTTGCAAATCAGGTATTCGCCCTGGGAAGAATCAATGCGTATAAAAATCATGCAATAAAACGATCGATTTTATTTTTCATAATTGCCATTATTTCAGAATTATTTATTATAATGGCTATGGCTTGGGGGCGAGCGGGTCCTTACCTGTTTCCAGGTGGGTAATGCAAAAGTTCGCCTTATGTTTGATATTATTTTTTGGGTGTATGTCCACCACAACTGCGCCAATTGTTGGCCCAGCTGGTCCTCCTGGTCCTCAAGGTGAACAAGGTCCTGAAGGACCTTCAGGACAAAATGGAGAATCTGTTCCCAAAGAATTGGTTTTAGAACTTAAGAATACATTGGAAGAATTAAATAACTCCAAAAAGAGTTTAAGAGAAGAAATCGTTGGAACTGTACATTATGTTTTCGGAATTGCTCCTCCAAGAATCGGATTTTTAAGTTTGACATCATTTGGGAATCTTTATCAACTGAAAAATAAAAACCCAATCACAAGGGGAGACTCCTTTCTGTTGCTGGGCAGGATTGATTTAAGAAATGACTTTATTTCGCTTTCGGTACTTCCTGGATCAGATGATATTCAACAATCTTTTTTAGCAATCACTCAAAATGGAGAATCGTATGAGTCAGCTGATCTGAAAAATTGGTCTCAAAAGGAAAGAATTCCTCTAGAACAGTAATAATTTTCACCAAATTTCACTGTATCATACTATCAAATAATGAATCAAGACAAAAAATGCAATGTAGTTTATTCCACAGATCCGAATTTTGAGAATAATTATAATGATATAAATGATCCTGACACGATTGAAACTTATAACCAGAATATTCGTATTTGGCTCGATCGTCGAGGCGGAGGGAAGATATTGACTGTGATAAAGGGATTTAAGGGGCCTGCTGCTGATCTGGAATTACTTGGGAAAGAGTTAAAGAAACGTTGCGCTGTTGGAGGAACAGTTAAAGATAAAATGATCCAAATTCAAGGGGACCAGAGGGATAAAATCCTCAGAATTCTAACTGAAAAGGGGATCAAAGCAAAAAAGGCAGGCGGATGAGTATAATACTGTTCGAAGTTTTGATAAAGATCACAATACATTTTTAATAAAAGGATCCATAAATTACCCTATTATGAAAAGACTTAAAATCAGCATATTCTCAATTTTACTCCTTACGGGATTTTCCTGTGCAAAGAAGAACCATGAGGGTTCTTTATCTTTCATAGTTACATCGAATGTCAGATGTCAACTTGATCCCTGTGGGTGAAAAAAGAATCCCATAGGCGGTCTGCCTAGAAGAATGAAGTACATTGAATCTGTAAAGAAGGAAGGGAAGAACCCTGTTATTCTTGATGCAGGAGATGCTCTATTTGAATCATCAAATACAATCATGAAACAAAACCTAGCTTCCTCAAAATTTAAAGCGCAGTCATTAGTGAAGGGATATGAAGTTATTGGGTATGAAGCGATCAATGTAGGTGCATTTGATCTTGCAGCTGGCTACGAATTTTTAAAAACTGTTTCCGATGGCACATCAATTCCGTTTTTGTCGGCTAATTTAGTTGACAAACAATCAGGGGAAAGAGTTTTTGATCCATATATTATCGTTGAACGACCTCCTTTCAAAATTGGGATAATCGGAGTCACAAATTTGCTTCCTTCAAGTGTAACTGAATTAACCATGAAAAATTACCTGCAGATTGGGAAATCGTTGATAGAAACGCTTAAGCGAGAAGCAAATATCATTGTAATGCTTGTCAATGCGGATAAAAAAGAAAGGGGAATCATCAAAAAGGAATTTGCAGAGGCAGATTATATCATCTTGAGCAGGGAAATCCAAAGAACACGCCAAAACCAAGCTCAGGGAACAGGTCCTTTTATTTATTCGCCAGGGAAGCAGGGTAAATATTTAGCGGTTATAGATTTAAACATTGTAAACCTGGATTCGCCGTTTGTAGATGTTTCTTATTATAAACAACAGGTAAAAAACACGGAGACACGGATAGCAAGGTACAAAAAAAAGGAACCGGAAAAATCATTTGAGGAAATTTATGCCAATCAACCGAATATTCTTCGAAACATTGATGTGTTAAGAAAACAGAAACATACAGCTAAGGATCAATTGGATAGGGCAATAAATCAAAGTGAATATAAACTTGTGTCTATGAGTAGAAAAATCGGGGATGATTTAGACATGCTGACTTTTGTTGATCGTGTATTCAAGAAAGAAAACGAAATCAAAGGTATTCCAAATCTACCTCCAGGGAAAAAACTAAAAAGTCCAATCAGATCATTGAAAAATTATTGAAAAGGATATTTATCCAAAATTCGCTGTTTCAAGTTTTATTTTTTTTAATCATTTCTGTTGTAATTGGATTTGGAAGTAATTGGCTGAAGGATGATCCAATTCCCCTTTTTGCAGTAAAGTTAAAAATTGCCACTACTGATGACCTTCTGTCTGATATTGTAACTGAATCGGTATTAAGAGCCATTGGTTTAGATCAGGCACGGAAATTCCATAACGAGGGTGTAGTTTTTGTGGATGCACGGGATTTAGAGTATTATGAGGAGGGACATATACCTGGGGCTTGGAATAGCAACCATTTTATGGAATTAATTTTCAGGTTGGATTCACTTCAGGGGAAAGATAGAAGTATAGTCACATATTGCGATGGAGATGATTGCGGGTCAAGTGAAGATCTTGCATATGACTTACAGAATGAGGGATTTACAAAAATTTTTGTATTTGTCGGTGGATGGTCGGAATGGCAACAAGCTGGCTATTCCATTAAAAAATGAGATTTATTACCCAAAGTTCAATTTTTATTATTTCATTTAGACTGATAATTGGAGGCATCCTTGTCTTTGCAAGTCTAGATAAAATATCCGCACCTGGAGAATTTGCACGGGATATTGCACATTACCATATTCTTCCACTGGGAACTGAAAATTTGTTAGCTCTTGTTTTACCATGGCTGGAACTAACCGTTGGGATAGGGTTAATCCTAGGTGTTTTTATAACTGGTGCGTCAATTTTGTCTATGACAATGATGGGAATGTTTATCATAGCAATTGGTTCCGCAATCTTGCGGGGATATAATATTGAATGTGGCTGTGGATTAAAAGAGGGGGAGATGGTTGGAGTTGGAAAAATTATTGAAGATTCAATTTACTTTTTACTTGCGTGGCTCATATATAAACGCAGCGGTAATTGGTTTGAAATATTGCCAAAGGCAGGTTGACGGAAATATAATAGACTGGTAAATTCTGGTTCAATTTTTGCGGGAGTAGCTCAGTGGTAGAGCCCCACGTTGCCAACGTGGTTGTCGCGAGTTCGACCCTCGTCTCCCGCTCATTTTTTCATTCTGAAAGAATTTCCTTGGTTCCATTTGGCGTTACGCCATCAATTTGATCCGGAGTGCCACCTAGTTTTTTAAATACTGATCGTTTCATATTTTCCCACATATTTTTTGTCCAGATCTTAAAAGAAAAAATATACATGTTTCGTGGAAAATGCTGGTCCCGTTCTACTGGGCAGAAAAATTGGGTTCTGGTATCCTTATACAAATCATATATCATCCATCCAATTGTGGTTAGTGGAACTGCGAGGTTCATAGCCTGATATGTCTTTCCTCCAGGTAAGAGGTCTCCAATTTGAGAGGCAATACTATTCACATCCATCAGAATTTCAACCATGGTTCCTACTAGAAAAATTCCGGTTGATGATAAAAATCCTTTTCGTATTGAGTTTTCAATCATTGTGAGGTCAGATTTAACCTCATTTATTTCAAGAAAATTGAGAGATAAAACAGAATCACTGGATGTTGAAAGGAAAACGTGTGGCTTTTCCATTTTCATATCAAAGCGGATTTTTTCAAAAGGAAAGGTCTCGTCATTTTTTGTTATCAAAATCCCTCCCCGTTGTTCAAGGAGCTCTATCCGCCCTTGTAAAGAATAGCTTTTATAAAAAAGTTTTTGAAAATCATTATAAATAAAATAGACTCTTTTTAATGGTTCAGCCCGGTGTTTTTTGATATCAAAATCGTGAAAATACACTGAATCTGCTGATAATGAGTCAATCAATCCTATGTCTGTCAATCCATTGGTATAAACAATGACATGGTTTACATCTGCAAAGAGGTAAACATTCCAGAAAAATGCAAATATGAGGATGAGGATGTGAAAGTAATGCTTCATTTTACCTTAATCTTATTAACTTTACTGATTAAATAAAAACTCTAAATGTTTCAAAACAGATATTTATTCATATTTTCTTTTTTTGCGGGAATTCTCTTTTCTCAGCCAAAATTTTCAATTGGTATGGATGTGGGATATTATAAACCAGCAATGTCTGTTTCAAGTGAAAATCAACTCCCTCAAGCCTCTGGATTTTCAGCAGATGTCCTTCCAGGTTATAGCATGTTCTATCAGTTCTTTCCAGGAGCAAGAGTAGGTTTTTCACATTCCTTTTCTATACACATAGACCAAACAAAATCTGGGACCCCGTTTTCCAGAATTTTTTCCTATAGAATGTTCATTTTAGAAACATTCTTTTTGGCCCGGGAACGATTGGAATGGAATTTTTCCCTGGCACCCACATGGAATAAGGGGAGTATTCACCTTGATGCTAAAGGAAATTTTACCGAATGGGACATTTTTTTAACTGGTTTTAATGATACACAGGGTTCTATTTCCGTAATTAGTTCAGATCAAATGACAACTTACTGGTTCGGATTTGCCAGTTTTATTGGTTTAAGATATTATATCCGTTCCTGGTGCGCCATTGATATTAAAACCGGATTTATGAATAATTATTATGACAACAAAAATTGGAAGTTTCAAGGCGAAAAAGTCGTTGGGCCTGAGATGACAATTTCTGGAGAACCGATTATTACAGTGAAAGTGATTTTTGGATGGTAAAAATGAAAGTAATCATAGTCGTGGTTTTTATTCTTTTTTCTGTTACGAATGCCAAGCAAACAGAAAATGAGAGGAAAGAAAATCCTTGTAAATCTACTTATATCAAAAAAGCACGAGAAGGCGGTTTACGGTCTTTGTCTATTTTTGAAATGCCTGTTTATTATTATGATGTGAGGCGATGTGAAGATGTGATAGAATCCAATAAATTATTTGTGGATATTGAGCAGGAACAAATTACCGAAGATTTTACTCAAAGTAAACAGATGCGTAGTTGGACATCTACTTTCGCATATTGCACAATCATTACATTAACTTCATTATATATGGATTTATTAATATCTAAATGATTCAATAATAGGCCTGAATAATTAATTCCTTTTTAATTATCTTATTCCAGCGTTTGAATACTATTTCCTGGATTGGAAAAACTATTATCACCATGGTTAGATGAGAAATCGTTATAATTCATGGGTATCTTCTTCCGGGATAATATCAAGATCCCTGAAGATCAATTGAGAAATTTCCTTGGCAATATCATCTCCTTTGCAACCTTCGTTTATGAGTGCATCCCATGCTGTGTTCAGGATTGATAAATTATCCTGATTACCAAAAAAATCATCCAATACTGAAATTGGAACATGAAAATCCCGTAAACGCTGATACCGATCAATATTTTTTGTTTCCATCAAAAGAATATAGCCAATGAATATCTCTATTGATATAATTTTTGATTGGTGGAGAAGCATCACATTTGTATGATTGGAGGAAAAAAACAGAAGGTGTAAATTCTATCCCTTTATTAATATTGGAGGATAGTAAAACCAATATAATTGGCGTCGTACCCAAGTGGTTTAAGGGGGCGGTTTGCAAAACCGTTATTCACCGGTTCGAATCCGGTCGACGCCTCCATTTATAGTGCCCGGGTGGTGAAATTGGTAGACACAAGGGACTTAAAATCCCTCGCCCGTATAGGGCATGTCGGTTCAAGTCCGACCCCGGGTACTTTTTTTAATAACTAGAAGAAACAATCCACTTTAAAAAGTATACAATACTTTTAATTTTGTCTAGAAGGATTCTTATTGAGTTAACATCGTTTGTGTTATTACGGATGATTAGATTGACGACCTTTCAGGGGCCCTATTATTTTTATAATGGGTAACTTCAGCCAAATATGAACAGTCGTGAACATATTAAAAATGATCTTTTAGAAAGAAAGATCAGCGCCATCATCAGAGCGGAAAATCAAAAAGTAGCTGAGCAGGCCATGCAGGCAGCAGTAGATGGTGGATTTAGAGTTGTAGAATTCACACTTACAACACCTGGAGCACTGAATCTGATTACCCAATTCAGAGAAAATAATGATCTAATAGTAGGTGCAGGTACCGTTATGTCATCTGCCCTCGCACAAGAAGCGGTGGGTGCCGGTGCTCAGTTCTTGGTTTCACCAGTCTGCAACATAAATGTAATACAAGAAGCGGTAAAACTGGATGTGGTCAGTATTCCGGGGACATTCACTGCCACAGAAATGGAAACTGCGCACCAAGCTGGTGCTGATCTTGTGAAATTGTTTCCAGCACCGGCGAATGTGGCAGAATATATCCGCTTTATCCTTGCACCTCAACCTTATCTCAAAATATTCCCTACATCCGGAGTTAATCTAGACAACATGATGGATGTTCTGGATTCCGGTGCGGCAGGTATCGGTTTTGTAAGACCGTTGTTCGATCCGGAAACGATCCGCAACAAAAACTATGATAAAATACGACAACGAGCTGAGGCAATTGTGGAACGTCTGGCTTCTCTTTGAAGCCTACCTTTCCGTTTCGTCGCAATTGGGCTCATAACCCGATGGGTGGATAATTATCCAGTTATGGGGGATTTTTTGGTGAAAAACAAAGTGGATTTATTAAATTTAGAATTGCTAATCTTGTTACCGATGGCAAGATAATTAGATTTGCAAGAATGAAAGCTTTTGATATGATAGATAATGATGCAAATTTAAGTAAACCTGTTAATAAATTAATCAAAGAAAGATTTAACTCGGAGTATTTAAAACTTTTCTTAAAAACAACTGTTAATTAATGGAGAAAAAAATGAATAGAAAAAAACTGGAATTACTATATTTATTAAAAACACTTTTTGCACTAATCACTCTATTTTTATTTATTGCCTCGTGCACGAAAACCTATACACCCACAAAGTATTTAATAGAACAATTCTACAAAAACAACCGGATAGGCGGTGGTGCCTTTTCCGATGATGAAACTAATTTGCTGGTTAGGAGCAATGAATCGGGAATCTTTAATGTGTATGAAATTGATATTGCTTCAGGGGAAAAAACACAAAAGACATTCTCAGAAAAGGAATCCTTTTTTGCTATCGATTATTTGCCAGGAACCAATCAGATTTTGTATTCGGCCGATAAAGGTGGTAATGAACTAAGCCACATTTACTTAATGAACGAAGACGGCACAACTACTGATCTTACTCCTGGTGAAAACGAAAAGGCAAGGTTTGCTGGGTGGAGTAAGGACAAAAAATCGATGTACTTTACATCTAATAAACGAAATCCCCAGTTTTTTGATTTTTATAAAATGAATATCGAGACTTGGGAATCTGAAATGCTTTATCAGAACGATAATGGTATTAATATCTCGAATATGTCGGAAGACGAAACTTGGTTCGCCTTTAGCCAAACAATAACAACCAGCGAAAAAAAACTGTTCCTTACAAACAGAATCGATAACTCTACGATTGAATTATCTGAAGAATCAGGCAGTTATAATGCATCGGGCTTTAGCAAGGATAATAAGTATTTCTTTTTTATTACTGATGTTGATAAAGAGTTTTCATATTTGGTGAAATATAAAATTGAGACAGGAGAGAAAGAAGTTTTGTTCGAAACCAACTGGGATGTGATGTATAGCTATTTAAGTGAAAATGAGAGGTATCGTGTCATAGCTATTAATGAAGATGGGAAAAACACCCTATTCATTAAAGATTTAGTCAATAATTCAGATGTTTATTTTCCTGAAATACCAGATGGGGATATTAAAGGAGTCAGCTTTTCCGAAAGTGAGGAGAAAATTCGCTTGACCATTGGTACCTCAAAAAGCCCGAACAACATTTATGTGTATGATATGGGTAGTAAGGAATTGAAGAAGCTTACCGAAACTTTGAATCCCGAAATAAATGCCAATGATATGGTTGCTGCTGAAGTGGTTAGATATCCATCGTTCGATGGTCTTGAAATTCCCGCCATTTACTATAAACCTATAGATGCAACTAAAAGAAATAAAGTGCCAGCTCTGGTTTGGGTTCATGGTGGTCCCGGAGGACAAAGTCGCACAGGTTATTCATCCCTCATTCAATATTTGGTAAATCATGGCTATGCAATTCTTGCTGTAAACAACCGTGGAAGTAGTGGATACGGCAAAACATTCTTCAAAATGGATGACCTTAACCATGGCGATAAGGATCTTAAAGATTGTATTTGGGGAAAGAAATGGTTGCAAGCTCAAGATTATATTGATGCAGAAAAAATTGGAATTATTGGAGGTAGTTACGGTGGCTATATGACTATGGCAGCAATGACGTTTACTCCCGATGAATTCAAAGTTGGTGTTAATATCTTTGGAGTAACAAATTGGCTGAGAACATTAAAATCAATTCCTCCATATTGGGAATCATTCCGGAATGCACTTTACAAAGAATTGGGTGACCCTACTACGGCCGATTCTGTTAGGCTGTATGAGATTTCTCCGGTATTCCATGCTCATAAAGTAAAAAACCCAGTTATGGTACTTCAGGGCGCAAACGATCCACGTGTCTTAAAGATAGAATCGGATGAAATTGTTGCAGGTATTGAAGCAAACGGAATTACTGTTGAATATGTTGTTTTCGATGATGAAGGACATGGTTTTCGCAAGAAAGAAAATGAAATTGAAGGCTATGGAAAGGTTTTAACCTTTTTAGAGACATATCTAAAAGGTGAAGGAGGAACTTCACAAAATTAAATATATCGACCCTAAATCGTCTTCCAGCTAATTGAAAATAGAAGAAGTTGCGTGAGGCTCATAACCCGATGGGTGGGTTATTGCCCATTAATTGGTTTTTTTTATTTGTGGGCAAATTGGTAGCTTCAGATATGAAATGGATTACAAAATGTTTAAAAAATTATGCAGTTTTTAATGGGAGGGCGGGTAGAGATGAATGCACCTATTTTTTTCTTTTCGTTACTTTCATCCAGGTTTTCTTCCTTACCATTGATTTGTTAATAGGTTGGAAGTTTCAGAACATCATTGATGGAATACCATGGTATCCTTTATTTGAAATTTCTCGTTTATTAACTGTCCTTCCTGCATTTGCAGTTGGGGTCAGAAGATTGCATGATTTAAATAAGTCTGGATGGTGGATTTTGTTGATATTTACGGGTATTGGAATTATCCCAATTGTCTATTGGTGCTGCTTTTTGAATAGCGATAAAGATGATAACCAATATGGCTTAAGCCCCACCCAGTAGCGGGATTTTTTAATTCCCCACGCTCCAAATTGATTTCTCTTAGATTTTTATTTCATTGGAAAATAGTAGGGCCAAACAATGGCATCCAGGATCATTGTCTGAATGCTAAAGGGAATAAGCCCTGCGATTCCCGCATAAAATAACCAAGAGCTTTTCTCAAAATTAGAAAAGAAAAATGCTAGAAATAATCCAATTGATGAAAATCCAACTGTAAATAGAATTATCCGAATTCCAATCCACAGTAAAACTGATGGATTACTGATCATTGCAAAAGTCATATATATCCACAAAGCAGATGGAATAAGAAAACCAGCATAGAGTAAGTTTATTATTGTGAAATTATAACAGCCAAAGATTTGAGTAGTGTCAAATGATACATACTGTAATATATATCCTGTAAAGAAAAAATATCCGATTGCTGCTAGGAACATACAAATGGTATAGTAAGGTCGAATATGATCAGGTACAGCTCCCCAAAGTTCACTGCGCAATTCAGTGTTTTTCAAGAGCCCATGAGCATATGAACCCAATACAGCGCTTCCCCCTGTGAGGTTTAATAAAAGAAAAATAAGGGATTGTTTATTCAATTAAATCAAAAGATTTCTTATTTATTATTTTTTTACCACCTAAAATTCCATTTTCTAAATATGAAAGAAACAAAAAACCCCGCCAGATGACGGGGTTTTATTAGTACGTTTAAATTTCAACTATTAAAAAATTTCCTGAAGAAGGATTTAATTGATGATTCCTTCTTTTCAGGTTCATTTTCAAGTGAGATATCAAAATCAGTTTTCTCACTAAGGATTTTTTTGATTTCTGCTGGGGTGATCCTCGCATCATCGTAACTCACTGTTGCTGTACTGGTTTCAAAATTCACATTACAGGACTCTATTCCGTCAACATCATTTAAAACCGATTTCACCTTATTTACGCAACTATATTGACACGCCATTCCTTTTACTTTCAGGTTGGTTGTAGTTTCACCTGCAACAAGGAATGTTAATAAAACGAATAGTGTAATAGAATATTTCATAGTGTACTCCTTTTCATAATACAATTGGGCCAATTTAAAATAAAAATACTACTCTTACCACTGAAAATCATCATCGACTAATTTCCGTAAATACCAGGATGCTGTGGAACGAAACGGCTTCCATTTTTTTTTGCTTTTTCTACCATGTATTTTTTATATGGA
>DTUJ01000169.1 GCA_012964235.1 Fidelibacterota bacterium
CTTATTTATAAAGAAGATCCATCTAAGTATGTCGGCACCAATCTGATCTACAGGGATACGCTTGATTACTGGACCCTTAGCACCGGTGGTACGATTTTCACAGATATTTTTGATGGAATGCAGGTTGAAATAGATCCGGGCGTGGAAACTCCGAAATACAACTACCAGGCATCGGGCTGGATCACTGGCGATGGCATCATGCGGATTACACCTTCTATTGCAGAAGGCCCCAAGATGCCATGGAAATATAATATTGTTTTTACGGATGATGATTCTGCATATGTCGGTGTAGCCAGAACTGGAACAGTAAGAGATGAAAATGGTTCATCTATAAGCTCTTCTGATAAAATAACTCAACCTGCAATAAATTTTTTCATACAAAATACATCCTTTATTGATACTTCTACAGGCCAGTATGAGCTCATGGATGTTATCGCCCAGGATATGAATGATAATGATACTTTAGATCTTTTTGAAGATAGAATATTTGTTGGAGCTCCAGCTGGCAGCCGGTGGCGTGCCACTGCATTTATCATTGATTTCCAGCTAACAACTGAAGCAACATATCCACAGGGTGGTGATGTGTATCAGGTTGACTGGAAACGTCCATTTTTTGAGACCGACACGGTAAGATTTTCGGTTACAGCTGATGATAATTTGGATAGTTCTGTCATTGATTCAGTTATGAAAAATATTAAGGTAGTGCCCAATCCTTATGTGATGACGAACATGATGGAAGAAGCGATTTCAAATCCGTTTTTAAACCAGCGCCGCAAGCTGATGTTTACCCACATACCTGCTGAATGTACCATTCACATTTTCACGGTCAGTGGTGTCTTGGTAGATATCATTAAAGTAAATAACGAACCAGAAAATGGAATTGTTCATTGGGATTTGCTTACTCGTGAAGGATTAGAAATTGCTGCCGGCATGTATCTCTATCATGTTAAGTCAAAGGTAACAGGAGATGAAAAACTTGGAAAATTTGCTGTAATAAAATGAAATCATTTAACATCATAATTATTATAGCTTTGCTGTTTCATCCCGGTTTTCCTGATGAGATTCACCGTTATGGTACTACAGCAGCAAACTTCCTTGAAATTGGTGTAGGCAGTGCTTCTGTAGGGATGGGAGAGGCCTATGTGGCAGTTGCTAATGATCTGTCTGCCATTTATTGGAATCCAGCCGGCTTATCTTCTTTGAAAGGAACGGGTGTCCAATTTATGATTCAACCATGGGTTGTGGACATCAACACTCTTTTTGCTGCTGGTGCAGTGACCATTCCACGAATAGGGACATTTGGTCTTGGGTTGACTCAGGTAGGGTACGGTGAAATGGACGTTACCACACTGGAATACCAGGACGGAACGGGTGAAAAATTCACAGCAAACGATCTGGCTATTTCTTTTTCATACAGCCGCCGAATAGTATCCTGGTTTGCGTTTGGTGCCAATATAAAAATGATCCAATCCAATATCTGGCACACTTCAGCCAAAGCGTTCGCCCTTGATCTTGGTGTGTTGGTCAATACCCACTTTTTCAGCATGACGAAGGAAAAAGCAGATGGAATGGTGATCGGTATGAGTATTTCAAACTACGGCACACGAATGAAATATGATGGAATAGATTTGTATCAGCCCATTGATATATCGGAATATGAGGGAGGTAACTATGGAGATGTAGCTGGACAATTTCGGACACAAGAATGGGAACTTCCGCTGTTATTCAGAATCGGTGTCGCCGTCAAACCCATTGTTTCAAATTTTACAACGTTAACATTGGCAATTGATGCTAATCACCCAAACAATAATTCGGAATCAATCAACGTTGGTTTTGCCTACAAAATCCGGTTTCCTGGTAATGGTGCAATTATTTTTCGAGGCGGTCAGAAAGCCCTGTATATGGATAAACCGCAATTTGGACCTACGGGAGGTTTGGGACTTGAGTGGAACTTTTTAAACAACAGAAAAATCATAGTGGATTATGCCTACAAGACAATGGGTATT
>DTUJ01000170.1 GCA_012964235.1 Fidelibacterota bacterium
CCAGATAAAGACAACCAAATTTTCAGATGATGGTTGTTTATCTTCGAACCACAATATGTCCTTTTCGATTTGAGAATGATCTAATTTAGTTATTATGTTTGTATTCACAACGTCCTTTAGATGAGTTAGGTCCACAATAAATCCTGTGTCAGGATTTATTTCCCCTCTTACTGTTACCTCGAGCGTGTAGTTATGTCCATGTACCTGAGCATCCGCACCAAAAGTATCAACGTTTTTTTTATCCGACCAGTTCTCATGCCCATACTGGTGCGCAGCACAGAAATGGAATGTTTTTGTTAAAAATTGCATAAAGAGATGAATGATTTAAATATTTCGATTATACAAAGTAACACAGATAATGGAAATGGGACAAATATGTAAGTTAACTAGTTACTGACGGACAATAGTTCGATATCGAACACATACTGCATTGAGGTCTGCGGGCAATACAAACAGCCCTGCCATGATCAATGATCATATGAGTGAGCTTGATCCAATCATTTTTATCGAAAATCTCCATTATCTCTATCTCAATTTTCTTTGCATCTTTTGAATGTGTGAATCCAAGCAGATTCATAATTCGTACCATGTGGGTATCAATCACCATTGATGGTATGCCATATATCTCACTCAATACACAATTAGCCGTTTTACGGCCAACACCAGGAAGTTTTACTAAATCCTCCATATTATCCGGAACAATGCCATTATACTCTTCCACTATCTCCAAACTTGAACCCTGGATACTTTTGGCTTTTTGATTATGGTACCCACAGGAATAAATTTCTTTTGCTAGTTCATTTATATCAGCATAAGCAAATTCCTTTTGTGATTGATATTTTCGAAATATTGTTTTTGTCACTTGATTCACACGATGATCTGTACATTGAGCGGACAATATAGTCGCTATCAACAGCTCATGCGGACTCGAGTAATTGAGGGAACATTTTGCATTTGGATAGGATTTTTTTAACTGCTTTACTATTTCAGCAGCACGCTGAATCTTTCGTGCTTTACTCTCCCTCATTTACTTTTGATAAACGTAGATAGATTCTTTACCAGCGATGATTTTGGCAAAATCACACTGCAGCCTGCTGTTTTGAATTTTTCATGGTATCCTTTTTGCACTTGTTTCATATATCCGACAATCTGAATATCATTTCTATCTGAAGCCATTTGATGTATGAAAAATTCATCCCCGGTTTCTTTATTGTCAAGATCCACTATAACCAGTTGAGTTGAATCAGACACATCTGAACTCTTTTCGCAGAACTCAAATAAGGAATCTAACTCCATTAATTTGGTGGATACTTTTGCTCCCAATTCAAAATCCTTGATAAATAAACTAACATCCATAATCAAATTAATGCTGGGATCATATCCCAGTTAAATTTCCCGCTATTATCAATCAGGTTATAATGTTCTCTAATTGCTTCCAATTTCTTTACTAGAATATCCGTCCTGATTCCTCTCTGAATCCCCCCATATTCCTTCAGCTTTTTCAAAGATTTATCCATAAGGCTTTGAGCCCCCTTTAAATTACCATTTTCCAAATGTACAAAACTCACTGCCATTTGAATGAGCGCCTGTACAAATAACCTGTCTTCTAAATAGTAATCAGACCACAACTCCTCCCAATGATCATGTGCTGAAAAATAATCCTTATTCTGATATGCATGTAAACCCTTTTGAAAAAGAGCCTCCATTTGATTTACCTCATTCACTGATTATAACGGACTTACTAAGCTGAAAATGTTTCCCATTGAATTGTACAGTACAGGCCTGGTGAACAGGATCATGTTCAAAAAATACAATCCACCCTTCTTCCACAATTTTTGGTAAAATTTCTTTTTTTTCCTGAACCGTAACTGCAGGATGAAGATCATAAGCCATGACCCAGGGTAGGGGGATATGAGCCGCCATAGGTATCAAGTCAGCCATATAAATAATTGTATTTGAATTGTCCTGAATAATTGGATGCATCATCCCGGT
>DTUJ01000171.1 GCA_012964235.1 Fidelibacterota bacterium
ACTGCAAGTTCTGCCCATATTAAAAAGAATATTATAGCAACAACTACATAAAGAATCACTCTATGTTTATACTTTTTAACCTTTTTAAATATTATTTCTCCCATCAGACCTGTAATTAAGAGTAATGTGCCCATAATTATGAAATCAAATAATGACCATTCCACTTCATCTGTTAACTGCATAGCAATTAATGGGATAATTAGTAAAAGCCCCACCATTTGTAAGATTTTAATCCGCATCTTCAAAGATAGATATAAAAAAAATATTTAAACCATATTTTTTTTAAATAATTTTATTAGTATATAGAGGAATAAAATTTGAATGATTCATTTGAAGAGAAGAAGGTAGCATTAGGAGCTGTTTTTGGGGTTGCATTTGGTGTAGCTATCGGTAATGTAGGGTTAGGTATAGTATTAGGTGCTGCTATAGGTGCTGCAATGTATTCTACACAAAAGAAAAAAATTAAAGCGGAAGATTCTGCAAATGGAGATTAATAAAAATATTAAGGTTTACATCAAGCCATACATTCGTGGGGTTTCTTGTTTGTGGATTTAGGTCAGTCTCATAGCCCGAGGGGTAGATATTTTACTTTTTGCTAATGCTTTTTCGAAGATTTCTTAAAAATAAAGAATTTCATATCCAGGTGGACGGATACCGTATCAGGTTTTTTATCACCGGCCTGGGTCGATTCCAATTGGTCATAGATTTTTTTCAACTGTGCGGCGATCTCCCGGTATTTCTTTTCCGGAACATTAAAAGTTTTACTTCGCATCACCGGCTTTATCGGTTCTTCATTATACCCGGTAATTTGATCAACAAGGCTCATGACCTTTAAATGGTCCTCTGAAAGAACATTTTGAATGAATTTTTTATCTTCCTGGTCTGAAGAGGGTTTAAGCATATCCATTTTCACAATGATATTCTTTGCAACATTTAAATAATGCTTTTGGTTAATACCGTTCACAACACCAGCGTGTTCAGATTGAATAATACCAGCTGCTTCTAATTTTTTCAGATGGTAATAAATTTTTTCCTGCGGAAAGTTAATAGTTATTGCAATATCCTCAGCTGTTAATGGTTTATCATATAACTGACAAACGATTTTCTGCCGTGTGATATCTACGATTTCTTTTAAGACTTTACGATCTTCGATAATGTAAGAATCAGTTTGTGTCATTTATTTTGTGTTTCTTTAATATGAAAATTAAATATTTATTGTAATATACTTTAACATTTAATTATATTACAATGTTTAAACTAAATATAATATTTAGGTTTTATTAAGAAAATCCATATTTATTATATAGTTTTAGTGTCTTAGAGTTATTACCATTATTTTTTATTAAGGGGGAAAATGAATATTAATCGAAATGTTATAAACTTAATTGGTTTAGGAATTTTGTCTGCTGGATCTATTGTGAAAGCGGAAACAATGGATATCCTGAAAAACCCTGTTTTAGATATAAACCGTGTTCATAATGCAATAATAATTGATGGAGATCTCACAGATTTAGAGTGGGGGCAGGCAGTAGGCACAGGTTATTTTGTGGAAATCGAGCCAGGGGAAAATATAAGACCGCCGGAAAAAACAGAAGTGAAGGTTGCCTATGATGACCAAAACCTGTATGTGGCATTCTGGGCCTTTGCTGATCCCAAGGATATTCGAGCTTCTTTCCAGAAGCGCGACCAAGCATGGATGGATGATTTTGTTGCCATTTTTCTCGATACTTACGGAGATGCCAACACAGGGATAATGATTGGGTCAAACCCCTATGGAATACAAATGGATGCGAAAAATAATGGCGGTGGGGATGATGATCCAACATTTGACCTGGTTTATTATTCCAAGGGAAGAATAACAGATGAAGGATACCAGGTGGAAATGGCAATCCCTTTTTCAAGTTTATCTTTTCCTGATAACAATGTACAGGAATGGAAAGTGGGGTTTTACCGTAGTTTACCCCGGGAAAAACGGTCACAGATCGTTTGGGGAGGGTTTGATCGCACCAACCCTTGTTTTTTATGCCAGATGGGAACGTTAAAAGGTATTCAGGGTATCAAACAACATGGAAGTTTTGAGTTTCTACCTGCAATTGTCGGCTCACGGATTTCAGAGCTTGACAAAAATAATACGCTTCAAAATGGTACAGCGTTGGGCGAAGCATCTTTGGGAATAAAATACAGCTTAAGTTCTGATCAGGTTGCGGAACTTACCATCAATCCTGACTACAGTCAGGTGGAAGCTGACGTGGAGCAGTTGGATGTGAACACTACCTTCGCTTTATTTTTCCCGGAAAAACGCCCCTTCTTTAATGCCGGAAACGACCTGATCGATACCTGGATCAATGCCATTTATACCCGCTCAATCAATAATCCTATCGCTTCCGGACGAATGATTAACCGGGGGCAGAAAAATTCTTGGTATCTGCTATCAGCTATGGATGAGGATTCCCCATACATCATCCCCGGAGAGGAGCAAAGTTTTTCTGTATCCGGAGGACAAAGCATATCCAATATTTTCAGGTTCAAGCGGACATTGAACGAAGCAAGTTTTTTTGGTATCCTAGCAACAAATCGTCGCATGGTTGGCAATGACGGTAGCGGATCTTTGGTTGGCTTTGATACACGCTATAAGTTTAATAAAACCTACCAGGTGGAGTTTCAGACCGTATTTAGTAAAACCCAGGAGCCAACAGACTCTTTGTTGGTGAACAACGCTACCTTCGGGAATAATAATACTTTCACCTTTGACGGGGAATCCTTTACGGGAAATGCAATTGAGCTTGAGTTTCGTCGCGAGACCGAACACTGGGCTTTAGAAACAGGTTATGATCACAGGTCACCTGCATTCAGGGCAGAGAATGGATTTATTTCCAATAATAACCAGCGCCGGGTCTACCTGCAAAGTTACTGGGTATACACACCAAATAAAATGATCAGAAAAGTGGTGGGTGGATTCCATTCCGGCTTAGAAATCAATTTTGAGGGGGAGAAAAAATCACGTTATACCAGTTTTTTTGGCAATGTAGTGCTACCCCGCCAAACACGGTTAAATATTAATATTTCTGTGAAACCTTTTAGCCGATTCAAAAATGTAGATTTAGAAAACCTGTGGGATCTAAGTGTAAACATAAATAGTCATTTCAATAAATCGATCGCACTTGGTGGCAGCTTCAGTAAAGGTGTTAATACTGTGACGTTCCTAGATGTCCCTGAAAAAGGAAACAGTGCTTCCTTTTCATTTTGGACCAAACTAAAGGTCTCGGATCGAATACAAGTGGGCGGAACATATGAAAACTATCAAATGACTACTCAGGATAAAAAGAAAGAATATTATTCCGGTTATCTAACAGGAATACGGATGAATTATCAATACAATCAAGCACTCAGCTTTCGTTTACTGGGGCAGTATAATGATTTTAACCAGACATTTCAACTGCAGCCTTTATTAAGCTATCAGCCCAGCCCGTTTACGATCTTTTATATTGGTTCCACATCAAACCAGATCGCTGAAAATTTGAGCATGGATTCTATACGGGACGGACAAGCGAAAGACCGTCAGCTGTTTTTAAAATTTCAATACCTTTTCAATTAAATAATAAAGGAGAGAGAAGATGAATACAAAAGAAAAACTGGAATTGTTGTGGAAATATCTATTGTTGCTTGTCATAGCAGTATGCCTGTTTCGATTTTCTGGAAAACCTCATTTCAAAATGATGGAAAAACACTTTAACCATGGCAAACATGAGATGTCCTTTTATGGAGATGACGACCATGAAATAGATGTCTGGGTAGATCAGGAAATAGTGGATGGAGATACGATAATGAAAGTTATAGTCAATGGCGAAGAGGTGGATGCGGAAGAGTATGACATAAAAGGAGGAAGCTTTGAGTGGAGATCAAAAGATGGTAAAATAATAGTAATTGATATTGATGATGACCACAATGAAGATCATAAAGAAAAAGAAGTTCGTATTATCAAAAAGAAGATTATAATTCGGGATGAAAAATAGAGCAGGTCTTTTCTTTCTATTTTTTACTGCTTGTGTTTCCGATGCTCCTGAAGAGTTTGCTTCAATTAAGGCAGAGACCTGGAACTCGTTTACTAATGAAATTGCAGGTTACACCCTATCCTACCCGAATGAACTGGAAGAAGACAAGAGCCGAGATGGAAAGGATGCACTTTTTCGATATAACGGATACCCCATAATTTGCGTCAACTTTGTTGATTCTACTGAAGGGAGAAAACGTGGTTTATGGGTAAAACACCGACCTGTTGCTGATATATTGCTGAATGGTGTCCAAGGGAAAAAATATGAATATATCCATTACGATGCTTTTTTTGGAATGCTGGTACAGTCCTATGTCATAAATCATAAGGGTAAACAATTGGGTCTTGAATTCAGAAAATCGGGCGACCTGGGTCCGGTCCTGGAAAAAGTTTATCACTCTTTCATGTTGACTGGACAATAAAAAGTTTATTATGAAAGCACCATTCAGAAAAAGTAATCATGCGGCGGTGCTGGCTCGGGACCTGAGAGCTGCCAAGGACTTTTAAGAAACTGTTATGGAACTGGAACTAGTTAACTTTACAGATAAACAATTAGTTTTCAAAACCTGCGATTCCTTTTTTTATGTTATTCATGATTCAGATTGGACAGGAACCGTATTGGAATTTTGTGTGGATGATTTGGATGTTGCTAGGGACAGGCTGGTAAGCAAAGGCTGTCGGATAATTAAGTAGGAAGGAAAAGACTGTTATCTAAAGGATCCTTTTGGGATGATATCTAACCTGTGGGAAGAAAACACAGAAAAGTAACGGGAGAATGCCTCTGTGGACAGATTGAATTCACGGTAGAGCTGCCGGCAAAATGGTGTGCGCATTGTCATTGTACACGCTGCCAGCGATCCCATGGCGCTGGGTTCGTTACATGGTTTGGAGTGAACAAAGAATATTTTACCCTGGAAAAAGGTGAAAAATTATTAAAATGGGTTCCATCCTCTAAAAAATCAGAATATGGATTCTGTAGCCGTTGCGGCAGTTCCATGCTGTTTCGTTCAACCAAATGGGCAGATGAGATCCACATTACTTTGGCCAATGTCCACAATGATATAGGTTTACAACCACAGGCCCATGTCTATTTTGATACCCACGTAGATTGGTTGAATTTTGATGATGAGCTAAAACGACATGTTGACCCAGTTGTCAAGTAACTATTATTAAGAAAATGTTATTGCACAAGAAGATAATTGAAAACACTTCAGGATGTGCCCATTGAAAAAGCCTACGATAAGACAGCCCACCGTCTTTCTACCATTAGTGATGTCATTTGTCGCTCTATCTATGGTGCTTGTTCATTTCGCAATTTTTGGTATTGTTGAGGAAACCGATGAAGGAACTGCTGCGCATATCTTTCAGCTGCTTATTGTTGCACAAGCTCCTTTCATTGCAATCCTTGCATTCAGGTGATTGGTTGTAGCCCCCAGACAGATTCTCTTTTTCATTTTACTGCGAGCAAGTGCTGTGCTGGCGGCTATTGTAGCAGTATTTTTCTTAACATCGTGAAAATGAAGAAAATTCCTCTAACAAAGAAGCCAAAACTATTCCACTCAGTTACATATAATAGTATAATTCGATGGAAATAAAATGATTAATAGATGTAAATGGGCTTATGAAGAGTTAATGATTGAATACCATGATAAGGAGTGGGGATTACCTTTACATGATGATAGATCACTTTTTGAGTTTTTGATTTTGGAAGGGGCTCAAGCAGGTTTGTCATGGTCTACAATTTTAAAGAGAAGGAAAAGTTATCAAATAGCTTTTAAAGGTTTCAACCCTTCAGAGGTTGGTACATTTAAAGAAGAAGAAATTGAGAACCTGATGCAAAATTCTCAAATAATTAGAAATAGATTAAAGATTAAATCTGCTATAACAGGAGCGAAGGTATTTTTAGAAATACAGAAGGATTTTGGAAGTTTTGATAAGTATATCTGGAGTTTTGTTAATGGTAAGCCAATAATTAATAATATTAATAAATTGAGAGATATCCCAGCTTTCACAAATGAGTCAGAGGAAATGAGTAAAGATTTAAAGAAGAAAGGTTTTAGTTTTGTTGGACCTACGATATGTTATGCATTTATGCAGGCTGTTGGGATGGTCAATGATCATGAGGTTGGATGCTTTCGATGGAAAGAAGTTCAAAATATTTCTATAAAATAATATTAATTTAATCATCTTGTATTGGAAAAAGGGTAAGCTAAGGGAAAATATATGAGTAAAAATAAAATCAGAGATTTAGAAAATAGAATTTTTGAATTAATGCAAAAACTTCAAAAGCTTCAAAAAGAGAATGTAAAACAAGAAGTAAAAAACTATGATTTTTCTACCTTAAATGGTAGATCAAATTTGTTAGATTTTTTTGAAGATAAAGATAAGTTGTTGGTCATACATAATATGGGGCAAGGTTGTCGATATTGCACATTATGGGGTGATGGTATAAACTCATTTTTACCCCACCTTGAATCAGTAATTTCAGTTATTTTAGTTTCAAAAGATTCGCCAAAAGAGCAACGTAAGTTTGCAAATGATAGAAATTGGAATTTTAAAATGGCTTCTCATAATGGAAAAGAGTATATGAAAGACCAAGTTAGTGATGAAAATTATGATAATGCGCCTGGTGCAGTTTTATATCAAAGAGAAAATAATAAAATATACCGAAAAAATGATTGTACTTTTGGACCAGGAGATATTTATTGTTCCATTTGGAGTTTTCTTAGTCTTGCAGGTATAAGTGATAATGACTGGACTCCTCAATTTAGTTATTGGAAACGTCCTGAAAAATTAGATGATGGAGGTAAAAATATAATTTAACTCATCCTGCTTTGAGAGTAGGTAACTAAACCTACCTCTTTATAAAAAAGTAGGAGACGAGGCAAATCGTAATAACCTTTTTACATTTGAAAAGGATTTTTTGTTTATGATAGTAGGAGTAGATTTGATCAATGAAAAAAGTTTTGATTATAATCTCGGCGTTAATCATGGGAATAACTTCAATGGATGCACAATACGATAACCCCCAACCCGCGGAGTACCAGGCACTGGTAGATCTATTCAACGATTGGCGAAAATTTGAAGATCCTCCACGGTTAAATGGGGTGCCGGATTACACTGAAGATCGCTTTAAAAAAGACCACCATGCTTTTAAGGATCTGGAAGAGCGTTTAGCCCGGATCACAATTAATGACTGGTCCGTTCCCTACCAGGTGGACTGGCATATTGTAAGAGCGGAAATGAATGGTTATGACTTTAACTATCGCGTGCTTAAGCCTTGGGTGAGAGATCCGGCCTTTTACCAAACTGTCTGGATGTATCAAAGCGATGTACCAGCTCACGAAGGACCCACAAACCACGCCACTCTGGAATTCTGGACCTACCAATTCCCCCTGACCCATGATGAAGAAGAGCGTTTAAGGAGTGATCTAAAGGTTATTCCCCCATTCCTAGTTCAGGCTAGGGGGAACCTCACCGGTAACGCTCGGGACCTGTGGGTCGCTGGTATTGAGAATTTCAAGCAGCAGGTTCGCGACTTGGACCAAATCGCAGGGAAACTACAGGGTTATAAGACACAATCAAAGTTCACCTCCGCATTGGAAAATGCGAAAAAGGCTACGAAAGATTTTATCATTTGGCTGAAAGAGCAGGCTCCTGGTAAGACCGGTCCCTCCGGGATTGGGAAGGATAATTATACTTGGTATCAGCAAAATGTTCATTTATTGCCCCTTACCTGGGAAGAGGAATTACAGCTGCTTCAGAGGGAACTGGATCGAGCTTGGTCTTCCTTAAAACTGGAAGAGCAGCATAACAAGCATCTTCCGTCCATGACGGCTGCCAATACGCCAGAGGAGTTCGCCCGGCTCACAGAGCGGGGCGTACAACGCTTCATGAATTTTTTAAAAGAAAAAGAGATTATGCCCATCAAATCCAATATGGAGCCGGCACTGAGGGAACATATGGGAAAATTCGTCCCTAAAAACCAGCGCAATTTCTTTTCCATCGGTATGCATTACGATCCTGTACCGCTTTATTCCCATTTTATCCACTGGTTCGATCTGGCCCAGGTACGGGATGATCCACACGAAAGTCCCATACGACGCGGCCCCCTTCTCTACAATATTTTTGATTCAAAAAATGAGGGGATCGCTACAGGTGCTGAAGAAATGTTCATGCACGCAGGGCTGTATGAGGATAGTCCCCGCTCCAGAGAGATTGTTTGGATCATGATCGCCCAGCGTGCGGCCCGTGGGTTAGGATCCTTGTACGCTCATGCCAACGAAATGACCATGGTAGAAGCAGGTCAGGTGCATGTAAAATGGACACCACGTGGCTGGATGAAACGGGAACCGCATCTATTGCAGTTTGAGCAGCACCTTTACCTGCGTCAGCCCGGGTATGGCACCTGTTATATCACAGGTAAATATTTGATAGAGAGGCTTGTCACCGATTGGGCCGAGCAACTGGAAAAACAGGGAAAACCCTTTGTGATGAAAGACTTTTTCCAAGCGTTTAACGATTCCGGTAATATTCCTGTAGAGTTGGTGCGCTGGCAAATGACAGGAAACAAGCCAAACTATAACCAATAATCCTAATTAGATTAATCATGAATCGAATCATCTTACGTCTATCTATTTTGTTTCTGGTAACAGGTACCTACAGTGATCAGCATAACAAAATACTTACTGCTGAGTGGATAAACAGTGATGAGGCAAAAGCAATCGCTGCGGTCCATCGATATCAATGGCTGGGAAATAATACAGCCATCCTGTTTGATGTTCGCCAACCGAAAGAAGAAAGAACATTCCAGAAACTGGATCCCCGGAAGGCAGGTGAACTTTTTCCTGTGGTGGATCGAGAAAAAGCGATTGCCAGTCTTCAGGAAAACCTAGGGATAAAGGACTCATTAAACTTTCTGGAATGGCCGATCTCCTTTGATCAGAAGGGGAGACAGGGGTTATACATTTATGATAATGATATTTTTATCCTAAACCTTGAAACTTCAGGCTTCCAACGCATTACCGATACGGATGCCGAAGAAAAATCTCCTCGCTTTTCACCAGATGGATTAAAGGTGGCCTTTGTCAGGGAAAACGACCTTTATGTTAGTGACCTGGAAAGAAACCGGGAAAAACGGCTTACCCGCGATGGATCGGAAACTACCCTGAATGGCACTCTCTCATGGGTGTACTGGGAAGAGATTTTTGGCCGGCAGGATATTGGCTATTGGTGGTCAGATGATTCTAAGGCACTTGTTT
>DTUJ01000172.1 GCA_012964235.1 Fidelibacterota bacterium
ACCAAATTCCATCCATCAATATATGATACCATCACTCCTGTACTAAGACTATGCCTTATAATAACCCGTGTAAATGAAGGAGGAAAACTATAGCTGTCCATTTCACTCATATTAATTGAAAAATATTCTCCATCAAAAGGATCGGATAATATAAAAATCCCTTCCTCCAGTTCATCCGTATTCCATGACAGTGTAATTGAATCGGTTTCGTTTTCCGGCTGGAAATCCACTGCCCATTCTGTAACCTCTCCAATAGCAGGCACAGGGCGCATATCTATGAAAAACCTGTCATTGATAATGGGATTATAAATTGCAGCATCCCAAGTAGGGGGTGGGGGCGGAGGTGGAGCATATCGGTCTATCCAGTGATCGTATCCATCGGTTGCTTCCGGAAACATACCAATCTTTAAATATACCGGCCACGAGGCAGAAGCAGTCAATGTGATGAAAGGAGGCATAGTAAATGGTGCGGTTGATTCAATTCTTTCAGGTGTTCCGTTTAATTGGCCATCGTTATTTCCGGATGTTGCATCAAAGGCTGTTTCCCCTTCATCCTCGTCAAACCTCCAATAGCTTACCAACCCTTCGGAATCAGGGTCAATTCCATCAAACATATCTGCCTGAATCTCTTCAAAACCCCGGGCGTTATCCCATATTCGCATTTCGTCCAACACTCCATTAAAATAAATATTGTTGTGCAAAGAAGCACCCAGTAACAAAATTGCGTCTCCTGCTTCTACCATCGTACTTCCGCATGTTTGATCATTATACACATTACCATCCAGATATGCTGATACATTTCCGGATGAAAAAGTCACAGCAATGTGGTGCCAGCCTCCCGGCTGTATTTCTCCTTCGCCAAGGGCCAGCACATTGTCTCCGCAGGGATTTTTTATAAAAACCTCAACATTCCCATCAGATCTTATACCAATGGAAAAATTTCCATTTCCAGAATCCTCAGCATGTGAAACAATTGCATCATATTCGGAATCCATACCTGAAGCAGGAGACGCAACCCAGACAGAAAATGTAAATGCAATAGATTCGTCATCAAAAACACCACCCAAATCATTCTCAATGATTTCTATGTAATCATCCTCACCATCAAAGTTTATGGCATAGCCGGGACCATAAAAGATATAGGTACAGCTACCATCTTCAAAAATATTATAAGGATCATAATTGTCTGCTTCTAAATTGGTGCAGCCAGTACAACTTGAGTTATCTCCCTCACATATTCCACAATCATCAAACCCTCCGTTGTCAGCATAGACATACTCAGAGCCAACACCTATATAGCCTTCACAGGCTGAAGGACCTGCATATCCTTCATAATCTTCATCAGTACAGATTGGAGTCCATTCCCCGCATTGACCGTTGCAGTCAAGATATGTATTCGAACCGCCACAAACACCACAGTCATCAGTAGGACCAGAGCAGGATTCAATGACCACTTCTGCTACAAACGTATCACTCACAAGGCCTGCACTGCTGGTGACCACCAGGCTTACCTGGTATGTGCCGGGTGATGAATAATAATAAATTGGGGAAGGTTCTTCGGAGGTGTTACCATCTCCAAAATCCCATAACCAGTCAATCAAATCAACAAAATAGCCAACCATGGAAAGATCGCTGAAAAAGACCGTGTAATTATCAATTGTAAAATCAAAAAGTGCTATTGGCCCTTCGAACAGTGCCGTTGTTATCAATAGCGCTGACCCATCTTCCAATTCAGATGCAGCTGGAGCATAGTCGTTATTGAATGTATATTGCAGGCCATCATTGCTCATGGGGTTTTCTATTCCAATGGTGCTGTATCCACCATGGATGGGTGTACCTCCAATGTAATTTCCAGAAGAGGTATTGTTAAATATCTTATATTGAATCAGAATATTTCCATCACCATATGGTGGTACTTGAGAGTCGTACAGAATCACCTGAAATGACTCCACCGAATTCATGTTCTGGGTGCGC
>DTUJ01000173.1 GCA_012964235.1 Fidelibacterota bacterium
AGGATGGCTTCCTCATAAACACGATTATCCACTACTTTGCTTAAGAGCAGGGTAGATTCCAAGACAGGAACTCCTGCTCCAATGAGAATGCCAAAAGTTTTACAAAATTTGTTTAGGATTGATTGTTTATTTAGTGATCCGAATACGGGAAGATTTAAAATCAGCGTATCAATGAACAAACCACCTCTTCTTGTCTTGGAGATCGTCCAAATACCCAGGAAAAATAAAAAACTGAATAAAATAATAGCACCAATATTCAGGCTGATCCATTCACTGAGCGCGACCAGAGTTTGGGTTGCTTTTGGAAGTTTGCTTCCCAACTGGGCATATACTTCCGAAAATGTTGGGATTATCCAGATAAACATAGCTGTAATCATGGTTGCCATAAAAACCAGCATAAAGATAGGATAGGTCATAGCAGAACGCACCTTCCGGCGGGTGTCATCTATATTTTCCAGATAGGTAGCCAAATGATCCAGTATTTCATCCAAATTTCCGCTGACTTCACCAGCTTTTATCATGGCAATATAGAGGTTGTTAAACACACCTGGATGACGCTGGAACGCTGCAGATAGATTTAAACCCTGGCGGACATTTTGGACAACTTTGTTCAATACTTTTTTCAGCCGGGGGTGTTTCTCGTCTGCAGCCAACCCTTGTACAGAACGTTCAATGGTTAACCCTGCAGCAAACATTGTAGCCAGCTGCCGGGTAAAAAATACCAGATTTGTTAGTGGGATACGGTTTTTCAGCCGCTCAAAGGAAAGGTTGATTTCATCCAGGAAGGGTCCTAGAAAATCCCAGGATGTATCCTGTTCCTTAATAGTAATAATAACCTGATCCTGGGCGGTAAGTGTCTGGATAGCAGTATCAAGTGTACCCGCTTTAATCTCTCCTTCTTTTCGATTACCAGAGGTATCTTTAAGCACGTATTGGAATACAGCCATTTTATCTTATTTATAGGAAAAATTAATGAATTTTATATCACACTACCCGCTTGATAAAATTTGCTTATTTATATATCTTCCATTGTAATCCGCAACACCTCTTTAATCGTAGTATTGCCATCCAGAATTTTTCTAAGGCCACTTTCCCTCATGTTTACCATACCTTCTTCAAGTGCACAGGAACGAATCTCATCTTCATTAGCGTTGTCATAGATCAGGGCTCGAACTTTTCTGGTCATTGGAATTAATTCAAAAATACCAGTTCTCCCCAGATAACCTGTGTTCCTGCATTCCCGGCAACCTTTTGCCTGATGCAATTTCTTTCCATTTAACCTTTTCCGGTTTAAACCAACCAGTTTAAGTTCCTCGTCACTGGGGTCATATTCTTCACGACAGTGAGAACATATTTTTCTCACCAGTCGTTGTGCCATGACCAGTTTCACACAAGCTCCCACCAAGAAAGGAGGTACGCCCAGATCTAAGAGCCTGGTAATGGTGGACACTGCATCGTTGGCATGAAGAGTTGAAAAAACCAAATGTCCTGTAAGGGAGAATTTTATGGCAATATCAGCAGTCTCTTGGTCTCTGATTTCACCGACGAGTAATATATCCGGGTCTTGGCGCAGAATAAATTTTAAAGAGGCTCCAAAAGTGAGCCCAATATGTTCAAAAACCTGAACCTGATTGATTCCATCTAAATGGTATTCTACGGGATCTTCAACAGTTGTTATGTTAATCAGGTCATTTTTTATTTCCTTCAATGAGGCATACAGGGTCGTGGACTTTCCACATCCCGTGGGGCCGGAAGCAATAATCATTCCATAAGGCCGGGCAATAACTTTCTTAAAAATTTGATATAATTCTTTTTCAAGCCCAAGAGATTCCAAATTGAAGGCAAACCCGGTTTTATCCAGAAGACGCATTACAATCTTTTCTCCATAGATTGTTGGAAGAATGGACACCCGGACATCAATTTCCTTTTCGGTTGTTTTGATTGTGAGTCGCCCATCCTGGGGTAG
>DTUJ01000174.1 GCA_012964235.1 Fidelibacterota bacterium
ATGGGAGGAAATATTGGAAATTCTGCTATCAATAGATTCACCCCCAATTAAATTAAAAATTCGTTCTTTGAAACGCCAATGCCCTGTTTTTTCCGATCGGAAACTCTTAATGAATTTTACAGACTTAAATCCTTTTTTCTTCTTTTTCGCTGCTTTTTCAGCAAAACTCAACTGTTTTTTTGCCATGAATTAATTTTCTCCTAAAATTTTCCGGCGAATTTACCTTTTATCCTAATGAACTCCAATTCCTATAAAGGACAAGTTAATACAATAATATAAAAACAAAGAAAAGCGAAATAATTCAAATTGATCACCGACAATATTTTATCTTTTTTATTTAGAAGGATTCATTACTTGTATTTCTTGGATGATAGCAGAATTTCCAATATTTCCTCCCATGTCAACCCCTTGAATTGTAAGAGAATAAATTTTCCCAGTTTTTAATTCAGTTTGATTGTAAGGAACTATTTTTATGTGATCTCCCTTGGTCAATTCCTCTTCAACCATATCAGTCTCTTTTGAATCGGAAGCAAGAAAACTAAACAATGAGAGTATCAAACGCATTAAAGAAAATTTTCCCTCTTTTTTCTTCCACATAATTTTGCCTTCCTTAAGATTCTCAGAAAGAGAATAACTTATGCTGGCACCATACACTATCTCATTGTTAGCGGGAGCTAAGATGATTATTTCCGGGTTTTCATTGTCAAATAATACATTACTCACCACAGAAGGTTGTGCGAAATTGTCAGCAAAATCCACTCCTTTAAACTCTATTTCATATACCGAACCATTATTCAATATAGTTTTGTTCAAAGGAGGTTTTTTTGACTTCTGGCTTTTCTCCAGTTCATATCCTGACAATTGAATCAACCTTGGAGACTTCTCATCAAACGTACCTGCCGTTTGAGTGCAAATAAATCTGCCATCTTTTAAAACTTCCGAAATTGTAAAGGCAAATTCAAATGTTGTCAGAACATCATTCGTTTCGGGATATTTGATAAATAATTCTGGCGGGGTAACATCATATACAATATTGCTTAATTCCATACTAGAAGAATTTCCTGCTAAATCTGTACCAATGATAATTAGATTATTATCTCTATCCTCATCTAACACATCTTGAGGCAATACATTTTTTAGTACATGGCCACCACTTCCCAATTCATCCAATTCAAAATCATATTTAAATTCTCTTCTCCAGCCATAATCCCAACTAAATGAACCGGAGTGTAAATCTTCATTGATTTCGTATGAAATATCCGGTGAATTTAAATAGGATTCCGTTGAGGGAATCACATTGGTGAACACGGGAGGAGTAATATCATAAACTATTTTTGAGATTGTAAATGGTACCGACTCATTTTCGGCAAGATCAACCCCTGTAAATTCTACCAAATAACTTTTGCCTTCTTCAATTCCCTGAAATCTTTCATAAACAACGATTTCATGCGCACCCTTACTTAAGTCTTCTGTTTGCAAATCAAACGAAAATACCTGAGCAGAATCCGTCTCAGGAGTAAACCAAGAAACTGTGCCGCTTTTTAAATCTTCACTCACATGATAGAACAATGCAGAATTAAAGGTGGTACTGTCTTTTGGTAGCACATCATAGAACTGAGGCAATGTAACGTCGAAAGTTACATTTGGAACGATGATTGAATCCAAACCACTGCCAGCCATGTTCACACCGGCAAATCTTACTTTATAAATCGCACTGTCCCTGAGAACAGGTGAATTGGTCAGGGTGATATAGGGCTTTTCACCTTTAGTTAATTCTTCATTTACAAGAGAAACTTGATGGGGTGCTGAGTAGTCCGGAGGACCTCCTGTTTGTTCCCAGAAAAAATCCCCAGACATGAGGGGCTCATTCAAAAAATAACTTACTTCCCTATTATTAATAAATCCACCTTCTGCAGGATAAATTATTATCACTTCTGTAGGGACATCGTCAAAATAAATTCCTGAAACTGATGCAATTTTTGAACTATTTCCAGCAAGGTCAATCCCGGAGATATTGATGTAATAATTTTGCACATCCTCAAACTCATAAAATGGGACTATATCAATAGTATTTTCCTTAGCATTTAAGAGGGTTTTTTCTACATCAAAATTATGAAGTGATTCTTTTTCATTAGATAATATTTCGATTGTACAGGAAGATAATTCCTCGTTGGGTGTGTAATTTACTTCTATATGTGCAAGATAAATATTTTTTTCCGGTGGGGCAATTGTGATAACAGGATTTGTTATATCAAAATGAATATCAGAGATTTGTACAGGATCATTCACATTTCCTGCTCTGTCTATCCCCTCAAATGAAACCGTGTATATTATGCTGTCTTTCAAACCACCATTTTCTATTTTCTGCATTTCCATGGGAATAAATTCAGTTTTCTCAGAAAAATTAAAATCAGCTTCGGTGAATTGAATGGACACTGTATCAATAATATCAATATTCCAACCGGGAAGCCAAACCATTGTCCCGGATTGGAGGTATTCACTAGCGTCAAATTTTATTTTCGGTTTATTAATATAAGAATCAACAAATAACTGTATTTGTGGAGGGGTAAAATCAAAAGTAATGCTGTCAAACGATATGTGGGATCGATTCCCAGCAAAATCCAATAAATTAAAGGTTAAGGTATTCACAATTCCGTCTACTTCGTTTTCATCAAAAGAAAATGTTCCAAAATGAAAGGATTCTTTAAGCTGTTCCTTATCGAATATTGAAGTGACGACCATTTCTTCATTTTCATTTGTCAGTTTATACCACCCGTATTGTATATCCTCACTCAGTACAAAAGCTAAACTGTCTTTGTTTATAAACGAATTTTCAGGTGGATACACCTCAGAAATGATTGGATCTGAAATATCATAAGTAACGTTTGTGATTTTATGTACTTTGGCATTGTTTCCGGCTAAATCCTGTCCAGATATTTCAATATCATAAATACTGCTGTCACTTAATAAGTTATACTGATTGAAATCGAGGCTGTCATGTGGACCAATGTGCAACATTTCTCCTGAGAATTGAAGTGAGTGCGGAGATAATGAATCTGTTCTCCCATCAACTTGAAAAAATACAGCACTTCCAAGCTGCAAATCTTCGCTGATGGACAGTGATATATCAACCGAATTTACAAAAGAATTATTTGGAGGATTAACTTCGGAAATAATGGGAGGAGAAATATCATAAGTAATGGGTTCGATGAATATGGTTTCGCTCTGATTTCCTGCTAAATCAAATCCAATAACGGTTAACCGGTATTGAGCACTGTCAACTAATGTAAGGGAATCGTCAAAAGAAATTTGAACTGAATCTCCCGGAAATAATTCTGCCAGGTTTAGATTAAATTCATGGGGAGCAAAAGAATCTTGAATCATACCAATATTTTCCCATTGAAGTTTTGCCAGGCTCAATGGTTCATCTGTTGAATATGTAAATCCATTATGGTTTATATACGAATCGTTCAATGGATCTACTAAGGAAACAACAGGTGGGGTCACATCAAAATGAAGAGAATCAATTGTTTCCCTATTGGAATCATAACCAAATCTATCTTTGCAAAAAATAGTTAAACTATAAACCATTCCATCAACAAATGAATAAGATTCCTCCAAATTAAAGCTATGCTCACCTATTATTAATAATGTATCCGGAATGCTCACTACGGAAAGCACTTGAGGATGATTGGATTCCTCAGAACGTGCAATTGTAAACGTCCCTTTATTCAAATCCTCATTAAGAGAGAAATGTAAATTCATATTATTAACATATTCTCCCACTTGTGGGCTCAAGACCTTAATGGGAGGAGTCTTATCACATTGAATTCCCAATGCGACTGCTGTTTTACTCATATTCCCCGCTCTATCAATTCCGATCATGGATACATCATATTGTACGCTATCAACTAAATCCGGATTATTCTCTAGAATAAATTTTCCTTTATTTGCCTTATTCAAATCCTTTTCTGAAAACTGGACCTCGATGGAAGCAATGCTATCATTGGGAAAACCAGGCAACCAGTTAAAAATTGCTGATTTAAGAGGTTCACTCGTGTCATAAGCAACTTCCGGCCGGGAAATTCTTGAGTCCATCAGTAATGTTATCTCAGGAGCAGAGATGTCATATGTTACTTCCCGGATCATCTTCTGAATAGCTACGTTCCCGTGCTTTGTTGTTCCACGAAACATAATGTGATAAACATGACCATCAATTAAAGGAGACGGTGGCAATATATTGTAGGCACCAGGTGATAACATTTCGCCATGAAGATGATGGATCCTCGTAGAATCCATCCTGTTCTCTACGGTATCCACTTCAATCCAAATAATTTCTCCGTTTTCCAGATTGTCTTCCATTATAAAAGAAGTCCTGGTATGATCCACAAAACTGAAATCTTCAGGCGCTGTAAAGGTAAGTATCTCCTCTCTTCCCTGGCTATCCAGTTTTACATCGATTATAAGTGCTCCCAGTGAATCATATTCCATAATCCGGGTTATATCTGTTTCCTGAATCGGAACATATTTCCATCTTCTGATTACACGTTCTGAGGGCATTTGAATCCACACTTGGGAAGATATTCTCCCTAATGAATCATAGAAAAATGTTATTTTCCCGTAGTTGTACCCATTCACATCAAAAAATTCATGGACGGTAGGTTTTTCATCATCCTGAAATATTGTTTGAGTGTATCTATCCCCAAAAACTTCTATGGAATCCATATTGTAAATATATTGTAAAAACTTGATTGAGTTTTCCTCCTGTTGAAATACAGTTCTGCTGAGCAGTTTTCTGTTTTCATTGAATATATTTTTTTCACGAAGGATCCCCGTTGAATCATCATAATTATATACTTCTACCGTCAGTACTTTTTTTCTTTCATCAATCTTAGATTTTGTTATTACCCGATCATTGGAATCATATTCAACCCGATAATAACTTTGTCCTGTAACTGCTATCTTAGGTGACGAATTGTTAGATAAAAAATCATGTTCGGTAAGGAAGTACTGTGTCCTGCGATCTGATGCAGAAAAAATAAATACAAAACTAAATAAACAAACAAATGCCCGCTTCATTGCAGCTAATATGAGAGGATTTTAAAATTAAAAATATGCCTTCAGGAAAATAAAGAGTATTAACAACATTCCAATTTTAGTGAGATTCATAAAACTTAACTCTCTCTCCTTTTCCCTCGTTTTCTGCGAAATTTTTCAGTTGCTAATTTTCGCATATCAACTACTGAGTCATGCTCATCTACAATTTCAACTCCAAGCAATGTTTCAATAGCATCTTCTAATGTAATAAGCCCCGTTGTTGTCCCGAACTCGTCAATAACCATAAATATTTGCTGGCGTCGCCGAACAAATTCATCCAAAATTGATGCGATAGAATCCTCCTGCTTAACCGTATGGATTGGTTCTGAAATATCCTTCATTTTAATATGAAACTGATCTTCCGCTTGCTTATTCACTAAATCATACCTGTGAACAAAACCCAGAATATCATCCATGTCTTTATCAAAAATAGGAATCCGCGAAAAAGCAATTGGCGTATGTTCTCCTACCACATCACCCACGGTGCTGTCTTTTTGAAGCGCAAAAACCACAGATCGCGGCGTCATCACATCCTCAGCAACAACATCGTTTAAGTTAAACAGGTTTTCTATTATATCACTTTCTTTCTCCCTGATGGATCCCTCATCTTCGCCCATCTCTGCCATTGCAACCACTTCCTGCCTTGATACTTTCTGTTGATGATTTGCCGAAGTGAAGATCTTGGAAAAATAATTGGAGAGAAAAACAAATGGATATGTCATATAAATAAGCCCTTTTATCATGTACACAGCCGGACCTGCAAGAGGCCTCCAATAGACTGTCCCAAGAGTTTTAGGGATAATTTCTGAAAAAATAAGGATACATAAAGTTAAGAGTCCAGTAAGGATGGCAACCCATTCACTTCCAAACAGCTTCATTGTCTGGGCTCCCACACCGGCAGCACCAACAACATTTGCGACTGTGTTCACAGTGAGAATAGCAGCTAACGGTTTGTTAATATTTTCTTTCATATTTTCCAATAAACGACCGGCCTGGCTGCCTGTCTTTGCAAGAACAGCTACATGGGAATGGGTAATAGATAATATTATTGATTCTAAAAGAGAACAGAGGAATGAAACGCCTAATGCTAAAAAAAAGTAGAAGAACAGTGTGTTCATTTTATTGAATTTACTGAAAAAGAAATATTAAAACTGGAAAAAAGAATTATTCAAGGGCTGTTACACTATCATGCAATCGTTGAATTGCCCCTTCAGTATATACAGGATCATTAGCATATGAAAAACGAATAAAATGAGGCTGATTAAATACCGTACCGTGTATGATTGCTACACCACATTTGGTGGTCAAATAGGTTTTTAAATCTTCGGCTGTATCAATCCGGTTTTTCTGGCTACCCTGACCATCAGCAATTGTTATTCCTTTTGGAATTACTTTCCTTAAATAAGGCCAAATATTGATAAAGGCGTAATAACCCTGGTCACAAATAAATTTATATCCCAGCTTCTGGAACCGTTCACGGACAAATGCCCGGCTTTTTGCTGTTGGGCCCGTGACGCGTTTTACCCAGGGATGGTCTATTGGATTCTCTTGCCCATAAATTTCAAGAGCTGCAGCCTCTCCTAAAGCATTGGGGAAAACCGTATGGGTTGCCAATCCTTTTAACAAATGAACCCAATGGTCATTTCCAACGACCATATGAGCGTTGCGAAGATTAGAACCACCTGCAGCTTTAGTAAGTCCATCCATAAATACAACTGATTGTTTTGCTTCCTTTGAGAGGGCATTATATAATTTGTTAACATCGTAACATCCAACTTCCGGATCCGTAACCACTTGATAGATGAGATCAACAAAAATATGTGTAATCCCTTTTTCAACGCTGTATTCAATCAAATTGATTAATTCATCATAACTGGAATAATTCCCCGTTGGATTATCTGGACTGGTGAAAACAATACCTGAAATTCTTCGATTATCTGCTAAAGCAAATTCCAGAGACACATCTATCGCTTCAGTGGTAAACTTAAATCCGTTCTCCGGAGTACCAGGTGCCATGAGTGTATTGATGCCATTGATATACGTCCCCTGTGCATACGATCCCCATGGAGCGGCAGAAACAAGTACAATATCCCCACAACGATTCGCATTGCTTACAATCAGCTGGTACCATTTTTGAAGCAAATCTCTGCCGCCATCACCAAAAATAACGTTATCTGGAGTAAGGCCTGTCAGGGCATCAAAACCATAGTAATTATGGAATACCGCTTCACGAACATCTTCACGGCCGATTGGATTGCCATATTGAGTTGATCGGCTTTGAGGAAGATACCTTAACAGTGCCTCTGTAAGTTCCTCAGGAGGAATGCCACCCAGGCTGAAACCCCCATCCCCCTGGGAAGCATCATATACATTCCTGTCTGGATACTCTTGCATAAATTCTCCAAGCTCCAGTTTTATAGTAAACATGCCGGACGGTTTTACCTCCCTTTTGTCCATTGCTGAAATGGGAACTAAATGCTCAGATAAATCAAAATATTTTGGTGAACCGGTGTCACCAAGATTCTGATCGTTAAAAATTAAATCATACATAAACGACTAAATATTGGATCAAAAGATTACTGATTATATGAACCTATTCAACAAATAGGCTGAATATGGGAGGGATATCCAATGAAAATCTTATTCACAAGCATGTACATTTTACTGTAAAATATTTTAATTAGTCCACACATAATATGTGGAGTCCCTGGATTAAATTACAATTCAAGTATGTATGGGCTGGAAAAAAGGAAATGATTAACGGCAGCAATGCGTTAAAGCATCAGTCTTTCATTTGTTTTAGTTTTTTCCTGTAAAGAATGTACCCGATCACTACAACCAGGGATAAGATAAACCAAATTTTTCCCATCATATAATATTCTCTGATCCAAATATACGAGTTATTTCAGTGTTTATTTTCAAAAAAGACATCCAATCTCGTTTTCATTATTTCTTTTTTCACATCCAAGCTCACCGGGCTTCTGGTCCCTTTTCCCTTTCTTGCTTCAAAGCCTGACTGCATTAAACTCACAAGAATTTCATTATGTAACAAATAATGGAGTCTCACATTGGTCCTCTCAAGATTAGTGATCTCCTCTGTGTCATAAATTACATTATCAAGAAATAAACCGGTATCCCCTTTTGTAATTGTCACATTCAGTTTTGAGGAGGCAAATACATTAGGACTTTTAAAAAACCCTGTAAAGATCCCTGTTTCCCCCTGAATAATAAGTTTAAACTTATTCATCAATGTAAAAAAACCCGTTTTAAAAGATAATCTACCTATAATACGGGCTATTAACCCTTAAAAGAGGATAACTTGCAGAAGTAACGTTTAAACTCTCTTTTTTATTCAAAATTTTATTTCAACAACACCATTTTCCTAGTTTGGACAAACTCCCCTGCTTGTATCTGGTAGAGATAGACTCCAGCACTTACAGGCTTGCCATGCATGTCTGTAGCATTCCATTGTACTGACTTGTGCCCTGCAGGCTGATTTGTATTCACTAATCGGTTTATCTCTCTCCCATTAAGATCATATATTGTTAATTTTACATGATTATTATCTGGAAGATCATACCTGAGTGTTGTCACCGGATTAAACGGATTTGGATAGTTCTGATGAAGTGTAAACACAGTGGGAATTTCCACTTCTTCAACAATTGTTACAGATGGTTCCACGGTGAAGACGGCATTGTCTGAACCAGACAACGCAGTTGCCGTCTGGTCCGTCGCGATAAAGGTAATCTCTCCGCTTCCAGTCCATCCAGCAGTATAGGTAACCGTTGCAACATTTGAAGAATCAATAGCCACACTCAAGCCTCCCTCTTCCTCGCCTCCATCAGGTTCCGTAGGTGTTACCATCCATTTCAACGTATTGAAGGCAGGATTATCTAAGACCAAACTACTCTGTGTAGTCATATCAACATTGATCATAGCACCACCAAAAGCATCCTGGAGGATAAATGTGCCGAGATCTGCCCAGCCCGTGTTATCCCAGGTAAGTGTAATCAGATTATCTGCAGGATATGCAAGCTGAACATCAAAGACATGCTCACTATAATCCCCGTCATCAG
>DTUJ01000175.1 GCA_012964235.1 Fidelibacterota bacterium
ATGTTGGGTATTCATCTACCTATTTTCTGAGGAATGAAAATATTCAGCCACCCTTATTGGAGCAGGATACTTCCATTGCATCAACTTATGAGGACAATTTTCCACCCATGTTTATTCTTCCAAAAATTATGGCAGATTACGGAACGGTGAAGCCAGGATTTTACTTTTATTCCAGTGAGATTCTTGAAAGGCTCACCTTGTTTGGTGGTGTATCAATTAACCAACTCAAAGACCTTGATTTGTTTTTTCTTTTTGAGTTTAAGAGGTTTTTCCCGACACTATTTATAGAGACTTATTATTTAACCAGAAACATCAATGAAAAAAATCAATATTCAGTTATTCCTGTTGATGATAACCTAAAATTTCGTCTCGTCCAGTTTCGGGGTGGTTTAAGGTTTCCTGTGAGAGGTTCTCATAATCTGGAATTGTATTCAATATGGCAGAGATATAGAGCCTCAATAAAAGAAACGGTAGAACAAACAAGTACAAACCCTAGAATTGAGGCTGGAGTTGCATATGATTATTACAGAGGGTGGATATCAGGTTTTCGATTGAATACAATAGCAAAAAAGCCAAGATCGGATGGAATTATTAATCCGTCAAATGGATTTGAATACAGCCTGGATATGGCTTATGAGGATAATGACTTTATTGATGGATTAAATCTATCCGAAGCAGGAACTCTGACTGAAGATTTCAATCCTCATGATTTGGTACGTGTTACAATGGATGGTAAAATACACTGGGAAATTCCCCAGACCAACCGATGGACAATTTCTGCTGAAACGAACCTTGGGTGGTTATCAAATACAGAAGCTGATTCTTTCTTTAATTTTTTTGGGGGTGGACTGGTGGGAATTCAAGGGTATCCCTTCTACAGCATCGAAGGCAATCGTATGGCACTCGGCGAATTAGCACTACGGGCTCCAATTTTTCGTGAAAAACATTATCCGTTAGGATGGTTTATTCTACAGAATAGTGTTGTTGGATTAATAATACAAGCAGGAGATGCCTGGAACCCTGAGGAGGGAAACTTTTTTCATCAATTTGAATTAAAACGATCAATTGGATTTCAATGGCGGTTTCAAGGGTTTTCTTTTTATAACTTCCCCACTGCAATTGGATTGGAAATTCATCGAGGACTGGATGAATTTGAAAAATCGGTAGGGAGAGAAAGGTTTCATTATGGGAATAAAAATCGGTGGTACTTTACTCTATTATTCAGTTTTTAAGAAGAGGATAAAGGCATGAAATATTTTTCGCTCATTTTATTTTTTATTTTAACAACATTGTTTGGAAATGGGATTTTATCAAGCTATGATAATCGATTTGAAGCATCTTTCACTTTTGAATCAGAATTTTACAATTTTCAGGATTCAATTACAACAGCACAGGATACTGCAATAAAGTCATATCCTGCCCGTGCTTTGCTTCGATCATTGGTTGTTCCGGGCTGGGGACAAATGTACAATAAGTCTCCCTGGTGGAAGACTGCACTTTTTGGCGGCATCGAGGCAGCCGGCATTATAGGAATAGTCCAGTTAAATAAAAAAGCTGAAAATTTACGTTTGGAATTTGAAGCATTCGCTGATGAACATTGGGATTTTAACAGGTGGATAAGAAACACTCCATTAACAAGGTTGATATGGTCTGAAAATCAATACCAATACTTGATCCAAGATTTGTTTTCAGATAGTGATGAATATGATTTTGGAGATACCACTTTATTTGATGTAATTATCTATGGAACACATTCCTTGGAAATATTGTACGAAGGACGAATTGAATCATCAGAATGTTTCTATGATAATGAATCAAATGAAAATGAAAATTGTAATCTTTTTGTTGACTATTACCAAGATGAATACTCCATGCTTGAACAAATGCAAGTTGTCAGAGACCTTCATTTTTATGAAAACATTGGGAAATACGATCAGT
>DTUJ01000176.1 GCA_012964235.1 Fidelibacterota bacterium
GGGCTAATAAAATTATTAAAATGGCCAGAAACGAAGTATCAAGGGGGTGCCCACAATAACAATAAGAATCTCCAGGGGCAATCCCATTCTCCAGTAATCAGAAAACCGATAGCCGCCAGGCCCGAGGATCAGTGCATTACACTGATGGCCAATTGGAGTTAGAAAAGCACAAGATGCTCCTACAGCAACAGCCATCAAAAAGGGATCCGCACTCACGCCCATAGATACAGCAATACCAACTGAAATAGGTGCCATAATGAGGGCAGTGGCAGCATTATTTATGACATCTGAAAAACACATAGTCAGTACCATGATAATAACCAGAACCGACCAGCTTGGGAAACTTCCTGTTATACTTACAATAAATTCAGCAATTAACTGGGTGCTTCCGGTTGTTTGCAACGCATCACTCACGGGGATCATCGCTCCGAGCAGGACAATTATGGGCCAATCTATCTGCTGATAGAGTTCACGAATAGGAAGGATGCCTGTAAATATATATATTAAAATGGCTCCAACAAATGCTAGTGTGGTAGGCAGAATGCCTGCCATAATAAGAGAAATGGCCCCACCAAAAATTAATAGCGCCAGGCTGACCCGCGAAAATACACCTATTTGTACTTCCCTCTGGGCAAGTGGTACCAGGTTTAGGGAGCTGATATTATCATCAAGATTATCTATATTCCCCTGGATAAGAAGCACATCTCCCACACGAAATATGACATCCCCCAAACGTTTACGGATTGGCCGACCTTGCCGTGCAACAGCCATAAGTATAAGTGAATTTGAGGTATGTCTTCGAAAATACGTCCGGTCCCGTTTTACAAGTGGTGTATCAGGCATAATTAATACTTCTTTATAAGTGGTATCTTCATCTTTCAGCTGATCTATCCGTTCCCGCATTTTTTTTGTAAGCCTGAGGCCATACTCATCCATCATTAACTTCAAATCTACAGGATCAGCCTGAATTTGAAATCGGTCTCCTTCCTGTATAATTTGATCGTGCCGCGGAATATAGGTGTTACCATTTTTCGCAATACCCCCAATTATTGCGAGCCTGTCTTCCGTATATTTTTCGATCTCTCCGATCTTCCTACTAATAAATTTACATCCCTTGGGAATACGAATCTCCGTTATATATTCATCCATGGAAAACAACGATTCAGTGCCTGGTTTTTTATAAGATTCTTTTGGGATGAACCTCCAACCGATCAGTGCTACAAACAGTACCCCCAGGATGGCAATGATCCCTCCAACCGGACTGAAATCCAGCATTCCAAATGGTTCAGGATGAAACTGCTCAACATTAATATTCTGGGATGCAAGGTATTCAGCCGCTTGAGAGGTATTATCTTCAATGGCCTGGGTCTTAAGTTTCATATACTGGGTTTCGCGGAGAGTAGAAATAATGATATTCGGAGGTGTGCCTATCATGGTGATCATTCCTCCCAGAATACTGGCAAATGCCAAGGGCATGAGTAAAACAGTGGGTGAACGCTTCTGTTTAACAGAGGTTTTAAGTGCTACTGGCAGCATGAGGGCCAGCGCCCCTACATTGTTCATAATTGCAGAGAACATTGATACGACTCCACTTAAGCTTGAAATATGAGCTATCTGATATTTTGATAAAGGTGCAATTTGACGTGAAATGACATCCACTACTCCAGAATTACATAGTGCTCGGCTGATAATCAGTACAGCAGCCACCGTGATAACCGCAGGATGGCCAAAACCCAGGAATATATTGGAAGGTTCCATAATCAAGCTTGAATTTTTACCCCCAAATACCAGATCGGAAATAAACAGGGTGCATAAGGCAATAATAGCTACAATATCATAACGCCATTTTCCCCAGACAAATAGGGTAAAAGTCAATATAATAATGCTAAATATGGCGATTTGATCAATTGTCATTAAATGCTATAAAAGTCTAA
>DTUJ01000177.1:0-7456 GCA_012964235.1 Fidelibacterota bacterium
GAATCTGTTATTGTAACTCCGTCCTCTGCAGTCAGGGCAATGAACTCACCTTCGGTTGAAAGTTTAAAATTGGTATGCAGAGCTCCCTGCTCCTGGTCTTCATCGCACCAGACTAACAGATAGCCCCCTGCTTCCAGCATAACTCCGCCGTATGGGAACTGCCATTTTGTGAGATTATCGGATTTGTCGGTAAGATACATCCCGCTTAGATCAATATCTTCACCGGAAGTATTGTAAATTTCAATCCAGTCGTCATATTCACCTGCTTCATCCATGTTGGTTTCGTCATTTTTTGCAAGAAATTCATTGATCACCAGTTCATCGGTTGGGACACCCGGTGTTTGTAAAGTTATTTTCTCATGTCTTGGAAAAACCGCACCTTGCCCATTCCCATCTTCCACATAAATTTCGAAATAGCCGGTCATGCCACTGCCTAGAGGCGGGATTGTTCCGGTCCAGCGATCCGATTCCTCCACCAGTTTTGTATTGGGAACCGGATTGAATTCCATGGGATATTCCGTGTAATCCGGAATAGGAGCATCGTAGTAATGAATAATTACATTTTCAACACTATTACTCCCAAATGCGGATATTGTCACATGAATACTGTCTTCCGGTTGAGGGTTTTTAGGTTCCCAGACTATGTCATAAACAATCGGAGGCGCACCGGTGTATTGCAGGACACCCGTGAATGAGTTGACCCGCAAATTAACAAACTCCCTTATTCCTCGTTTTACATGCTGGTTTTCGTAGTGCTCTGAAGAATAGGATTGTGTGAAATCATCTAAGGTAAATCCATAATCAAGGGTGCGATACACGTCAATTTCCGCCCAGGGATATATTAAACTGTACAGAGTATCAATGTGGTTTTCCCAGAATGAAAGGGGATACACGTTTTCAAGAAAATACTGGAGGAAGTGACTGTAGAGATCGCGGTACTGGTTGTTGTCCATCAACCGCTCTGCCAGCGGTCGTGGACCGCCATCAATGATCGGAAATTCATAAGGATTGGTGGCTGTCCAGTCAATGCTAAACCAGTCTACACCGAATGAATTATCATAGTCAAATGGAATCCAGTGGAAGCGGTCTTCATTGGGCTCGTGGTAAAGGTAGTAATTATTCATCAGAAACCAGTAGTCATCCCAGCTTCCGACAAGAACATTCATCGCGAAATATTTCAGGACTTCCTCCACATGAAAAACTGCCTCAAGAGAATCGGGGAATGTTTCATCCGGTGTCTGGTTAATAATTTCAATCAGTCTTGCTAACTGAGAATAATCATATTCATCCTCATTTGTTTTCAGGTTGTAGGGACGTTCCTCATCGTAATAAGGATGGTAGTCTTCCGGGTCATCGCCGCGATATGTGAGATCCGCAGGCCACAGACATTTCCAGAGATTACCGCTGTCATCAGCATAATTTTTTGCAAGAAATTCATCATCAACGTGTTCAACAGAAATGTATAGCCCGTAATAATCCCCGTTGATGTACACCGCGATGTGAGTTGCCCGGGAAGAGATCACACCGATATCATGAAACAAGTCCCAGCAGAGTTTGCTGCGAATGATGGACGGGTCGTTGTGCTCGCCGTTCAGGTTGATCTTTTCCATGCCATAAAAGTCCCGTCCCGGCACGAAGTGATTAAAATCCAGTTTAAAGGACTTCTTTGCGGAAGTCCGGGAGGTGTTGCCGCGGAGACGAAATCCTACGCTATCTATGGTTTCATCGAACCATTCGTTGGAATAGTGAACAACGGCTGGATGGAGGGAATCACTCTCTACATTGTCGTAAATCCAATCAAGGTCTTCCGGATCAATGGTGATCTCGACGACATCAACTTCTGTATCATCGTAAAGCATCCAGCTGTCATCGGCATACACCAGTACCGAAAAGATGAACAAAACAAAAAGAGGTTGTACAAAGCGTATTTTCATCTGATGCCAAGAAAAAATCCGTATGAATATGGAGGAAGATTCAAAGCAGTTTCAGCCTTCTCAACTAAAACCTGATAAGTATACAACCAGAGTTGGAACGGGATAAGTAATATCCTTCAACACTGGACTTGAGCAGAAACTCAAACAAATTCCCAGTATAAAAAGTGTAGCTTTCTTCATGTTTTATTTCCCTAGACCAGTCTAAATTTAGCAACTTAAAAATGAGTTGATGACTAAAATTATATAATGAATATATTAAAAGCAGTATTAATAGCCACTGTTTCTACAACCCTTTTTACAGGAGTCGGAAAAATGGAGAACGATATCCTTTCATACGGAGCATTTATAAAGAACGGAGAGACAGAATTCCGTCTTATGGCTCCCAAAGCTGATATGGTGTTTTTAGTTATATTTCAAAAATATGACGATGAAACAGGTACCGAATATCCCATGAATAAAACCACAAAGGGAATCTGGTCCTGCTTTTTGAAAAACGCCGGAATAGGAACCCTGTACGGTTACCGTCTTAAAGGTAATTATCTGGGGAATGATCCCAATGTGATTGTTGCTGACCCTTATTCCAAAGCTGCAGTCACTCAAAATTCGTACCGCCATGTTGCTAAGTCATTGATAGTGGATAACAATTATAATTGGGGAGATGATTCCTGGGTCACTATTGACCAGAATGACTTAATCATTTACGAAATGCACGTCAGGGACATGACCGCCCACTCCAGTTCCGGTTCAAGCATCCCGGGCACTTACCGTGGACTGATCGATCCCGAACAGAAAGGCGGTATTGCACACATCAAAGAAATGGGCGTAAATGCTGTTCAGATCCTCCCTGCCCAGGACTTTGCTAACGTTGAAGTTCCTTATAAAGATAAATCAGCACCCATCTATAACACCTGGAATCCATACGCCCGAAACCACTGGGGCTACATGACCACCTTTTTCTTCGCTCCCGAAACCTACTACGGCACCGACGGAGCCAATACACCCGGTGTATGGAACGGAATAGATGGACGGGCTGTGTCTGAATTCAAAGACATGGTCAAGGCTTTCCACCGGGAAAATATTGCAGTTATCATGGATGTTGTTTACAATCACGTTTCCAACTACGATTATCACCCGTTCAAATATATTGACAGGGAAATGTACTTCCGCCTGAATCCCAAAGGGAATTACATCGCCCACAGCGGTTGCGGTAACGACACAAAAACAGAACACTCCGCTATGCGGAAGCTGATCCTGGAAAGTGTGAAATACTGGATGACAGAATACCATGTGGACGGATTTCGGTTTGACCTTGGAAATTTGATTGATCCGGTAACAAGGGAACTGATCATCGCTGAATTGAAAACCCTCAACCCGAATGTCATTATCCTCGCCGAACCCTGGGGCAACGGTTACGACCCTGCAGGATTTTCTGACATGGGCTGGGCATCCTTCAATGACCAATTTCGAAATGGTGTAAAAGGACAAAACCCGATTGACGATTTGGGTTTTATTTTTGGAAGCTGGCAGGGCAAAAATTCTCAAAAAAGTCTGCAGCGATATGTTACAGGTAGCTTAACGCAATCCGGCGGCCAATATATCAATGTAGCGCACAGCGTAAACTACCTGGAGAGCCATGATGACCATACACTGGGCGATTTCATTCGAATAGGCAGCGGACAGGTGGATGAAAATGACAGGATTTCTGACCGATTGGAAAACTCCCTTGTAGAGAATGATCAATTGACGTTAAACAAATTGGCAGCATTGTTCCTGTTAACCAGCCAGGGGACTACCTTTCTCCATGCAGGACAGGAATGGGCACGAAGCAAAGTTATCTCTGACACGAATGTCCCCGATAAAAAGATTGGAAAGATTGATCACAATTCTTATGAGAAAGATAATGAAACCAATTGGCTCAATTGGGATGAAAAAGAATTGAATGAAGAATTGGTTTCCTATTATAAAGGATTAATTCAAATCAGGAAAAATTATCCTGAATTTCGTCACAGCGAACCAGAGGATTATGAATTTGTGAACCTGGGGAAAAAAATTGCAGTGGCATATGCACTGGACAATAATATTTTTGTGGCAATGAATGGAGATTACAAGAAATCTTTAAAACTCAATTTACCGGTTGGGGATTGGCATGTTCTTGCAGATGCTGAAAGAATTGACCTTGAAGGCGAACGAACTCTTTCCGAAAAAGTATCTTTACCGCCAACAAGCGGAATGATCCTGATCAAATCAGGCAGTGTAAAAAATAGGTAAGTCTAAACTAATACCCGTAAGTCCTCTCACCAGTGGTGTCAATTGTATGGGCAGGATCCAATTGTTGAACAGAACGGGGTTTGGTCTCTATGAGGACTTTTTTCCATGCCTCCTTGATCACTTCCGGGCGAAAAGGATCCAGGGCTGTCCGGGCGTTTTCTGCCATGGACTGTCTATCATCAGCGGATGTATCCCAGAAAACATTTACAGCTTTAAAAAAATTGTCTTTATCTTTTTCAAAATCCATATCCACTTCATATTCAATAATTGAATCCTTGACGGACTCAGCTATCTCAGACGGACCGCCAATATTCTGAACAATTGCCGGTACCCGCCGGTCCAATGTTTCACACATGGTATACCCAAAGGGTTCATAAATTCCAGTAATGCAATTCGCTCCAATGCTGTTCCAATAGAAATTCACTGTTTCTTTATTGGAACTGAAGGGAATGATCACAAGTTGCTTCGGATGTTTCCTCCCCATTTCATCCCAGAATGGATTTCCGCTTTGCGCCCTGTAATCCACACCCATATTAAATACCCGAACATCTTTTCTTTGAGATCGTTCCACTGCTTCGATAGGGAGATCAGGTCTTTTTCTGGGGACATGACGACCGATATAGCCAATATCATCGGAGGCATAATTCGGCCTCCAGGACGATGAATCAAATTTAGGTTTATAACTGTTATAAATCACTTTAGGACTGGCAGCATATTTATCATATCCAAAGGACCTGTAGTGTTCCAGTTCAGAATTACTGATGAGCACCACTACATCCGAATATTGGAACGTGATCTCCTGCTCAAAATAGTTCTTTGTGATGGGGCCGCCCATATTGGTCAGGTGTTCCATACGGATCAAAGAATGACAGACCGTTATCAAAAGCCGATCGGAAAAAAATTCTTTTATCGTTTTTGTCGTATCAAAGGCAACCCAAAGATTATTGATACAGGCGTCAATATCCGAAAATGCTTTTGGAATATCTTCAGGACCATGGATAATTCGAATTCCCGGGTATCGTTCTGGGAAATCATCAGGTGGTTCATCCAATTGGGCCAGAAATACCGGGATGATCTCAATATCTGGATCTCCCTGAAACATCTCCATAAAATTGAGGATCCATGTGGCAACACCTCCATATACTATTGGCGGCATTTCGTTTGTGAGCAGGGCAACTTTCATAGGATTATTTCAATAGCATGATTTTTTGTGAATGTTCATTTTTTCCCAATTTCAAACGGACAATATAAAGTCCGCTGGGTTGATTCACACCATCCCATTTCATTCGGTATTCACCTGGTCTTAATTCCTTATTAACCAATGATTCCACCAGGCGGCCATTAATATCATAAATAGTTAATTCAACTACCTTTCCGATTGATTGTCCCACAGTGAAATGGATCGTTGTGACCGGGTTAAAAGGATTGGGATATACAGGATGAAGGACAAATGTTTTAGGAATAACATCTGATATGGATTTTCTCAACTCCAATTGTGAAACATCACCATGGAGCTTTATCTGCCCGCTACCCTGCAACTCCGCAATACCGCTATTTTCATCAACCAGTTCCCATAGCTCACCACCATTGACATTGTATTCAATGACCAGGGTTTCTCTTGTGTTCATAACTTCAATCACGCCAGAATCTCCGCAGTATTTCCAATCACCGCTGAAACGCACATCAAATGCCCCTATTGGTGGTTTTGGAGGTAACTGGTAACTCAGTATTTCTTCTCCAGGTATTTCCAGACCGAAGTACAGAGTTTGATTATTAAGGGTTATGGAATTAGCGCCCTTGGTGCGGGACACAAATGTAGAATTGGTTTTCGCCTGGCGACTTCCGCTTGGAATTGTGATATCTCCATCTGCAGAAGCAAAAGCCCAATACCCGGTTCCCGGGGTCAGGATTGCAGCATTGAAGTAAGATCCATCAAATCCGTAGATGGTCCCGGAAACAAGAATTCCCTCAGGATCACCTATCATTTCCGTTTCGACTGGTATGGTAATGCCGGTTATTAAATTCCAGCCCTGATTAAGACTAATTGTGATCTGGTCTATACTGGTCCCATTTAATTCTACATCACCGGTTTCATTAAAATACAGCCAGTAACCATTGCCGGCTGTGAGCTCACCAGTATTGTAATAAGACCCGTCAAAACCATACAAAGTTCCTTCTACAGAACTCGGGTAAAGAGATCCAGGTGACGCATCATCTACATTTAAGGGAAGGCCAACGATATTCCAGCCAGCAATATGATGTACCATGACGGCTTGAGCTTCGTCACCCCAGTTTCGGAAGTTTGTGTACACGCGCGAAGTTGATTCCGGAATGGTATAATCAGTATAACTGCCTGATTCAGACTCCAGTTCGCTGTCTTCCGTGAATTCGTACCATGTGCCGGCATACGGGAATGGCAGTTCACTGATAGTCTGGTCATCTCCACTGAAGTTCATGACCGTATACACTGTTTGTCCTAAACTGTCATCATGGCGTTTCATTCCGATTACTTTTTGTGAATTATTGATATAAATTATTTCAAGGTTCGGCCCTCTGATGACCGCCCAGTTGTTTCTAAGCCAGATGAGCTTCCGGAAAAAATCGTAGAGATCCACTCCTTCAGGGGTCTCGAGATTCTCCCATTGCAGTGGCTGTGGATCCAGGCTTACAGGTGAGTTCTGTCCAAACTCCTGGCCGTGATATATCATGGGTGTTCCCGTCCCGGTAAACAGTGCTGCAGCTCCTAATTTTGACTTTTTATATGCCTCCTCCAAATTCATATTGGCATAAGTTAGCGCTTCGTAAATAATACGTGTTTCATCATGGCTTACAGTATAATTACATGGCTGAGTGTGCTCTGACCAGTTCTGTGACCACCATTGTAAATGGTTTTGAATCTCCCACATGTTTGATGAATATCCCATGAGATTATTGAAGATCGCATGATGGTATGACCAGTCCCAGCCAGAATCAAAATCAGAATTGTTGATTTGATAGGGATTGTCTTCTTCCGCAACTAAAATAAAAGACGGGTCTATATCATCCAATAAATCAGCATAAAATGATGATCCGTTTTCATCCCCTCCCCATCCAATTCCTCCTGTTACATCAAACCTGAATCCATCAGCGTGATAATCATAAACATAGGAAAGTATAACATCGGATATATGCTTCCAGGCACGGTATTGCCTGCCATCTACCTCATGCCAATGCTGGAGTTTATAACCCCATGGAGATTCTTCATTATGAAAGTA
>DTUJ01000177.1:7556-9003 GCA_012964235.1 Fidelibacterota bacterium
ATTCGTTCACCGGCATAAGTTCGATAGTATTGATCCCCAAATCATTAAAATATCCTTCTTGAATTTTTTCTGTTACATCTTGAAAAATTCCGGTATTCAGAGGGTCACCATTAAAATCGCCAATATGCATTTCATAGATTATTACATCTTTCTGCTCCGGCCTCACAAAATTTTCATCCGTCCATACAAACTCATCATTCCCCACAGAAAAAGCAGTTTTAGCATGGGCATAATCTGAACTTTCCCACTGCCCGGAAGGATCCAGCCAGGTTACATCCTTAGACCATGGATCAGCAATGTTTTTTTCACCTTCCACATTATATTGGTATGTATATGCTCCATCTTCTAATTCTATTTGATACCACCATAAAGTATCACCTGAAAGTTTCATTAATTCACCATCACTGAACTGCGAATTCCAGCTTCCCTTTATTGCAACATAATCTTTATAAGGGGCATACAATGCAATAATAACTGTATTCCCATCAATATTTACACCATCGTTTGTACCGTCAGGTACAGGCTCATTTACAATAGAGTACAACAAATAAAAATTACGGAAAAGATATGTTACTCTGCCGTTCTCCCCAATTGCACGAATAATTCCAGTTGTCTCCCCAAATAAATTTTCGTCAGGATACCACGTCGCTTGGAATGGGGATGAACTATCCGTTTCGATCAGTTCACCATTTACCCAAAACTCAACATATTCAGCACTGCCAACTACAGAAAATGAAACCGGTCCACTAACTTCTGCTCCCTCATCAGGAGTCGGAGATATAAAAAAGACATAAGGATCATCTTCAGTAGGTGTATAATCTAAATAAATGTCATAGGACATGATCTGACCATTTGATCCCTCATCCCAGCTCCCATCATCCCAGCGAATTTTGAACTTTATAGAGTTGATTACCTGGTCACCATTTAAAAATGAACCTAATTCTACTGTGTATGAGTTCGCACCATTTTCAATCAACGGGGTAAATAAATATTCATCTTCAACAAAAGAATCATTTGGCCAATACTCTTCAATGGGCAGTTCGTGACCCATTCCAGCATCAACAGTCCAGGCAATATGACCGCCTTGATCAACATTGTCTAGAAATATTGAAACAGTATCATTTGGATTGGGAGAAAATGGAAACCAATAATAGCTCAAGCTAATATGCCAGTCAAGACCCATACCACCATTGTTATCCCAATTCCCATCCAAATCTGTAAAAACAAAATCAATAGTTTCTGCATCTTGTGGGATTGAGTAAATGTATCTCCACCAACCATTTCCAACATCGGGAGCATAAGACATTTCATAATCATCTGTATTCTGCCAACCATTGTATCCAAGGTGTATGTAAACAGGGGCTGTATCGTCTGGTAAAGTACCTTCAATGGTATTGTAGTAAATGGTTATATCACCTCCCGATACAGGAATTTCTGGCTCCCAAAA
>DTUJ01000178.1 GCA_012964235.1 Fidelibacterota bacterium
TGGTAGTGTGTCAACAAAGAAATCAAAAAGAATTGGTTCGGAATTATAGGGGAATGCCAACAGCGCTCCCCCACCCCCGGCACTTGTAAGTGTAAATTCAGACGTCATTGATGTAAAGACAGCGGCGACGGAAGCATCAAACGCATTACCTCCGCTTTCTAAAATATGGCAGGCGGCTTCAAGTGTTGTCTGTTCCCCGGCAGCTATTGAACCATATTTCATTATAATTTTGGATAATGTTTGTTTATTGGTGATATTCCTTTGTAAAGAATTATTATATTCTTCTTTTAAAAGTTAATATGAAAGTGTGATAAAAGTTGAATAAATACACAGGGTTTCATCTTAATTTTTTACAGGGCTTTCGGTATCTTCAACGATTCTTTATTAAGTTAATATATTGTTGGAACTAACAATACGTTTGAGGTGATAACATTATAAAATGTCTTTTGATGAAATCCATCCTCTGATAATTCATTTCCCGATTGCATTATTGTCTGCTGGATTCTTATTTGATTTTTTGAGCTATCTCTTAAAGAAAAAAAGTCTTGAATTTGCTGGGTGGTGGAATTTGATTTTAGGCATGGTTTCAGCATTGTGTGCTATCGTAACGGGATTAATAGCTGATTATGGTAGTAAGCCTGGTCTTATGGACGAACCATTTCCTGTTCATACAAACCACGGTTCCCTCCAAATATTAGCATCATGTATTTTCGTGGTACTTCTGTTTTGGAGGGGGCGATTACAAGGTACACTTCCCAAAAAATCAAAGATGGTTTTACTATATTTATCTGTTTCAGGAATAGCCGTAACCACTCTCTTTTATGGTGCACACTTAGGGGCAGTTTTTTCAGGAAGGTATTAAATATTTTGTTAAATAATAATGTTAATCTTTTGTTTATTTATTACTATTCGTTTTATCGGTATTTTATACTATTATGATTTATCTGGGAAATTGGTTTTAATTAATAAAAGTTGATAAAACATCAGAGGAAGAAACTATGATTTTCAGCAAAGCCAACAACACGAATATGCGGTAATTAAAATCCCTATGCAAAGGTTTAGGTTCCTAGCACTTGAATACACTTTCACACCAATTTCTCCATTCATATTCTTTACATACGGCCTGATCGCGGTTTGTTTGGTGAGTCTCTGGGCGTCGTTTTAATTTAACAGGGAAGAAACCTGACACTTCCCTAATTTTTCATGATAATTAGGAACAAATATTTCACATTCAGCATTGTAATTTTTCTTAGGTTTCAATTACGATCTTGGAGATAGTCCTTACTTAACGAAATTCAAAATGATAACCAGTCACGACATTGTTATGATAGGCGGAGGGGGTGCAGGACTCCGAGCAGCCATTGCCATCGCCGATACGAACCCAAACTTGAGTGTAGCTGTGGTGAGCAAGGTCTATCCCATGCGAAGCCACACTGTGGCGGCGGAGGGCGGCGCTGCGGCTGTTATCAAAGATAACGATTCTCTGGAAAACCACATCAACGATACCATTTCCGGCGGAGACTGGATGTGTGATCAGGATGCGGTAGAACTTTTTGTGAATGAAGCTCCTAGAGAATTGATCCAGATGGAGCATTGGGGCTGTCCGTGGAGCCGGGAAACTGACGGGACAGTGGCGACGCGGCCTTTCGGGGGGATGAAAATTGAGCGGACATGGTTTGCTGCCGACAAAACCGGTTTCCACATGCTTCACACCCTCTTTCAGACTTCCCTCAAGTACAACAACATTACCCGCTACGATGAATGGTTTGCTACAAAGATTCTGGTAGAGAATGGCCGGTGCCAAGGTGTAGCTGCCATTGAACTTCGCTCGGGCAAGGTGGAGGCGATTGCCGGTAAGTCAGTGATAATGTGTACAGGCGGAGCAGGACGGGTTTTTCCGTTCACGACCAA
>DTUJ01000179.1 GCA_012964235.1 Fidelibacterota bacterium
CAGAAAATACTACTAATCTAGCCACCTGTACTGCATATCTGGATGATTCCGGTTGTAATGATTATCTCGATATTCCCACTGATAACGCATGTGTCGCTTATCAATCGAGCCAGCTCGCACAATGTGATACACAATACTCTAACAACATGGACGTGTGTGTAGATAATCAAGACCTCACCAATACTGCATGCTCAGCCGAATTGACCTCAGTATTGAATGAATGTCAGGAAATTTTAAGCGGATTAGATTGTGGTGATTGCAGTGTTGTTGCAACAGCTTGTATACAAACTTGTGAAGCTGAATGGGGAAATTGATTCCTCTGGGTAAATTGAAGGATCTTATTCGATCATCCATCTCATGACCGCACCATCAATGTGTCCTGTTATAAAATGCTGGCTGTCAATGAAATTTACAGCTGTAATTCCTGGTCTTTTATCAAAATTACTGACCAGAGGTTCCCAGGTTATTGCATCAAAGACGATCAATCCTCCATCATTGAATCCAAAAATAATCAAATCATCAGAAGGAGCAAAAACAGCAATATTAAGACCTTTTTTGTTCAACTGGATGTTTTTTCTGAATGTGATTCCGGATTTGATCCATTTACCTCCGATAAAACGGGAACTTGAATATAGAGATTTATCCCAAATAACTGCATCTCCATAACCATTGTATGATAATAATATTTGACCTTGGTGATTTTGAAGAAGAAACTGCTCTCCTCCTATTCCTGAACTTTCACAATACCACGTCATTTTTTCAGATAAATTATACAGGCAAATTTCTCCATCATTAGTAGCATAGAGTATTCCGTTCCCATCACAGTTTTCAAGTAGGGATTTAATTGTTAAAGAAGACATAGACTTTAAAAAATCAACACTTTGGTATTTAATATCCCAGACTGCAATCTGTCCTTTTAAATCACCAGTGTAAATCGATGGCTGGTGACCTGAGAATGATGTTTTTATACTTGAAACTCCTGACTGAATTAGCTGGTAAGGAGCACCCCATCTGTTTGTATCCCATAAATAAATCACGCTATCCAACCCAACGACAGCTACATTTTTCCCGTCATTTCCAATGATTCCCTCTTCAAAAACCCAGTTTTCATATTGAAATACTTTTTCAGCGGAACCGTGGTCATATTTATCCCATTTATAAATTTCGCCTTTCTTACCTACCGTATAAAATAACCCTCCATAAGATAAAATGCTTACTACCGGACCATTGTGAACCACATGTTTCGTTAAAGCTGAAACATTAAAGACTGATCTATTAATACGAACCTTCCTGATAGGGATACGGTTGTCTTCCTTGGATTGAGAAACACCCGTAATCCGTGTGATCAGGGAGGGTATCCCATTCAAGATATCTACTATGCTTGATGCAGGAGAGATATGATTCACTAGTCTGATCTCGCTTGTTCTGTTATCAACAATTTTTATATCAAAATAGTATAGTTCATCTATGAAAGTCATATGAACCAAGGCAGAAACATCTGCGCCGATCAATTCTCCTACTTCTATGGCTGTTTTTTCGTCTACCAACCCTGAGTGTGAAAACTTTTGTTCTTTGATGATCTTTGCTATTTCCCGCCTTTCTATTACCGTATACAGGCCCGTCTCACTAAAAGAATAAATGACCCTGTTCTCAACCACAGGAATAACTGATTCCGGGATATTCTCTGAGGAAACAGAAACCAAAAGGATATCATTTTTATCCGCACCAATGATCCACCCTGTGTTGAGGATGCTGAATAATATGATATATAATGTAATCCTGTATTTAGTATAATTCATTATAACTGAATGAGATCAAGATGATTAATAGTTTTTGTCTTGGAAAACTAATAAAATTATCTTTATTACCACACAGAAAAAGCTGATCCAGAATAAATTATATGTGTGG
>DTUJ01000180.1 GCA_012964235.1 Fidelibacterota bacterium
ACCCAAAATAATTGCTGGCCCCAGTCAAGCCTGGAAATCGTATGGGGATTGTCAATAGGAAACAGCTCCATCGTAACGTCCTGCCCAAACATAGGAACAGCTACCATAAAGAATACTAACCATCCGCAGAACATCCGCAGCCAGTGTCTATTCATTTCTGTAATTGTTTGTACAGTTTTTATATTTTGCCAATCAATCATAATCAAGCAGGAAATACTTCCTTCTCCAATTCCAAAATGATCATTAGTGTGGCTTCCTCAAAAGAATCATAATCCTGTTCTCCGTTATTATATAAATTCCATGTGTATGAATCATTTTCATCCAGATAACCATAGTAACCATCATTCAATTCCAATATCCAGTATAAGGCACCTCTTTCCTCGGTAATGTTATTAGATAAATCTCCCTTTGCATAATAACATTTAGCCATAAGCAGCCTCACGTCATCCACATTTATTGATTGATTATATTCAAATTCCTCAGGCATTCCGCTGGAAAATATCCAATGGCCGATTTGGATTGCTGAATCAACCACAGTTGAATTAATCGGAAATACTGTACCTAATTCATAATAAGCTGTCATTAAACCAACACTTGTCCCAAAACTGTACAATTCATATCCCTGGCTGATGATAAAATGCTCTCTTGCTGTCTCCGCGTGCAACAGGCGCAGGTTACACCAGCCGATTCCCGTGTGTATGTCCCCAAAGGTTGAACGGATCAGATTTGCATTCGGGTCCTCAAGCATAATAGACTCAGCGTCAATTAATGTCGAATCAAATATAGCTAGAGAGCTATCAAAATAGCCGTCCCTGAACACACTCCAGGCTTCCTCAATACGTTCAACCAATTCCCCACCGCCGTAAAAGGACAAGGGGTCATTCGCTTCGCAACTGAGAACGAAGATCATCATGATTATTCCGGTAATTTTAATAATTCTTTTCATTTATCTACCTTAGCAGGATCATTTTCCTTGTATTCGAAAAAGAGCCTGTCCTGAGAGAGTAAAAATAAATTCCGCTTGCCACTCTGATTCCAAATTTATTCATACCGTTCCAAACAATGGAATATTTTCCAGGCGACAGGTTTTCATCAACCAGCCTAGCTACTTCTCTGCCGAGGAGATCATAAACCACGAGACTGGTGGGTATCTGTTCCAGACCTGTAGTATTGTACGGAATATCGTATTCAATGATGGTCCGGGGATTAAACGGATTCGGATAATTCTGTCTCAAAGAAAATTCCTCGGGCAACACTATGGGCGGTCTCTCTGCCCCATGTTTCAGAACATATGTTCCAGGTTTGTCAATGAGACACCATATCTTTTGCTCCGACATCAGCACAAAGGTGGGAATATATTCCCAATCTCCATCGGTTAAGCGGTAATAACCGGGTGTAACTTCAATCCAGCTCAATAAAGAATCTGATTGGACACCAAAAGCAACATTCTGTTGATATTGATTTCCCATGGTGGAAATATTGAACATGCTGATGAGATTTTCTTCCGGATCGTCTGAAACTTCCTGATGGATATACTGAAATCCGTAATGATCCGGCATAGCAATCAGGTAATCATCTTCTAAAAAGGCATGTTCAGGTATATCCATAAACACACCGCTCCTGCCTAATGAAATATTTTGCGCCAGCTTGGCAAGAATTGGTTGAATTGTAAAAGTATAAGTGGTATCGCTGGGATTGTCGTATAAATCTTCAGCAGAAACCTGGAGGGTTAAATCTCCCATAAAATCAGTACTGGAATTCGCGAAATACGGAGCAGACTCCAGATTTTCATTAGTACCCATAACCAATGATGTATCAACACCTCCACCTGTAATCATAACACTGAAAGAATCTGCAAGAATGTCCTCTGACTGGAAGAGATAAAACTGCATGAATC
>DTUJ01000181.1 GCA_012964235.1 Fidelibacterota bacterium
ACAGCATATTTGCACACAGTGGCCTTGTTCGCAAATCGGACATCAACTTGATCCAAGGTGCCCTCCACAATGCCGACACAAATATCAATAAAATCGGTTTCCAAAAGAGAGAGTACGTTCATGGCTTCCGGATCTCCAAATCGGGCGTTGTATTCAATCAGCTTTACGCCATTTACTGTGGCCATGAATCCACCATAAAGGATGCCCGTGTATCCTTCTCCGAATTTATCTTTCAGTGCTTTTGCTGTGGATATGTTGATGGCATGGGCTTGGGCAATATCATCATCGGTCAAAAATGGCAACCCATGATTGGCATCAGAATAGGTTCCCATCCCGCCGGTGTTGGGCCCCTTATCTCCTTCGTAGGCTCGTTTATGATCTTGGACCGCCGGCATATGTTTTAAATTGTTCCCATCGCAAAAACTCATCAGTGAAAATTCTTCCCCCACAAATTTTTCTTCAATAACAAATTCACCGCCACCGTCCAACAATTCATTGCAATAGGCTATTGCTTCATTGTGGGTATGCAAATGATCCCCCGCAACTTTCACACCTTTGCCACCGGCGAGTCCATCATATTTTACCACATAATTTTCGTCCAACTCGTTTAAGAATTCTACCACACCATCCATTGAATCAAAGGTTTGGTATTTCGGTCCGCCGGGGATATTGTATGCTTTCAACAGATCACGGGTGAACGCTTTGGATGTTTCCAGTTGGGCCAGGTCTTTTTTCGGTCCAACAGTTTTCACGCCTGCACCCCACAGGACATCGGCGACCCCCTTAGCTAAGGGATTTTCCGGCCCGATAATGGCCAACGTCGCCCTCGCTTCTTTGGCATAACTCATCACAAAATTAGGATCGTTGATATTGCCCACTGTCAGTTCATCGCAGATTTCGGCAATACCGGGATTCATGTTCGAAGCTAAACAGTAAATTTCTTTTTCTTGGTGTGAGCGACCCAAAGCCCGGACGATGGCGTGTTCCCGGGCGGCGGAACCGATAACCAAAATTTTATTATCCATTTTTTATTAAGCTTATCAAAAAAATGGGGATAGGCGCCCCCCAAAAGCAATGCCCAATCTCACACCCACTGCCAAAACATTTTCTTTGGTGTTTTTATCTTGTTTGTTTTTCATTATATCCAGACATCATTTTCAGCGGTGAGCTGGTCGTCGGCATCACCAGTATTCATAACGCCCTTAGGCTCAACAATCATGATTTGACATTCTTCTCGAGCGGCTGGCTTATGCTCCACACCTTTAGGAATAACAATCATTTCACCTTTTTTAAGCGTTATTGTTTTATCCCGGAATTCTATAATCAGTTCGCCGTCCAGCACAATGAATGTTTCATCTGTATCATCGTGGGTATGCCACACAAATTTGCCCTTTACTTTCACCAATTTGAAATAGTAATCATTCATTTCGGCGATCACCCTTGGGGCCCAGTAATCAGAAAATTTGTCGAATTTTTCAGATAGATTTACAGATTTCAAAGGAAACCCTGTGTGCTCTGTGGCTAATTCCCGTTTCTGTCGTGATTCCGCATGGCTTCCATCTCGGCAATCTTTGCATCATCAATGTCGTTTCCCACATATTTCCCATCCAGACAGGCCATGCAGGGCATATCAATATGGTGGTCTCCCTTCCGTGTCACCGCCTCCACCAGATCATCGATCCGCTGGTAAAGTAGGGCATCCACTTTCAGGAATTTTTCAATTTCATCTTCATTCATATTTCCGGCAATGAGTTCATTCTTAGTGGGCATATCCATGCCATAGAAACATGGATTTTGAACTGGTGGGCAAGCGCTGGCGAAATACACTTTTTCTGCACCGAAGTCCTTTAGCATTCGAACAATCTCACGGCTGGTGTTACCGCGGACAATGC
>DTUJ01000182.1 GCA_012964235.1 Fidelibacterota bacterium
TTTTTCTGCAAGAATGGAGTGGTGTCTTTTACGGGGTATAGGATAAAACTACGCTGATCTGCCCGATACAACTTGCTATCAAAAAGAGATTCTAATAGTGCAATAACATTATCGACATCTAGCTGCCCTGAACTTAATGCGGCAACCTGTCCTTCAAGCATGAGGGGTAAATGTTTAACATCTGCTGATTTACTTTTTAGATCCAGGTTAATAGTATTATAGGCATGATAAAATCCATTACTATCCTCGCTCAGCTGGATAGTGTTATCCAGTTCATTGATGATTGTATTTATAAAACCACAGATGGTTTCTATGGCCAGCTCTTTTTTCCCACTGAATCCTTTTTCATAAACTTTAGTACGATATTCTGAAAATGCAGTGCCTAGCTGGAAAATATTTTCCATTCGTTCCTGATTACTGGTGATATGAGTATTACCCTTATCCTGCCAGTCAGAAATAATATTATTAACGGAATGGATCCAAGTTATTACTTCTGTTGAAACAGCAATGTTTTCAAGATTCGTTTCCTGCAAAACAGAATTAAAAAAAGATAGGAATCGTTTCATGTAATACACCGTTATCATAGAGGCGCCATAGCCTACCAATGCATTATTTGCATCATTCCATTCCGGTCGCTGGGTATTCAGCCAAATACCGCCACCGGGGATCAGGTTGCATATTTTAGCCAGAATGAGAACCAGGATTTTTTCACCAAGATTAACATGATACACGGTTCCATTCTTATTCAGCACAAGTTTGCCATCAAAGCCCAGCTTTGCAATTATTTCTTCAATATCCGCATTCTCCTCAAAGTCAAAATCAATGGTCTCCTTGGGGTTTGCCGCTATATCATCAAAACTTCTTATTCGGTAGGGTATATTGGCATAACTGAAAATTGAATCCTGAAATAGACGCTCTATCCTGGATGGGTCATGGTTGTGAAGATGCTCTAGTAATTTTAACAGATAGATAATTTGATGATCATTCCAGTAGCCTATAAAACTCCATGGATCCTCAGGGTCACTGACTTCCCAGTCAATACCGTCGCTGGTAATGCGATAGGGGTTATAGCCGTCCATGGTGGTCGCATTTAGAAATTTGGCAGTCATAGATTCCCAGGTCAGGGGATAGCTGTACCCTAAGGCTTCCCAGTTCTGGAAAATATCCCGCCAGTTCCCTTCGTAATAGAAAAGCTGATTACCATGTTCATCCCGTGTTCGTATTTCAAAACGGTTCCAGGGACGGCTGGGATCCCCGTGCCTTCTACCCAGGGTAAGCGGCAGGTATTCTCTGCAAAGCCTCCTCAGGGATGGATCTTTTGTTTGATCCCCGAAATCAATAAGATCTCGCAAACCAATATTATTAGGCAACGCATTTATTGCTTCAAAGTATTGTTCAAATATTGGTTTATTTCTGTTTTTCAAAAACTTGAGAAAATCTTTTATGCTTAAATCATAATTCTTTAAAAATACACCCCCCCGCAAAAGGTTAAACATAGAGTTTGCCGTATGGTGTAAATCATTAATGGTCTCGTTTGTGCATTGATATCCATCAGCAGATCCTACGGCATTCTCAAGGAGTAGATGATTTTCCCTTATACTTTCTTCTAATTTGAGTTCAATATTAAATATGTCGTGAAGATCGGAAACGAGGTGAGTGACTTTCGATTGTGATTTATGAACGTCAGCAATCGTATACCACTGTATTTCATCTTCAGAATCCAGATTTTCTTTTATTTTGGTTAAAAAACATCCCGGTTTACCTTTGACAATATGTGTACCATAGAATGTTCCATTGTTTGTAAACCGAGCAATATCCTTTTCACTTAAGGATATAATCTTTTCTCCATTGTAATAAGACCAAATAAGGTTGGTATATAATGATTCAC
>DTUJ01000183.1 GCA_012964235.1 Fidelibacterota bacterium
AATTCTGCACCGCCAATAAAGAGTTCAAACCGCTCTACAATTTCTGAATTATTATTTCGGTGTATCTTCGCCAAGGGTGAAATCGCTTTGGGGTAATCTATTACAAATGTCGGCTGGATTAAATTGGGTTCAACAAGCTTTTTCATCAGTTCATCAAGTAACTGTCCGTAGTTTGCTTTCTTCGGTACAGATAGCCCCTGTTCTTTACAAATCTTTCTAATTTGAGTTTCATCACCTCCGGTTATATCCTGACCAGTTGCTTCCTTCAGCAGAGCCAGGAAAGGTTTCCTGATAAAAGGCTTTGAAAGATCTACCTCAATTCCACCCCAATTAAGCTGAAGAGAACCAACTCCTTCTGCAACCGTGCGGATCATTTCTTCAACAAAATCCATCATGAATTTATAATCGGCATAGGCCTCGTACCATTCAAGCATTGTAAACTCAGGGTTGTGATTTCGGTCCATGCCTTCGTTACGAAAATTCTTCGCTAGTTCGTATACCTTATCTATCCCCCCAATGATGAGCCGTTTCAGATACAATTCATCAGCGATTCGAAGATACAGGTCCTGATCTAAAGAGTTGTGATGAGTCATAAAAGGACGCGCATTCGCCCCACCGTATAATGGTTGGAGCACAGGGGTTTCCACCTCTAAAAATCCCCTATCGTCAAAAAATCGTCTGATCATAGAAATAATTTTTGCTCTTTTTACGAATATTTCCTTGATATCAGGGTTCACTACCAAATCCAGATGACGGTTACGGTATCTTTGTTCCTTATCAGAAAAAGCATCAAAAATCTCTCCATCTTTTTCCTTTACAATCGGGAGGGGGCGAATGCTCTTAGAGAGAATAGTTACTATTTTAGCATGGATTGATATTTCCCCTGTTTTTGTTTTGAACACATATCCCTTTACGCCAATGTAATCACCCATATCAAGAAGTTTAAAGTTGGTATAGTTTTCTTCTCCCACATCATCCCGGCGAATATATGTTTGGATGCGCCCTGCTCCATCCTGAATGTGACAAAAAGAAGCTTTCCCCATCTTTCGTATCGACATAATTCGGCCTGCTATTGTTACATCTTTATTTTCCAGAGAATCAAAATTCTCCAGGATTCCCTTACTGTAATGCGATTGCTTAAAAAAATATGGGTAGGGGTTTACCCCGGCATCCCGCAATTTCTGTAGTTTTTCCATCCGGAATTTTATAATTTGTTTTAAACTGGTGTGTTCTTCAGACATGATGTTTTTTTTCTCCTTGAAAAAATGTGTAGGAAATTCTAGTTAGCTCTTCCCAATACGCTGTACCAAAAATGCCCTGATAAACGAATCAATATCCCCATCCATCACAGCCTGGACATTGCCTGTTTCTTCCTTCGTCCGGTGATCTTTGACCATGTTATAGGGATGAAATACGTAAGATCGAATCTGACTCCCCCAGCCAATATCCATTTTTTGATCTTCCAGCTCTTTAGCAGCTTCTTTTTCTTTCTCCAATTTTGCTTGATATAGCCGGGCCTTCAATACTTTCATTGCCTGTGCTTTATTCCTGTGTTGAGATCGTTCATTTTGACATTGAACCACGATCCCTGATGGTAAATGAGTGATCCGAATTGCAGAATCGGTTTTGTTCACATGCTGACCACCTGCACCGCTGGCACGATACGTATCAATCCGCAGGTCTCCCGAGTCAATTTCTATTTCAATTTCTTCATCTGCGGATGGATACACAAACACAGAAGCAAATGAGGTGTGTCTCCGATTGCTGGCATCAAAGGGAGAAATCCTTACCAAACGGTGAACTCCTGCTTCCGCTTTTAACAATCCATAAGCAAATTCACCTT
>DTUJ01000184.1 GCA_012964235.1 Fidelibacterota bacterium
TTTGAAAAATACCAGTACTGGCAAAAGGAACTTGAACGCCAGCCTGTACAGTTTATGGCGGAAGATGTTTATACACATCTGAAAACAGCACGGGACAGTTTGGGTGAATTTGTTGGATGCGAAAGTGATGATTTGTTTTTTGTCCCAAATTCAACCACAGCAGGGAATACGGTCATTAACAGTTTGGACCTGAAGCCGGGTGATGAAATTCTAACCACGGATCACGAGTATGGGGCCATCATCCGGGCGTGGGAGGCTTATTGTACTATGTCAGGCACAAGACTTAATCAGCATGATATTCCCCTTCCGGTTACCACCCATGATAAATTTACCGAACATTTTTGGGATGGTGTTACTGATCGGACAAAAGTCATTTTCATAAGCCAGGTTACGAGCCCAACTGCACTTATTTTCCCTGTACATGAAATTTGCCAGCGTGCTCGCGAACGAGACATTCTGACCATCGTTGACGGCGCCCATGTGCCGGGTCAGATTCCGCTGAATATTTCAGAAATAGACCCGGACGTGTATATAGCCGCTTGCCACAAATGGCTTTGTGCTCCAAAAGGATCGTCTTTTCTCTACGTACGGAAATCATTTCAAACAAAGGTAAATCCTTTGGTGGTTAGCTGGGGAAGTGAGGGAACTGATCCGTCTGGATCGCCTTTTTTACTGGAAAACCAGTGGCAGGGAACTCGGGACATGAGCGCATTCTTGACTGTTCCCGAAGCAATAGCATTTCAGCAGAAGAATAACTGGGATAAATTAACTGTTCGTTGCAGACATCTTGTTAGAGAAACCCGGGAACGTTTGGATGAATATTTTACATTGAACCATCTTTGTCCCAATACTGAAGAATGGCTTGGACAAATGGCAAGCGTGGAGCTTCCAATTGAGGAACCGGAAAAATTCAAAAATGCTTTAATGAAGGAGTATTCCATCGAGGTCCCCGTTTTATTGTGGAAGGATAAAACGTTTTTAAGATATTCATTCAATGTGTATAGTTCTCAACAGGATGCTGATTTATTAGTTTATGCATTGAGGAAATTAGTTTAGTTGAAAAAACTCCTTTTTCTTTTTGATATTGATGGTACACTTCTTTCCCCGGCCTCTCTATCCCGTAAATTACTTAACGAAGCTATTACCGAAATAACAGGGTTTTTGCCCGACCTTCAATACAAGGATGTGGCCGGATGCACTGATCCTTCTATAGTGGAGAAGGCGTTGGGGAAAGCCGGGATATCTCCAACGGAAACAAGTGAACTTTTATCCCGGATTCTTGATTATTATTCTGAGAAAACAGAAGAAGTCTTTCCTGTCTCTGAGAAACCATTTGTGTATGAAGATGCTGTTGTGTTTCTGGATAAAGTTGTTGCATCCGGAAGTGCGGTGGGACTAATGACTGGAAATATAAATCGCGTAGCAAAGGTAAAACTGCATCGCTTTAATCTGTGGAGCACTTTCCCTTTTGGAGTTTTTGGTGATGATGTTGCAGAGAAATCAATAATGCCGCGCATTGCCCAGGAAAGAGCTTGGGATTTTTATAGGCAGGCGTTTCGTTTGGAACATATGATTATTGTTGGTGACACTTCATCAGATGCATATGCTGCTTCAGAAAACGGTTCCCGCAGCATCATAGTATGTAGAAAACCTGAACACAGGGATGAAATTATTTCAGCTGAACCAGGTCAAATTGTAGATACCTTGGATGATGAAATATTACTGTCCATTCTTGATTAATCCAGCAGTACCCAACGCTTTGTGCCAGCAATTGACTTTACTTTTTTGTTGATCTTTCGCTAATGAAGGATGAAATGTTAAATCAAAATAAGATTCTTTAAATTTTGAAAGATTTTTTTCTTTAGGTCGTATTAATTGATAAACACCATAAGCAGTTCGATCTTTCATTGTGGAATGACATACCGGTAGATTAGTCAAGTCTGCAATAAACTGTAATAGAGGGGGCCGGGCACCTCCACCGCTGGCAGTTAATTTTTTTGGCCAGGATGTTGCAATGGGTTTTATCTGTTCAAGGATATCATATGTCAGTAACCCGATAGATTCCATTCCTGCCCGAATTATATCATTGGGATCAGAAGTGTCAATCCCTTCGTAAATATCTGGAAAACCGCTGGTCCAATAAGGTGCTGCAAGGCCTGTGAAACCGGGAATAAAAACCCCGTTTGTTTTTCGTTCCTGACAGCGTTTATGCCAGTGCATTTGCTCGTGCGGGATATTTAATTTCTTTTCCAAATGATAAAAAAGAGAATTGCAGGCATTGATTGTGCCTTCCACCATATATATTTTGTCGGTGTTAGAGGATGTTAAAATACTGGAGATTAATCCGGGAACCAAAGCCGGCCTGCGCCCTACATTGAATTGAACACTTCCAGATGTCCCAAAGTTCATGGCCAGGGTGCCAATCTTCCGTCCACCCTGGCCGATGAGAGCTGCTTGCTGATCTCCAACTACACATTGGAGTTGAATATTCCCAGGTACTATAGTTCCGAATGAATGTTTTATGGGAACAAGTTCCGGAAGGCTGGATCTTGGTACTTGAAATAAGTCTAAAAGTTTTTCAGACCACTTCCCCGTGGATAGATTAAAAAGCAAAGACCGGCAGGCAATGGATTCATCTACAGCAGGTGTCCCGGTCAAAGCGTGGGTTAGAAATGCACTTAAAGGTCCAAATAAAATGTTTCCTGAGAGGACTTCCTGTTTTAGTGTTCGGTCTTCTATGAGGCAATGGAGAAATTTTGGTCCGCCGAAATGAGCACTGAGGGGAGTACCGGATATGCGTTTAATTTGGTTTTGATGGGGTTCAAAATCTTTGATAATGGAATGGGCACGGCTATCCTGCCAACTCAGAGCCTGTGTGCGAGGCTCCATTGATTTGTTCTCCCAAAACAGGAATGTAGATCGTTGGACTGCAAGGCCCATGGACTGAATGGTACCCCCCTTCGCTTTTACAACTGACAAGGCTTTATCAATTAGGGATCTGCAGGCTTCAAGGATAGTGATCGGGTCACATTCAACATGATAGGGTGCCGGTCGTGTCAATGAGTGCTTAATTTTAGCAGAATGTTCTAAGGTCCCTTGAATGTCAAACAGGAAAGATTTTGTGGAAGATGTTCCTTGATCAAGAACCAGAAAACTGATTTTCTTTTTATTAGTTGAAGCGGTCAATGAATTTGTTGATCTATTGTCCTTAATGTGGGTATCGAAGCACCGATAACCCCACATAATGCCCCTCCTATTCCGAAGAAAAAGAAAACTTCCTGAATAGGAATAAGTGTATTCAAAAATCCTACAAGCCCAGCAGACAGAGATGTCATTCCTGTCACCCCAAGATGCACCATGGAAAAGAGCCGTCCATGGTATTTGGCAGGTGTGTGCCGTTGAATGATGGCAGTGCGGGAAATGGTGATGGTAGGAATCCCCATACCGTGCAGGATGATCAGTATGATAGCAACAGGAACGGTAGAAGCCCAGTAAAAAAAGGAATATGTCACCCCGTCCCAAATCATACCTGCAAGCAAAAGTTTTCCAATACTCAATCGATCAGAAAAGCGGTAGACGGCAAAGGCGCCCAGGAGCATCCCCAAAGCCATGCCGGCTTCGATAAATGCAAAATCAGAGGCAGTTCCACCTAAGTACATTTTCACCAGGATCGGCATACCCACAATAGCTGGTCCCATAATAAAAAGGTTATTTATGATCGTAAGGAAAATGAGGAGACCAATGGCAGGATGCTTTCGGAGATAGCCTAGTCCGGAAAGAAGGTCCTGAAAGGTGGTGGAAGAGTTCTCTTTTTTAAGGGTAGACCGAGGAATGGTGATCATGAGCAGTAGTAGGATAGCTATTAAAAATGATACTGCATCAAAAATGAAGAGACTCCTGAGGGACAGAATTCCCAGAAGAATTCCTGCTAAAGCTGGTCCTAACAAAAAAGCAAGATATCCGCTGGTCGTTAGTAAAGAATTTACCTTAACTAATTTTTCTTTAGGAAATTTTTCTGCAATGAAAGCATTGAGTGCAGGTGGAAACAGAGTCCCGAAACTACTGCGGATAAAAGCAAGAAAACCAATTAGCATGATATGTTTTATACCATAAAATAACATAATTGGGATAATCATCACAGTTAATGCTTGACTTGCATGTGAAAAAACCATGAGATAAAAACGATTAATCCTGTCAGAAAGCACTCCGGCATAAAGTCCAAAAAGAATAGCCGGCATGTGGGCACTCATGGCTACCAGCCCCGTTATGACAGAAGAACCGGTGATATCAAGCACGATCCACAACAGAGCCAGTTGATAAATTGCATCCCCGGCAACTGAGATCATCTGGGCTCCCCAAAGTAGAGCGATGTTTTTTTTCGCAGATATTTTTGTAATATTTTTCATCACCAACATTTTATAATTTAGGCTATAAAAGACTTTTTATATTTTAGTAAAATAGAATAATCTTGTTTAATTTTGTTTAAGTTTAAGTCAACAATTGAACAAAAAGAAGTATTGAATTTATTTTTTAAAATAGAATAAATTGACGGATGTTAAAAGTTGTTAGAAGCATAGTTATTATTATTGTTCAATTAAATTAATTGAAAGGAAATTTAAATGACGTATATTATTGCAGAACCATGTGTCGGTACCTGTGATACAGCTTGTGTAGATGTTTGCCCCGTTGACTGTATCCACGGTCCCGAGGATCTGGAAGGGATGGGTGCGGAAGCAAAAGAGGACGGATTTGACCCGGCGGGGAAACAGTTATATATTGATCCCGAAGAATGTATTGACTGCGCGGCTTGCGAACCGGAATGTCCAGTAGAAGCTATATTTGAAGAAGATGAAGTGCCAGATGAATGGCATAAATATTCAAAAATAAATTACGAATGGTTTGGTCAGGAATATCCCGGCTAGTCTAATTTTTAAAAATATGAAAAGACGGCTGTTTGTTACAGCCGTTTTTTGTATATAGATTAATTAAAATGAATAAAGATCAGATACTTAAATTGCTTAAAACTGTTTCCTATCCGGGCTTTACTCGTGATATAGTTTCATTTGGTATAGTAGAGCATATACAAGTGGATAAAAAGAATGTTAATGTAGTTCTAAAGGTTGCCGCTGCTGAAGATACGCGCAAAACAATTCTTAATGCAGTCCGTAAAGCATTGGAAGATAGCGGGGAATTTGAAAAAGTTAATGTTACTTTGGTTACAAAGGTTTCTGATCAGCCATCTCCTACTCCTGATGAAGGTATACAACCAAATCAATCCATAGCTGGAGTTAAATATGTGATTGCTGTGGCAAGTGGAAAGGGAGGAGTCGGAAAATCCACAGTGGCAGCAAATCTTGCGGCTGTCTTGTGTGAAAAATCTATTCAGGTTGGATTGCTTGATTTAGATATTTATGGACCTTCTCTTCCAATTATACTTGGGTTAAAGGAACAACCTAAGCTCACACAAGAACGTAAATTAATTCCGCTGGAGTTTCGTGGAATGAAAGTGATGAGTTTTGGTTTTCTCAGTGGAGATGACAGTCCTGCAATCTGGCGCGGTCCTTTGGTCGCACGAATGACAGAACAGTTTTTCAGAGATGTAGTATGGGGAGAGTTGGATTATCTTGTATTGGATCTTCCTCCCGGGACCGGCGATGTTCAACTAACCCTGACCCAGAAGATCAAAATCAGCGGCGCTGTTATTGTTACTACGCCTCAGGATATTGCTCTGGCGGATGTGAGAAAGGGTGCAAATATGTTTCGAAAAGTACAAGCTCCTATACTTGGAGTAATTGAAAACATGTCGGGACTTCGGCTTGAGGGTAAGGTTTTAGATTCCAAGGGAACTCCTTTTACAAATGGACTCATTCATGTTTCAGGGGAGGAATCAAAATCCTTAAATGAAAAGGGGGAGTTTAACCTGTTATTGGATTTGTTTAAAACAGGAGGGGGCGCAAAGGAAAGCCAACGGCTTGGTGTTCCCCTGCTTGGTACTATCCCGATCTCACGTGAAATAATGGAAGCCACCGATGCTGGGGTACCAATCGTTTTCCAGAAACCCAATTCGTTTGTGAGCAAGATATACCGTGATATTGCAGAACGAATAATGGAATCTATATAGCCGATTATTAGTAAGTTTTTTCGTTATTTTAAAAAGAGTAATAAGCTAATCTTGTGGTATAAAGGGGGAACAGAATACTATCTTTTGTGTTGAATATGAAACAAATAAGGACAGATGCAACAGGATAGTTATAAATTGATGGAAAATAAGAAGGTACGCATCCTTTTTATTTTCTTTTCTGAATGAAAACACAGGAGTTAAAAGAAGCAATTACACTGGAAGAAGCCCTACCCCGCCATATTGCCATAATTATGGATGGTAATGGACGATGGGCAAAAGAACGGTCATTGCCTCGGGCAGCCGGTCATATGGAAGGGATCAATTCCGTTCGGGAAGTGACCCGTGTTTGCGGGGAAATCGGTGTGGAATATCTAACACTTTATACGTTTTCAGCTGAGAACTGGAATCGCCCTCCAAAAGAGGTTTCTGCCTTAATGACACTTTTAATGAGCACCCTTCGCGTTGAGGTAAAAAAGCTACATAAGAATAATGTTAAATTAACTACCATAGGAGCTATTGAGGAATTATCAAAAGATGCCCGCAAAGAAATTGAAGAAGGTATAAAACTGACAAAAAATAACACAGGGTTAAATTTAATTCTGGCTTTAAGTTATGGAAGCCGTCAAGAAATCCTTAATGCTATAAAGGAAATTGCACATGAAGTACATAAGGGTGCAATTCTACCGGAAAGCATTACCATGGACACAGTGATGTCACACTTTTATACTGCCGGGGTTCCCGATCCGGATCTTTTGATTCGTACTGGTGGAGAATTCAGGCTCAGTAACTTCCTATTATGGCAGATCGCTTATTCGGAGATATATGTTTATCCATCCTATTGGCCTAGTTTTCGTGAGAAAGAGTTGCTTGAAACTGTGCATGAGTTTCAGTTACGTGAACGGCGGTTTGGGAACGTTGGCTAACAATTATCGAGTAACTTATAAAAATGATTAATAAATTGTTATTTTCTCTTTTCATAGTAATGACTATATCCTTTGCACAAAGTCCACAGGAAATAAAACTGTTAAGCGTAGAAGTTGATGGAAACGTACTTGCAACTGATGATATGATTCGTTATACCGCAGGTTTAAGAGTAGGAAGAAAAATAAAATCGGGCGATTTTGCCCGAAGTGTGAAGAGGCTCTGGAACTTGGGAATGTTTAAAAATGTGCAGATTATACTGAATGATGAAACTTCGGAGGGAATCTCGATCACTATTCTGGTTGAAGAAAACCCCATAGTGGGAGCAATCCGATATGAGGGGAATAAGAAAATCAAAGACAGTAAATTTGAGGAGGAAATCAAATTAATAACAGGCCAACGAATTAAACCACATTTAATAAAAGAAACTATTCAGAAAATCAAGGATTTATACTCAGATGAAGGTTTTCTTTTGGCAAAAATAAATGGGGAGATTGTAGAAACCACAGTGGACAATCTAAAAAACAAGAAGGCAAAAGATCTTACAAAGGATATGGTTTTTTATATAACAGAAAATAAGAAGGTTAAAATAGGTAAAATTATTTTTGAAGGAAATCACGCTTTCTCTGATCGCCACCTCCGAAGAGTATTAAAAGAAACAAAACAACAGAGATGGTATCTGTTTTGGAGATCTTATTTTGATAAAAACAAGTATAGTGAAGACAAGGAAAGTCTTGTTGGGTTTTATCGAAATAAGGGATACCGTGATCTTGTTATTTCATCCGATTCAATCAGTTACAGCAAAAATAAACGTAGAATGAATCTCCATCTACATATTTTTGAAGGTCCGCGTTATAAATATGGTCAATTTTCTTTAGAGGGAAATGTCCTGTATTCTGATGATGAACTCAAACGTCGGCTGGGTTTGTCTGTTGGTGATTATTTTAATGAAGAAGCGTTTAACAGTGCGGTGTACGAAAGAATGCAGGGACTGTATATGGATCGGGGATATATTTACAGCCAAATTGAGACTCAAATGACACCAGTCGGAGAAGATTCTCTGGATATTCATTTTGTGATTATTGAAAATAAAAAAGTGTATGTACGCAATGTTTTGATCTCTGGGAATACAAAAACACGAGAAAATGTGGTGCGAAGGGAATTAAAAATTTTTCCAGGTGATGTTTTTAGCAGGAATAAACTCATACGCAGTCAACGGGAAGTGTGGATTCTTAATTATTTTTCCAATGTGATTCCCGATGTAATTCGAGTAGATGAGGACGAGGTTGATTTAGATATCTCAGTTGAAGAAAAATCTGCTGATAGGGCACAAGCAAATATTGGTTTTACAGGTGAATATGGAATAACAGGAGGAGGAGGAGTGGAATTTAATAATTTCAGAGGACTCGGACAGCGGCTTAACCTTAGTTTTAATACAGGCACCAATTATTCTGTATATCAAACCCCCTCAAAATATCGTTCTGTTAGCCTAAGCTTCACAGATCCAATGGTTATGGACACACCAAATCTTGTTGGATTTTCTGTGTTTTATACCTTTCGGGGGGCTGCGACAAACTATTCATTCCCACTGGATTTTTCAATGTTTGGAGGGAGCCT
>DTUJ01000185.1 GCA_012964235.1 Fidelibacterota bacterium
ATCTATTTTACAATTTTACTTGCATTGTATCTGAAATTGGTTCAACCACCCTTGCCATACCCGTGAAAACGGGTATCCAGAAGAAGTCTATGTATCACAATACACAGTTTGTTTTCTACATTGTTTATTAACTGGATTCCCTGCCTGCGGCGGACAGGCCAATCAAGTTGGGAATGACAGGATAATCTATTTCAACAGCACCATCTTCTTGGTTTGGATGAAATCACCAGAACGAATCTGGTAAAGGTAAATTCCAGCGCTTACAAGTTTGCCTTGAATATCTGTAGAATTCCATTGAACCGACTTGAATCCCGGTTCCTGGGTTGCATGTACCAACTTCGTTATTTCCTTCCCTGATAAATCATAAATAGTGAGAGTGACGAAAGCCTGGAATGGCAGGTCATAGCGAAGGGTAGTGATTGGGTTGAACGGATTGGGATAATTTTGTTGGAGCACAAATTCAAGTGGGAACGGCATTCCACCAATTGATAATACAAATGAACTAACTTCATCGGAAAATTCGCTCTCATTGTCATGCGTATCTACTGAGGAAATCCTGTAATAATACGTATTTTGAAGATCAGCATCTGTATCAGAATAAATTGCTTCTACAATCTCAACCAAGGGGGTAGTTGGAATGAATCCCTGGGTTATATCACGATAGATTCTGAAGTAATCAAAATCTAATGCTTCAGATTCGCCCCAACTCAAATCAATTCCATCCTGTCCGTTGCCATCTGCTGTCAGGCCCGTTGGCGCCTCAGGTGCTATGTTATCTACTGAATATCCACTGTCAGGCTCACTTGCGAAATTTCCCTCATCCATTCCGGCAATAATCCGGTAGACTGTCATTCCATCAGTCGCTGAAGATGAATCCTGCAAAGTCCTGGCTTCAGTTGTGTAACTGCTTAGTCCGTATGCAAGAATAGAGTGCAAGGAAACCCATTCAGAACCATCCCTTCGTTCAACGGTGTATAGTTCAGTTGATCTAAGTGTGTCTGTATCAAAGGAAGATTGTTCAAAAACAATTTTAACCCAGCCACCCTGATCATCAGGAATATCATAAATATTTATTATTGAAGGTTCTGGAGGCTCATTCATAACACACCGGACTGAATATCCATGGGTATTGTGCCATGCGCTGCCGTTGGCTCCTTCCCAATCGTGATAAAGGCTCCATTGATATGATGCTGATGAGTGGAGTTCAGTTGATGTCCAAAAAGAACCGGTGACGCTCACATCTTCATAACCACCTGTATCGTTATCTCTATATCCCCCGGGGAGTCCTGTAAATCCGCTTTCATTCGTGGCTCCCTCATTGGGTGCTTTCCATAAGCCCGTTTCCTCATCCGTGGTTCCGGTTGATTTTAATTGCCCCCCTGCTATGCTTTGACCTCCCAGAAAATCTATCAGCGTTTCCCATTCATCATTAGTTGGAACGTGCCAACCATCGGGAGCAATTGCTCTTTCATCTACTACTGCATACCAGTTATAAAGTCTGCCGTAAATTCCCGAATTAAGAGGATTATTATTATAATCCCCATACGCTCCCGTTGTATCTCCACCCCATTCACCATTGTTGGTAATATTGGGTATATTATCACCATTACGGTAATGGGTCACTTTCAGATTCTCTTTCATCCATAATTGATCACCTATCTGGACAGCCTGATATTCATTACCATCAACATCGGTTACAACACCGTGATAGCACGATCCATCATTAATACTAGCATATGGATTGTAGTTAATTGCTGATTCATCAGTACATCCATACGGTGACCCTTCTGCAGGGGTAACTTTTAATTTTAATATGTTGAAAGCA
>DTUJ01000186.1 GCA_012964235.1 Fidelibacterota bacterium
GTATTGATGGAGTACCAATTAAAGAAATGATAAAATAATAGAGATGTTTTCGAATAAGTACAAGAATTCATTTTAGCCAAAGAAATATTAATTGATCAACAATCCTTATAAAAATGAATTTTTTTTGAAAAATTTCAGAATAGTTATTTATCTAATCTTATTGAAATCCTAAATTCATAAAGGATTTTTTTTACTTTTTAAAGAAAAGGTGACATTTTATGGAAGACAATATATATGAATTTACCGATAAAAACTTCAATTCAGAAGTTCTCCAATCTGACAAACCAGTGCTTGTGGACTTTTGGGCTGAATGGTGTGGCCCGTGCAAAGCAATAGCACCGACTGTTGGAGAAATCGCTAATGAATATTATGGAACAATCAAAGTAGGAAAGGTAAATGTAGATAACAATCAACAAATTGCCATGGAATACGGGATTCGAAGTATTCCAAGTTTATTGATATTTAAAAATGGTACTATAGTAAATCAAATTGTAGGTTCTGTTCAAAAAGATAGTATAACCAAATTATTGGATGAAGCTTTATAGCTTTGTCTTCAAAGGTAATGAATGTGAAAAACATTTTGTCAAATTCAGCAGTACCTTAGGGAATATTTGGCAGATAATTGAACTACAATACACTTTATTAATTTGATGAATCGAAAAGTCATTATTATCGGTTCCGGCCCTGCTGGTTTAACAGCTGCTCTTTATACCGGCCGAGCAAACCTAAAACCCTTAGTATTTGAAGGGAATCAACCCGGCGGTCAATTAACAATCACCACTGATGTAGAAAATTATCCAGGGTTTCCTGAAGGGATACAGGGTCCTGAAATGATGGATCTTTTTCGGAAACAGGCACAACGCTTTGGTGCTGAAACTCACTTGAAACACGTGACAAAAATTGATTTCAGTGAATATCCGTTCAAGGTGTGGGTTAACCAAGATAATTTTATGAGTGAATCTATTATTATCTCAACTGGAGCCTCTGCAAAAATGCTTGGTTTAGAGTCAGAGAAAGAACTCATGGGTTACGGAGTTTCTGCATGCGCGACCTGTGATGGGTTCTTTTACAAGGATAAAAAAGTGTTGGTTGTTGGAGGAGGAGACACTGCAATGGAAGAAGCAACCTTTCTGACAAAATTTGCCTCCGAAGTGTGGATTGTCCACCGCAGAGATGAATTACGTGCATCCAAAATTATGAGGAAAAGGGCATTAAATAACCCGAAAATTCATGTCAATTGGAACACAGTTATCAAGGAAATTCTTGGGAAAAAAGAATCAGGTGTAACCGGGGTGATGCTTAAAGATACAAAAACCGGAAACATACGGGAAGACCAGTGTGATGGCGTTTTTATGGCAATTGGTCATACTCCAAATGTATCTCTGTTTAAAGGGATTTTGGACATGGATGAAAAAGGGTATATCAGTACAAAAGGTGGTAGCACTTCAACCAGTATTCCTGGTGTATTTGCATGCGGAGATGTACAGGATCATGTATACCGCCAAGCCGTCACTGCAGCTGGTTCGGGCTGTCAAGCAGCCATGGATGCTGAACGTTTTTTAGAGGAAATATCCGAAATTAATTGACTTTCGTTTCATCGTTCATTCTAAATAAGAAGGATAAATGATGAACCAGATAAAAAGAGTTGTTTATGAATTAAAGGATCTGAAGAAGGATTATGGAGACCATACTGTTCTTCAGATTGGCCACCTAGAGTTTCATCCTGGAACTATTTACGGAATTGTTGGACCCGTTGGGTCTGGAAAATCTACTTTACTCTGTTTATTAAGTGGAAAAGAAAAGGAAACATCCGGATCTCTCAAATATGATGATGATACTTTTAAAACAGGGTGGTTTGGAAAAATTAAACCCAACGAAGATATCTTTCTTGCCAGTGTAGACTTTATTCAGGAAAATCAGAACGTACATAAGGCTCTTAAGGATATTCATCCGGAAAAAGTTGATTCCATTTATGAAAGGTATTTTTCGAAAGGACCTCAAAAAGTTTTATGGAATAAACAAATAGGGACACTCTCCCCGGGTGAAAAATCATGGTTGAATAATATAATGGCTGTTTACAGTGATCCCCGTGTATTACTCATTGATGATTATGGTACTACTATTGATAATAAAATGGAGTTTGATCTTCGGAAACGGCTCATAAAGATGAACAAAGAGTTAGGAACCACCATTATCGCAGTTGCTCCAGATGATTTTTATTTAAAGAAATTTGTTGCTGTATTAATCTATCTGGATAATGGACATGTTTCAAAGATCAGACCGGGAAAAACAAAAAGCCAGGGAAAGTTTCGTAAAAAAACCTGAATATGTGATTTAAGGTCTCATGGAAACAGGCCTCATTACCTCTAAAACCTTTCTGGACCATTTGACAGGATTGAATCATGTGGAAATTCCTGAAAGAGTCACATCCATCCTTGAACAATTGAAATTGACAAATCTGTTGGATTCACTTACTGAGATTCAGCCCGAAACCCCCAGCAGACTTATTCCCGAACTTGTTCACGTGCCTGAATACGTTGACCGTGTTGAACAAAGTTGTATAAACGGGCATCCCTACATTGATACTGTAGATAACCCTATTTGTAACAATTCTTATGAAGTAGCCCTCTTAGCGACTTCAGCTGTAACGATTGGAGTAGATTGGATTTTTTCACATAAGATAAAAAATGCGATGGCAATTGTTCGTCCACCTGGACATCATGCGGAAAAAGAAAGGGCCATGGGTTTCTGTCTTTTTAACAATGTTTCCATTGCAGCCCGTTATGCCCAGAAAGAGCATAGCGTGGAAAAGGTACTCATTATTGATTTTGATGTTCATCATGGAAATGGTACACAACATATTTTTGAGGAGGATTCAACTGTGTTGTATGTGAGTCTTCATCGCTATCCTTTTTATCCAGGAACGGGAAGCAAAGATGAGACGGGCAGGGGCAAAGGGCTTGGTATGACAATCAACTATCCACTTGACGCGAATACTGGAGACGATTATTACTTGGATATTGTGAATCATTCTCTTTCGGATAAGGTTTTGAAATTCCAACCGGATTTCATTATTTTGTCTTCAGGTTTTGATGCTCATGAGATGGATCCTCTTGGTGGCATGAATGTGACAACACAAGGATTTGGAACTATGACAGAAATCTTTGTGAAGCTTGCGGAAGAATGTTGCGGCGGGCGATTACTTTCTGTTTTGGAAGGAGGATATAACCTCAAGGCACTTGCAGAGAGTGTTGAAATCCATTTGAGAAAATTATCAGGAATAATAATGTGAAACGAATTCAACGATCGCAAAAATATCGTATCCTGTTTGGTGTATGTGGAGGATTTGCAGATTATTTTGTATTGGATCCCGCCCTTGTCCGGTTAGTATGGATTTTTTTTACTCTATTTGGGGGATCCGGAATTCTGGCATATATCCTCGCTTTGATTATGATCCCGAATGAAAGCTATGTTTATACCCAGTCAAGTGAACCAGACAAAAAATCAGAGGGGTCTCTGCTGTTTTGGAAAGTCCTTCTTGTGGTGGTGGGAATCATCTTATTTTTTCAAAATAGGGAACTGTTTAGAATGATCTTGGATTCCTTCTGGGGATCAGGAATAAACGTTGTATTTTCTCTTCTTTTAATTGGGGTGGGGGTTTATTTACTTTACTTTCGTAGAGGGGTAAAACCTTCAATCTTAGAAGGAGATGGAGAAAATTCTCTTCATCTTTCAACAACGGAAAAGAAAATATTTGGACTCTGCGGAGGTATTGCAAAGTCCTTACAGATTGATGTTGTGATCATTCGGTTTTTATGGATCTTTGGAACATTTTTGAGTGCGGGAACTGGAATATTATTGTACCTGTTATTGTCATTTATTCTTCCGAAACCATCAACAATGAGCAAGGAATCTGTTTAATTCATTATGGACACAGCACGGTTTAAAGATATTATTCAGAATTTTTCTTCCAGGAGATTCCTGGTTATCGGGGATTTAATGCTCGATTCCTACATTTGGGGAAAGGCAGAACGAATATCTCCGGAAGCACCTGTTCCTGTCATTAAAGTCGACCGATCAAATTACACCCCTGGAGGTGCTGCAAATGTAGCGTTAAACCTCAATAGTCTTTCTTCCAATTCACAGATAATTGGTGTTGTTGGAAGTGACCCAGATGGAACTCTTCTTGCTGAACTCCTTGCCCAGGAAGGTATCAGTTCCGAAGGTATTGTCATTGATTCTGGCCGTCATACAACAGTAAAAACCCGAGTTATTGCTCATAGTCAACAGGTTGTTCGTGTCGATCGGGAATTTGACGAACCGATTGATGAAACTGTGCAGAAAGAACTCATGGAACAAGTTGCCCGGTTCCTCCCAGAATGTGATGGTGTTATTCTTTCAGATTATAATAAAGGTGTGCTTACTGTCAGGATCATTCAAAATATTTTGGATGCAGCAACTAAAAATAAAGTGCCAGTTTATGTTGATCCAAAGAAGGAAAACTTCTCCCATTTTAAAGGGGTTCGTCTTTTTAAACCAAACTTCAATGAATTTATCTCTGGAATGGAAAGCGGTAGAATCGATGAAAAGATTGAAGAAAGAGGCTTCAGACTTCAAAAACAACTCAAAGCGGAAATTCTCCTCATTACACAAGGTGAAAAGGGAATGATCCTTTTTTCGGATAATTCTCATCAGGCTATTTCAACAAAAGCGCGTCACGTTCACGATGTTTCTGGAGCGGGTGATACTGTGATTAGTACATTTGCCCTGAGTGATATTTCTGGTGCTACTCCAATAGAAGCAGTAACTATTGCAAATTATGCCGCCGGACGGGTATGTGAAGAGGTTGGTGTTGTACCAATTAGTCGCGATATGCTCATTGATACCATTGGTTCTCATAACCAAGTCAGTTGACCATTATCCTGGTTGGCCGTTTATCTGATTATTTTTTGATGCAATTGCGTTTATCCTGCTTACTTATTTTTTTTTTAATGCTCACCATAAATCTACATGGACAACCGGAACCTGAATTCAGTCCATTTGACTGGGTAACATACAGACAAACGGGGAGAATTCAATCTATTACGGAAGGATTTACCTATATTTATTTTGCGACGGAAGAGGGAGGAATTCTTCGGTACCATACGTTTCAGAATCAATTTGATGACCCCATTACCCAAGCTCAGGGATTATCTTCCAATAACATTAGGTCCCTTCACTTTGATCGTGAAACAGGAACGCTTTGGGTGGCAACAAAACACAGTCTTGATTACAGCTATACTAGAGAAGGAAACTGGACTTCAATTCCTTACGGAAATCTTGCACTTCCGAAAAATGTACATATTCGTCGGATTGGTTCTTCACCTGCGTATGTGTGGCTGGACGCGGGAGCATCATACCTAAAACTGGATAGGGTGTCGGGAATTTCATTGGGTGTTTTTACAATCCCTGATGAAGAAAAAATACTCTGGAGCAGTTCCCGGGTACTTGCAGGAATTAATATCCCAGAGGATATTGCAAATTACACTGTCACGGAAGGATGGTTATTGAATGGAAATCAGTTTTTAGATCCATTCGGAAGAACTATTGACATAACCTCTTTTTATCAAACTCGATTTTCGGATATTTGGCTAGGGACTGGAGACGGAACATTATTTTTAGGTGATGCCCAGATGGAGACATTTTATCCCTTTACGTTTGGACTTGCAAATTCGGATATTACAACCTTTACAAAAGAAAATGATTTTTGGACTGCCGGAAGATCCGGTTTCACATCAGGGGGAATTACACGATTCAATCCGGAAGAATTGCAATTTGATCTCTTTGATTTTGAGGTAACAATCAATATGAATGACCAATCTATATATTCATCAGTTGATACTGGGGATGAGATATGGTTTGGTGGAGAAATTGGAATTTTGGTCTACAAGAAAAAAGAAAAATTTTGGAGATTGATCGATGAAGCAAAAGGTTTGCCTGGCGGACATATCATCACCATGGATCACGATACATCTCATGTATGGGTTGGCACTTCTCGTGGAATTGCCCGAATTCATAAGGATTCCAAACGATCCAGATTAACCGGAATTGAGCCTTTTTTACACGAATCATTTATTTATGATATAGAAGTAATCGAAGATCAGGTGTGGATTGGTACCAGTTCTCAATTGTACGTTTACCATCAGGATCAACAGGCCCTGTATGATTTTCGTGATATGGGAGACCTCAGCAGGATTTCGCACCAACAGGACCTGCTAAAAAACTTTTGGGAAATTTACGAGTACAAACAATGGGTTTATATAGCAAGCGAAAAGGGTCTCATTGCCTATGATAAAAAACGAGGTCAATGGTCGATGGTATTTGAGACAGCACATTATAGTGGTCGAAAGATTAATGCAATGGCTTTTTCCGATGAATATTGCTTTCTAGGGACTAATTTTGGTTTTGATAGAATAGATTTAAATCGTTTCTTCCAACGGAATTACAGTTATCCTTTTTTAGGACGGGTAAACGATTTATTTATTTCCGATGATGTATTATGGCTTGGAACAAACAAAGGATTAACAAAATTCCAATGGACAAAAGACTTTTAAATCTGCTGTTACTTTTTTCTTTCGGATTTAGTTTGTTTTTCCATTCAGCAGCTTTTGGAGGAAGGGCAAGGGAGAAAAAAAATAGTAAGAATATCAATACGTTTACCCTGGTTTCATATCCGATTGTCCACGAGCATAAAGATTCGCTGAGCGTTTTCGTTTATTTTCATATTCCACACAGTTCCCTCCAGTTTATAAAAAAAGAGTCCACATTCCAGGCTGGATACGAAGCAAACCTCTCTGTCCAGGATAACCAAGGTATGCAGAAAATACATAGAGTGTGGAAGGATTCAGTCCTGGTGGAGGATTATTCAGGGACAGTGTCCCCAAGACGGTTTGTAACATTCATGACCGAATTTGCTGCGATTCCTGGAGAATACCGCTTGCTTTCTGATGTAATGGATCTGGATACGCGGGATATTGCCGAATATTCGCAGGATCTGGATCTTTCACAATATACGGGAGAAGTTATTTTATATCCACCGATAATCCTGGAGGACAGAAATGGTGATTGGGGGTTTACCAAAGGGAAAATTCCAGTTCTTGCGAAAGCTATTGAAAGAATTGCAGGAGAAATAACCGTTCATTTTTCAGGTAGAATCCAATCAGGAAATGCAAAAATTATGAGCGTTCTGGACTCAAAAGATGAAGGAAATCTCTGGAAACATGAACAAGGCATAAATGGGAAAGACAATAATTTTACCCTAACCCTAACCATTCCCGATTCTGTGCTGAAGGGAATAAAATTCTCACTGAAAGCATTTTTAATCCAGAAAAATAATTCAGTCTCTAAATCAGTTGATTTTTCTCTTAAAAAAGCAGGTATTTCAACTTTTATTTCTGATATAAGTGATGCCATCGAACAAATGCGTTATATTCTTGAGGACGATGAAAAACTAGAACTGAAGAATTCTAAAAGGAAAGAACGTGAAAAATTGTTCAGGTCGTTTTGGAAAAAACGAGATCCTACGTCCAATGGTTTCCACAATGAATTAATGGAAGAATATTACAGGAGAGTCCATTATGCCAATGAACATTTTACAAGTTTCCAGCCTGGCTGGGAATCTGATATGGGGATGATTTATATTTTATTTGGTGCTCCTGATGATGTGGAGCGTATCAATTCCCATAGTGAACGGAAAGTCTTTGAAGTATGGCATTATCTTGAAATAAACAGAAATTTCACCTTTGTTGATGAAAATGGATTTGGAGATTTCAGGCTCCAGACGCCTTTCTTTGGGTACTGAAGATAATTTAGTGAAAAAATGATCGAGAAATTTTCATACAGCAGTCTTGAAACGTTTAAAAAATGTCCTGTTCAGTTCAAAATACACTACCTTGATAAGGTTGTAAAACCGGATGCCGGTATCGAAGCGTTTATGGGGCAAAGAGTACATGAGGCCCTTGAATTTCTGTATGATGAAGTAACTCATGGAAAAATTCCTCTTCTTGACACTGTGCTGGAGAAATACAGGGAACTTTGGGTACATGCCTGGCATGACCGCATTGCAATTTTCAGGTGGAAAGAATTCGGGCCCGAAAATTACTTTGCTCTCGGGGAGGACTGCCTGGCACGGTATTACCGGTTGCATAAACCTTTTTCTGAACCTGTGACGGGGATTGAGGTTGATCTGATATTTACCCTGGATAATTCGGATGATTATGTTATGAGAGGAATTTTGGACAGGGTAGACCATACTGGAAATGGAATGTGGGAAATCCATGATTATAAAAGCGGGAAGCGTGCACTGACTCAAAGACAAGCAGATACCGATTCCCAATTGGCTCTATACCAAATCGGTTTCCAACAGAATGAAAAGAATGTTGAATCAGTCACGCTTGTCTGGCATTTTCTACAGCATGGAATTGAAATCCGTTCAAATCGGACGGAAAATCAATTGAATTCGCTTATTTCAAAGACAAAGAAGACCATTGATCGAATTCGGAGTAAAATCGATTCAGGCGGGGAATTTGC
>DTUJ01000187.1 GCA_012964235.1 Fidelibacterota bacterium
TATTCGAAAACATCTCCATTATTTTATCATTTCTTTAATTGGTACTCCATCAATACCTTTGGGAATATTAATGCCGAGCATTGCAGCAACTGTAGGAGCAATATCAACCATCATAATTTTTCTTGAAAAAGTAGTTCTCTTCTGTTCTGCTTTTGAAAACAGCAGGGGAACATGTGTATCATAATTATAAGGAGTTCCATGACCGGTTCCGTGTGGATATTTCGTTACCCAGTATTTTTCCTGGAGGATCCATAAGTCAGGGCTTTTTACCGGATGGAATGAGTTTTTTAATCTCGCAAGAACTGTATCACCAGAGTGGGAGGAAAATATTTCGTCCTTGGTCAAAACCTTGGCAATTCCAATTACCTGTTCCACCCTTTCACGAATTATGGTATTCACATCCGTTTTCTTGATATCCAATTCCCTCATTCGGTCTAAATCGTAGTAAAAGCCAAGACCATCCTTCACCACAAAGTCAGAGCTTCCGTACTCTTTTTCCAGCAAGATAAATACGTCCTGTATTGCCGTTTCCCGTTCTGGTCTGCTGATCCTGCCTCCAGGCAGCCCCATTTTCTGACGGTACTCCGGAAGGGCAAGTCCGCCATGATCACTTGTCAGTACAAAGAGAATATTTTCAAGACCCACCGCATCTTCTAAAGTAGAGATCAAATTCTTTAGGTAGTGATCAACTTTGAGCATTGCATCCATTGCTTCATGAGAATTCGGTCCATAATCATGAACAATAGCATCGGTAGCAGAAAGGCCAACAAACAGAATGTCGGGATTCATATCCTGACCTAAACCTTCCTCCTGGACAATGACTTTTGCCAGATCTATTGTTGCTCTTTCCATCCAGGGGAAACCAAAAAATCCGTTTACAACATCCTTATCAGAAGCATCTGCATCAAATCCAATCGGGAATACCGGAGAGTACGGTTCTGAATGATATTGATCGGATTCACCTTCAAAAAAGTCCTCATGAGCATAGCGGTCGTAAACCTCAAATGGTAATGAACGCGTCCAGAGAGAATCACGATAGGACACTGCATTTAACTTTTCGTTATATTTAATCAGCCATTCCGGGAGTGCATCAATGTAATAACTTGAGGTTACAAATGATCCGCGCCAATTGTAGTACAGTGCCAGATTAGCATGTTTTCCGCCCATCATGGCAGCACTACGGTCTTTACCGGCAACAGAATATACTTTTGAATCAGGATGCCGGTTTTTCAACCAATCTCCGAGAGTGTTGGTATTAATCTGCCGGTAAGATCTGGCATCGCCATCGTACCCGACCACTTTTGAAACCGTGTCCTCTACGCAGGATACCGTGTGTTTCAGTTCACGATCGTACCAATAGTTACCAAGGATACCATTCGGCCCAGGATGCTGACCGGAAGCCAAAACAAAATGTCCCGGTCCTGTGGCTGTGTAACCGTGTTCATAATGGGTGTTTGTAAACTGATAAGAGTGATCGATCAGCCACCTGAACCCGCCAGTGTAAAGCGGTTCATACTGATTCAACAGGTGTGGACTCATCTGATCCACAGAAAAAAATATGACCAATCTGATGTCGTCTAACTCAGACTTTTGTCCAGAACTACTGGTCAATAGGATTCCCAGTAGTAAAAAGGCTAATTTATTCAACCTATTACTTTCAGGAAACGCCGCTTGCCAACCTTGATCACGACTTCATCGCATCCCGGTGCTAACGCAGTAAGTTCATCACCACAGATTTTTCCGTTCAATTTTATCGCATTCTGCTTGATCAGCCGCCGTCCCTCTCCCCTACTGCGGATAAATCCGGAATTTTTCAGGATATCTAAAAGCTGTATTTCCTCTGTCAGTTTGAACTCTTCCATATCTTCAGGTACATCTTTATTGATAAATACATGATCAAAATGCTCCTGGGCTTTCACAGCCGTTTCAGAATCGTAATAAAGCGTGACAAGTTCCCTTGCCAGCCACCGTTTCACATCACGGGGATTGACAGAATTGTCATCCAGCTGTCGGCGCACTTCTTTCATCGTATCGTCATCAGCATCTACTGCCAGTAGAAAATATTTTTCGATCATATCATCCGAAATAGATAATGCCTTGCCGTACATATCCCCCGGTATATCATGAAGACCAATGTGATTTTCATATGATTTGGACATTTTCTCCACACCATCCGTTCCTTCCAGTAACGGCAATGTCATGATCACCTGGGGTTCTTGTCCATATTCACGCTGAAGATCACGCCCAACCAGCAAATTGAATTTCTGATCCGTTCCACCAAGTTCCACGTCGGCTTTCAGTTCCACCGAATCCATACCCTGTGCTAATGGATACAAAAACTCATGGATCAAAATTGGCACTTCCGCCTTATAGCGTTTGGTAAAATCATCCCTTTCCATCATACGGGCAATGGTATATTTGCTGGCAAGCTGAACCACTTCACTGAATCTCATTACATTCAACCAAGTTGAATTATAAACAATTTTAAGTATATCAATATCAAGTATTGCTTCAGATTGTTTTACATAGGTTTCAGCATTTTTTTTAGCTTCTTCAAGCGATAATTGAGGCCTGGTTTTATTTCTGCCAGAAGGATCCCCGATTATCGATGTAAAGTCGCCGATCACCAGCACAACCTGATGACCTAAATCCTGGAAATGACGCAGCTTCCGCAGGACGACCCCATGCCCAATGTGCAAATCCGGTCGGCTGGGATCACAGCCAAGTTTAATGATCAGCGGGGTGTTAGTTTCTTGGGATTTTTTCAGTTTTTCTACTAATTCTTCTTCGGGCAGAATTTCTTCCACACCCCGCTTAATTAATGTTAATTGTTCCTCTATTGGTAGAAATTTCATTAGTATTTTCTCATCTCACGATCTGTATCTCTCTTTATATCCTTTTCTTTTAATGCTGCTTTTTTATCATAATGTTTCTTCCCTTTAGCAACACCAATCTCTACTTTTGCCCAACTTTTGTTAAAATAGAGTTTCAGAGGAATAATTGTCATGCCTTTTTCTGCTATTTTCTGACCAAGCTTCAGTATCTCACGCTTCGTGAGCAGAAGACGTCTCTCCCTATTGGGTTCATGACCACTGTAACCGGTATGAGAATAAGGACTGATATGGACACCCATCATGAATGCTTCTTTGTCACGAATTATCACATAACCTTCTTTAAGGCTGGCCTTCCCTTCACGAAGGCTCTTTACTTCACTCCCAGTTAACTCAATTCCTGCTTCAAGTTTATCAAGAATAAAATATTCATGATAAGCTTTTTTGTTTGTAGCAATACCCTTTTGATCCATCAGAAAATATGAAGGAAAAATACACCGTCTTTCGATGGTGTATCAAGTTTATTCCTTGCTCAATTACAGGACAGAAGGGTAATTTTTGTTACGGTATCACGCCCGGGTGGTGAAATTGGTATACACGCTAGCTTCAGGAGTTAGTGATCGCAAGATCGTGCTGGTTCGAGTCCAGTCCCGGGCACGTACATAAGCCATTACCCTCTCTTTTTGTCTATAATCTTGTTATCGGATACATGAAAATATTATTAATCGAACCCTATTTCACAGGATCGCATAAAAACTGGGCAAAAGGTCTTCGAAAATATAGTTCACATCAAATAGAATTATTCACCTTACCGGGCCAATTTTGGAAGTGGCGAATGCACGGCGGAGCAGTTACCCTGGCTCGCATGTTCATGGAATCAGAGCTCCAACCGGATCTCATACTGACCACAGACATGCTGGATTTGACGATTTTTCTCTCTCTAACCCGTTCCCGAACCGCGAACATCCCAACAGCTGTTTATTTCCACGAGAACCAGCTTTCCTATCCATGGTCAACCACAGACCGGGACGTGGGGGAAAAACGCAACGTTCATTACGGATTTATTAATTACACTACAGCGCTCACAGCTGACCATGTCTTTTTCAATTCCCAATACCACATGAACTCCTTTCTAACTGAAGCACGTAAAATGTTAAAACACTTCCCTGATCACAACGAGCTGGAGACCCTAAAAATTATCACCGGAAAATCTTCTGTCCTGCACCTTGGACTTGATCTCTCCAGGTTTGATGAACACCGAAGTGAAAAAGACTGCGGAACACCTCTTTTATTGTGGAATCACCGTTGGGAATACGATAAAAATCCGGAGGATTTTTTTAATGTATTGAAAATATTATCTGAAAAGGGATTGGATTTTGAAGTAGCGATCCTTGGGAAAAATTTTAAGCACAAACCAGATGTATTTGACCAGGCAATCGAGTCTCTTGGGAAAAAAGTTATCCATTATGGATATGCTGACAGCTTCAAAGAGTATGCCAAGTGGCTTTGGAGAGCAGATATTCTTCCTGTAACATCAAATCAGGACTTTTTCGGAGCGTCTATAATGGAAGCAGTTTATTGTGGAACTCATCCCCTGCTTCCAGAGCGATTATCTTATCCAGAATTAATTCCGGCAGAATTCCACGGGTCCATCCTTTATGATGATTATAACGATTTCGTGCAAAGATTAGAAAAGATGATTCAGGTTAACAATAACGATAAAGCACATATAAGGAATGTTTCTCTCCGTTTTGACTGGGCAGAAATAATTAATCGGTATGATGAAGCATTTGAAGAGATTATCCAACTTGGATAACAATATCTAATTCCTGATTTTAACGGTATCCTTCCCTCAGCTATCCTATAAAGTCAGGACAAACGATTTCACCAAAATTCCCGGGCAACTAAAACCGCCCAGTTCCCTACCAACATACGTAAGAACATTAGGTAAATAAACTTTCGCTTTTCCTACGGCTTCCAGCTCAGTTCCAAAAAATCGGTAAATGGTATCATCAAAACGCATGGTTTCTATTGGTGCTTGAATTTCACCATTTTCTACCCAAAAACAGGCATATCGTGTTAAACCGGTGATCCGACCACCCGTATTATCACTCCAATTCAGATAGTGCAGGTTTGATAAGTAAAGTCCTGTGCCAAGTTCTTTTAGTACATCCTTCTCATCCAGACTGCCAGTATTCATCACCGGTGACCGCATGTACTCTCCATCGGAAGCAAAATTGCTTTTTTTCTTGTATTCCTTAGCGGTTCGGGAACTTACCAGTGTATTCGCTAGTTCTCCGGAATCAATCAGGGGAAGAAAATCCGGTGCCACCTCTCCCCTGCCGTTAAAACGGGGAACCAGTCCACTGCGAAAATCCTCAGCAAGATGAAACAACGGGGACAGTTTCTGTCCTTCACTTCGCATTTTACCGAGCGCGCTGTTTCCTTGCTGGACTGAAGCTTCACTGATACCGTTCCAACTGAACATATCGATAAAATCTGAGACCGCCGCAGGAGCAAACCAGGTGCGGTATTCCCCCGGGTCCAGTTTTTTCTTTGCCCTATTCATGACTTCAAGCTTTTTACGGGAATCAGCTATGTTCGCTTCATAAGCTGCTTGATCCCAATCAGTGCCGGCATAGGTCCCTTTGACCATCTTGTGATCAGGTGTAACAATGGAATAATCCAATGAGAATGTTTCGGTTTCAAACCAGTGTTTTTGTCCGGCAGAATTGGCATTCCCCCGGAATATTTGACCGGAAGCCCATATCCCTACCAAATCCACCCCATCCATAGCCGGCAGCAGCGCATCAACCGCATTTACCTGTGGGAGTCCATTTGCTGACTTAATTTCCTTAGTGGATCCAGCATTCTCTGGAAGAACGATAAAGGGATCTTCAGGGAGCTGTATGACTTCTAGCCGCATCCGTTCAAGTTCCAGCACTGCTTCATCTTTCATCACCTCAAATGGTTCGTGAACAGTAATACTACCGTGGCAAACCCTGTTGTCATGGATCAATTCCAGAGAAAGATCAGCATCATCAATTAGTCCGGTTTGACGTACTTTAGCACTATTCACACGGATGAACTGGCTCTTCTCACCGCCAAAATTCACAGTCAGATATTCACCCTCCTGCAATTTGGAGAACAGTGCTTCACAAATCTGATCAAATATTTTTTCCATTATATCACGCTCCTCCAAATACTTCCACATTTTCAAACAGTGCTACTGGAGAGGCATGCCCTACGCGGATTGTCTGGTTTGGTTCGCCCTTTCCACAATATGGGGTTCCGTACATACCAAACGTATCGGGATTCCCGACCATCTTTAAACTATTCCAGAATGGATTTGAAATTCCACGGTAATTCGGGTTCTTCACCGTTTTAGTGAGTTTTCCATTTTCCACCAGCTTCGCGTATTCACAGCCAAACTGGAATTTATTCCGGTAATCATCGATAGACCAGGAACGATTGCTCTCCATATACACACCCTTTTCAACAGCAGAAATAATTTCTTCAAATGTAGAGTTTCCTGGTTCAAGATTCAGATTCGCCATCCGGTCGATAGGCGCTCTGTTCCACGAACTGGCTCTGAAATTTGCAACTCCCGGCATTCCTGATCGAATCTGGCTTTCCTTCCCGCCAAGGCCCCGCAACAAAATTCCGTCCTTGACAATATATTCCTTTTCCGCTTTCAATCCTCCATCATCATATCCGTATGATGCAAACTGTCCTGTCACGGTAGGATCAAACGTTATATTCATCAATTGTGATCCATACTGTAATTTTCCAAAATCGTCTGGCTTAACAAAACTCCAGCCAGCGTAGTTTCGTTCATCTCCGAGAATACGGTCAACCTCCGTGGCATGCCCGACACTTTCATGGATTTGCAGCATCATCTGGTCCGGTGCCAGCACAATATCCATGGTCCCGGATGGACATTCCTCTGCCGTCAGTAATTCCACGGATTGTTCACCAATCCGCTTCGCAACAGCAAGGATATCTTCTTTATCCCCGAACATTTCTGCACCAGCCTGGCGACTGTATCCACGCAATCCGCCATGGGTGCGGGTCTGGAAAACAGGTCCTTCATTTGCGGTTGCAGATGCATCAAATGTTACGAGTAAAAACTCTTGAAGAATATCACTTCCGTTTGAACTCACAAAATGATGGGTAGTTTCTACAATTCGCGCCAGAGCATTTACACTTATAACCTTATCCGAAACTTTCAGCGCATTATTAATCTCACAAAGCAATTGATTCAGCTCACCGGGGCTTATTGCATCCATGGGTATTTTATAATCGGAGCAATACTTTCCAGTAAACGGCGGGCGGGCGTCCTCAGTGAAAGTATGTATAGCGTATTTCGCAGCGGATTTTGCCTGTTTCAGGGCTTTTTTTGCCGAATCCGATATAGAACCCGAATCCATCCTGTTTGTGCCGTAATAACCGAATTGTCCATCTGCCAGCACTTCCACCATGATCCCATGAGTGGTCTCTTTTGCATTTGCCTGCGGTTTTCCATCACGGACAAAACGCGTTGTGGTGGTTTCACGCACTTCCCGCAAGCCTACCCAGTCAGCGGAAATATCAATTGAAGACAGGAGTGAATGTAAATTAATCTTGTTCATAAAATCCCTTTTTGTATTTACACATTATTGGTACTAATAACTGGCAGAAACTTAACCTGTCTTGTATAGAATCTTCAATCCTTTATATAGGGTCTGCCAATATTACATACCAATATGACCAAACGATGATTACATCTGCCATATATGCTATTCCATATGACAAAAACACAAAGAATACTCTTCGGCACGGCAATTGCGAGAATCAATGTGAAATACATAATGAAACTTTCAAAACAAAAGGAGTAAATCATGTCATTAATAAAATGGAACCCAAATGCAAACCTGCTCTCAGCCCGAAGTGACTGGGATCACTTTCTGACCGAATTCTTCGGAAATGGCTGGGAAAGAAACAGCAATGCATGGTACCCGTCAGTTGATATCAGTGAAGATGAAAATGCGTTCACAATAACCGCAGATCTTCCAGGCATATCAAAAAAGGATATCAACATGAATGTGAAGGAAAACGTACTGACTGTCAGTGGTAACCGGAACTATGAAAAGAAGGATAAAAACGATACATATTATAGAATGGAGCGGGGATATGGGCAATTCAGCCGTTCGTTCCAGCTTCCTGATAATGTGATGGAAAATAAAATTACCGCAAACTTCAAAAACGGGGTCCTCACTGTTTGTGCTCCGAAATCCGAAGAGTTGAAACCAAAGGAAATTGAAATAAAAGTTTCCTGAAGGAAATTCATGGTAGAAAAAAAGGGGTCGGAAAGACCCCTTTTTTTTAACTTATTACTATCTTCAAATTTATTTCATCAGGACCAGTTTTTTCACACTGATGAACTGCTCGGAAGATATCCTGTAAAAATACATCCCGGATGACAGCGGATTACCAAAATCATTGGTTCCATTCCATCGAACGTGGTACACACCCGGTTGGTGAGTACCATTTACCAGGGTTCGTACCTTCTGACCCAGGATATTATACATGTCAATGCGCACATTGGCAATTTCAGGGATATCATAGGCAATAGTAGTCACCGGGTTGAAAGGATTCGGATAGTTTTGGCGAAGTGCAAAAACCTCTGGAAGCACAACAATATCATCAACACCTAACG
>DTUJ01000188.1 GCA_012964235.1 Fidelibacterota bacterium
TACAGAGCTTGATCTTGACAAAACGGAATATCGTTCCCCGGGAATTTGTGCTGCATCAGAATTATCCGAACCCTTTTAATCCAACTACAAGCCTGCGCTATGACCTTTCAGAGCAGGGACAGGTTACACTCACAATTTACGACTTAATGGGCAGGGAAGTAGCTCAGCTGGTTAACACTACTCAGGAAGCAGGCTTCAAGTCAGTCCAATGGGATGCTATAGACAAGCATGGTAAGCCTGTAAGTGCAGGAGTCTACCTTTATCAGATTCGTGTTAGTGAGTTTGTTCAAACCAGGAAGATGGTGCTGTTGAAGTAGAACGGCAAATTGATTTCATACCCACTCTGGTAGTAAGCCATTCATTATATCTTCAAAGTAATTTTTTTGCTATGGACACCAAAACATTTGTTTTTGCTAAATTGATGTTATGAGTAAATTAGTCACCGGGAAAAAAAGTATTTCACATTCAATCTGAGGAAAACAATGCAAGAAGGAAAAGTAAAATTTTACAATAAAAGAAAAAGATATGGTTTTATTGCTGGGAGTGATGGTGTAGATTATTTTTTCCACGAAACTGGATTAGCCGATGATAGTTATGTTAAAGATGATGATAAAGTAGAATTCAAGGTTATTGAAGGAGATAGAGGGCAAAAGGCCGTGGATATTTCACTCATTGATTAATATCATATATTTGTAATAGTAAAAAATGAAAAATTTAATAATCATATTATTTATCATTGCTCTTTCTTCAACTGCTTATTCTAAAGCTGTTGAATCTCTTGATGATGCGATGACTCTATCAAAGGAGCAAAATAAACCAGTTTTAATTGATGTCTTCACTGATTGGTGATTTGCCTGCTGGAAATTTGGTCGTGCATCAAATAATGATACGGAAATAAAAAATATTATTGAAGATGTTGTGCTCATGAAAGTGAATAAAAAAGAAGCTGAAGCCGAAAAAATTATTCAAAAATATGGGAAACCAAGAGGATTTCCAACCTTTTATCTTGTGAATCCAGATGGAAGTTTGAGAGAAAGTTGGAGTGGTTATTCTAAAAAATCATTCCTGACCAAAGTTGAAGAGCTGTTAAACTTCCCAAATTAAGGCGAATTAAATTCTAGTGTAGAAGCCCCGTTTTTTTTCGGGGCTTTTTTTATTCTTTTAAGTAAGTAAGGTTTCTTTGGGTAAAAGGTATTGGTTCAATGTCAAACTTTTGAAAAGCTTTCTCCGAATCACACGTATTTCCTTCCAAGAGCATATTAAGTTGGTCTCTTGTAACAGGGAACCAGCTGAATCCATCTAAAAGAAAGGCAAGAGTTTTGATAGCAATTGCTGGAGCGGGAATTTTCCATTTTTTCCTTCCGCTTGCGTCGGCTACAATTGTGATTAAATCTTTCCAGCTGGAATCCTGTGGTCCTCCTAAGTGGTAGCATTGGCCAAAGGTGGATGTATTATCAATTGATCTGGTAAAAAATTCAGCAACATTTTGTACATGAATAGGCGACATTTTAAACTGTCCCGCATGAAACGGTAATAAACCGGAATGAAATAATGGAGCCGGAATTGGCAGGCTGATCATATCGTCTCTTAGTTGAGTACAAAATTCAATTTTACCTCTTGGGGGCCCGAACACCAGGGAAGGGCGGAAGATCGTCCAGTTTAGCTTTGTTTTTTTTAAATACATTTCCGCCTTGTATTTTGTACGCTGATAGTCTGTGCCTTTTGGTCTCACCCCGTTGGCGCTCATGAGAATGAACCGTTTTACATTTTGTTTTACGGCAGAATCAATAGTCCGCTTTGCGCCTTCAA
>DTUJ01000189.1 GCA_012964235.1 Fidelibacterota bacterium
AATTATGACTATTCCTTCATGCTGGTCCCATTTGAAGTCGGAACAGATTTAACCAGACTTTCTAAACTAACGATGAAATAAAATCTTATAAGCCTTCACAAGGTTTAAACGGAATACTACAATATTGAGATTATCTTTATGGCTCCAATGATTCTAGGTGAAATTGGATTTGCCATTTGGTTACTGATTAAAAGTGTGAAGATCGCTTTACATTAATTACCTTCTTTTTATAGAACTCAATGATTCGTGGGGTTTTTTATTTGTGGGATAATGGGTAGATTTGAAAATGTATTATTCAAATCTATTGCTGATATTATCGTTATTAAGCATGCTTAATACTTCTTGTTCCAATCGACCAGTACTTTCCGAACCAAGTATTTATGAAAATGAACAAATTACTGGTACAGTTTTTAACCATATTTTTTATTCCAAAATTCTCAATGATTCTAGAGAGATATTTGTTTGGGTACCGAATGACTATAATTCAAATAAAAAAAATTATCCTTTATTAGTGCTTCATGATGGTCAAAATGTATTTCATGCTGGTGGATCTGTATCTGGGAATGAGTGGCACATAGATGAGAGTGTCACGAAAATGATTAATTCCAATGAAATTGAACCATTGATTATGGTAGGTGTGAGTAATACAAAAAATCGTTCATTAGAGTATAATCCAATGTTAGGCGGCAGACGTTATGGGGAAGCATTAACCCAGGAACTGCTGCCAGCGATATTAAAGCAATACAGAGTATCAAATTCTTCTAATAAGACAGGAACAATGGGCGCTTCAATGGGTGGACTTATCTCACTTTATCTTGGATGGGAAGTAAACTCGATATTTTCTATGGCTGCCTGTCTATCACCAGCACTTATGTATAGAAATTTTGACTATGTAAATGAGTTAGAAAAATCTAAGACCCCTCAAAATCTGAAGCTTGCTATTGTTAATGGTACAGAGGATTTGGATGCTGCCTTACAAAATGGCGTTAATGAATGTATAGCGTATTTAAAGGGGAATAATTTCCCTAATAATAATCTATTATATTGGATAGGAGAGGGGGATTCTCACACTGAATTGTCCTGGGCTGAACAATCCAAAAAGATATTGAAATGGATGTATCCAAAAAATGCCCAATAACTATGAGCACTGCCTTGGTGGATTATTTATTTGTGGATTTAGATCGGACTCATAATCCGATGGATGGGTAGAAATATTATTAAAAATTAGTCCTTTAGTTGAATACTACCCCAAGTAGGGTGATATTTTGTAGACTTATTTTACGATTCTAACCTTTTCCTAATTCTTTTAATGCTTTATTTCTAACTGCAGTATAGTTTAGACCATTAAAATTATGAGTTGCTACTGATTGAAATATTTCTTTTGCTTTATCTAAATCTCCAGTTGCTTTGTATGTAAGTCCCTTATGGTACTGAAAATATATATTTGACTGGTCTACTACTTTTTCAAAATGCTCAACTCCTTTTTCGGTATTACCGCTCATTAGACTAGTCATTCCCATTAAATTGTGATATCCATCAAATTTTTTGGGATTACTCTCACCAGTGACTATTTCTTTTAGGCTTACTAATTTTCTTCTAGCGCCATCATAATTACCTTTCATAATCTCTAAGTGACTCTCCATCCATAGATAAGATGACTCAGTATTTTTTACTGCACGTTCATTTTTTGATCTTTTAGCCATTACTATATCAATTTCCTTTTTCTCATCCAGAGCTGTTTTTGCAGCATCATATTGACCGCTATGGCTCATGATAAAATATTCATGCCATAATATTTGACTAATTT
>DTUJ01000190.1 GCA_012964235.1 Fidelibacterota bacterium
TGAATAGTGATTGCAGCATCCCCGCACCCCCACTGCAATTCGGCTTTCAGCGGATACCGATATGCAAATGCCCATCCCTCCGAGGAAAATAATGTTGTGTAATTTACTATTTCCACACAGTCATTCCTTACAGCCATACCCAAATCCGGATTCACTTCACTTCCATAATTTGTGTGAATAAAATTATAAGCAGGATTCATGGATGCAAAATTTTCATAATCTGGGATATCGCTGATTTCCTGGAAAGCGATTATATCAGGAAGGATGTCACTTATAATTTCCGAGACATAATTCACTGTGTTGCTACTGGTGGGAAACTCTTGCACATTCCACGTCATTACTTCCAATCCGTTCCAATTGTTTTCGTATGGGATTGACCAGAGATCCTGCGGCGGATTTACCTGTACTGTGTCCGAAGGAGGACAATCCTGTCCCATTAAAAAAAGATGAAATAAAAAAACAAGAAATAAAGATTTGTTCATTAGATTGAAATCTTTCACAGAATAAATGCTCTCTCTACCTAATTTAACAATTCAACGAAATACAGTTAACGTTTACTCACATAATCCACCGTAAAAAAATAGTACCGTTACTTAATTTTCAAAGTGAGCTGAAATATTTCCGGTTTGAATCTTCCTAAGATTAAATAATTTAGGATTTCTGTAATCTTTAAGCCCAGCTAAATCTTCTTCCTCGATGAATTTTAAATGCTCTAGTACAGCCATGGTCGCAACTGGGTTAGCCCGCTGATTTCCATCCAATACTTTTAACGCAAGACCAAATGTTTCGCCATTTTTGTTGCGAAAAGCAACTCCACGGACAGCTTCTCCACCGACTTTTGTAATTGCCTTTCCTGTCATAACTTTAATAAAATCTGTATCAAAGCGATTACGGCCTGCCACGAGATACGGATGGTGCGCCATAGCCTGATATACCTCTTCCAGTTCCGGATACTGTCCGCTTGCGAGCTTTTGAAATAATAATGCAATACTGTGCAAGGACATAAAGGGTGTTGGCGCACTGCATCCATCAATTGCTGTTACAATCTCATTTTGACCAGAATAAATTCGCAAAAGATCAAAAATAGTTTTTTGAACAGGATGATCACGATTGGTGTATCCAGCAGGTTTCACTCCAAGGTGTTTGGCCAATGCCAGCATGCCTGCATGTTTTCCACTACAATTATTATCGAAAGGTGAATAATCTTTTTTCTTGTGAAGAAGTGCTATCTTGGATTCTTTATCATAAGGTGCATGAATTCCGCATTCGTAATGGTCTTTTGAAAAACCCAGCTTATTCATCATAGATTTGGCCGTTTTTACATGAATTTCTTCCCCATTGTGTGAAGCACACATGAGAGCTAATTCCTCATCGGTAAACCCTGAAGATTTCACAGCACCTGCATGTACACTCGCTGCTGCCTGGAATGGTTTGAGGGATGACCTGATGCAGGTTTGATAATCTGGATCTCCAGTTGAAAAAATAATTTTTCCGCCTTCATTTACAGCAACAGCATAAATTAAATGCTGGCTTTCTACATGATTACCACGGGTTACTTTACAATAAATTTGCATATGGTTTTTATCTCTTTAAAACCCGGTTACATATTATTTGTACAGACTGGAAACAAATTTGAATTGAAAACCAGCTTTTTCTAACTCGGGGATTCTTTTTTGGAGAACTTGAAGAGTCATTGGTCTGGCATGACCAACACCAATTGCCGACCCTTTATGTTGAGCAGTTGAAATAAGTTGATCCAGTTGTTTGTTTATCAGGTACGGATCAGCTTCATTATCTAGAAATA
>DTUJ01000191.1 GCA_012964235.1 Fidelibacterota bacterium
AGCCACCCTTGAATCTTACGTCAAATGCTCCCACAGGAGGTTTGGGAGGCAAGCTGTAACTGAGTCTCTCTCTTGCTGGCATTTCAACACCAAAGTATAAGTCCGTACTATTTACAGTTAAGCTGTTGACTTTACCTTTAAGACTTAAGTCTCTTGGCGAAGTTTTCGCCAATGCTCCGCTTATCAGTGTAATCTCACCTTCTTCAAAAGCCCTCACCCAGTACCCATTACCTGGAACAAGCATATCTGTTTCTACATATCCTTCATTGAAACCGAACAGGGTTCCTGGAACAATAATACTGTCTGGATCCACAACAGCAAAAATTGAAACATCCTCTGACACACCAGAAAACAGGTTCCAGCCCTCGGTTAAATTCATGATGAGTTCATTAATTGAAAATCCATTAATGATCGTGCTTCCTTCCGCTGTGAACCGCAACCAATACCCTTCCCCCGGAGTTAGATATAATGCGGATATATACTCATTATCAAATCTGTACAATGTACCTTCTATCGCTTCAGGAAAGAGAATATTGTATGTTGCATCTTCCACACCAAGAGGAAGACCAACCAGGTTCCAATCAATAGAATAATCAACTGAAATATTTACTGCAGGCGGCTGATAACCAAATCCAGATAGTGATACCATAATAAAACTTTCATCATTATCATTGGAAGAAATATAAAGCGTGTCTGAAACAAAACCACCTACAGTGGGATTAAAGAAAATCTCAAAAGTGAAAGAGTTATTTATTCCAATAGTGAAATTTGTGTCCGCAGGCTGAAAAACACTACTATCAGTATAAACTGAGTGTACAATCAATTCTGTATTGCCACTGTTTGTAATGGTCAAAAATTGTGATGAATAATCACCCACGGTCGTTGTATCAAATAATAAATAATCATGGGATAATTCAATATCAGAAGCAAAATAGGATAATTCATCCAACGTAATGTTCACTGAGTCCAATGATGAACGCACTTGATAATAATAGTAATCATTGGGATATAAAATTTCTGTGTTCCCTTCGTTCCATTCCTCCCACTGAATGACCCCTACATTATCAAAATATACAATAGATTGTCCAGTGTCAGGCGGGAAGGATACCATTCTCACATCAATATATTTTGCGTCTTCAGGGACTGTTAGATTCCTGTGATATTCTGTCCATGGGTTTGTTCCATTCACTGGTTCAGTATATTTGGTCTCAATTGTTCCGCTGCACCGGGATGAATAAAAACGAACACCGATCATTGCATCCTCTGCATTCTCTGTTTTTATAAATCCCCTCACAGTTATTTCCCCTGCTCCCTCTGATAGAGGAAAACAATAATAATTATCCACCAATGCATTATCGCCGTCTTCACTATCCCTGACCATTTTTACCGAGGAAGTTCCATTGTAAGATACTGTGTCGGTTACTTCCGAGCTGTGTAGGTCCCAATAGTAGGTATTCCTATTGACACAATCATCAATTTCAGGATTAAAATCAAAATCACCCATCCAGATCGTTTCCCGCCCCACCCTGAACATAAACTCATCATTTGATTGAAGATTGACAACATGATGGAGTTTATTCAGCTGAATAGGATCAGAAATAAATTGAATGATACTATCAGTTTGGAAATTCACTTCTACAGCAATGGAATAAGAAAAATATGGTGCATCAAATACAATTTCACCTATGTAATTTTCTCTGTCAACCTTTATGTAGGTATTTAATTTTCTGGACTTCATTGCCATATGGTCTAAAATATAATTCGCAAGATTTCCAGTGGCTATCTGGGGTAAATAGTAATGC
>DTUJ01000192.1 GCA_012964235.1 Fidelibacterota bacterium
CGTAAAGAACAAATGAGGAGGGAAATACACGATACCCGTTTTCGAGACACCCAGAAATCTGCAAAAAAAATAAATCTCCTCTCACTTTCTGAACAGAGGAAGCTAGAAACAGAAGAAAAATCTAAAGCGAAAAAAGAACTGAAGAAGGAAACAGCTGAGAAGACAGCTGCTGCGGCTAAAAAGAAAGCTGCCGCGAAAACAGTCGAGAAGAAAGCTGTTGCTGCTCAAAAGAAAGCCGCCCCTGAATCAGGGAATGAGGAACAGCCAAAGAAGGCAGATCAGAAGAAGTCAAAAAAAGAAACAATTCAAAAAGAAGTTCAGGCGGCACCAAAAAAAGTAAAACTAAGGAAAATAAATTTAACAGATATTGAATCAGAAATTGGGAAAGGCATCAGGAGAACAAGACCACCCGCCCCAGACAGTAAAGCAGGTGCACTTGAAAAAAGCGTTGAGGAACGTGTTCGCCAAACATTAGCCAAGATTGATACAAAAACGAAGAAAAAAACGTATAAAAAAGGCAAGGAAATCGCTGATACGGCGGAAGATGTATCATCAAAAAAAGTGATTGCCGTTCCAGAATATGCCAGTGTTGATGAGTTGGCAAAATATTTTGAAGTAACGCCTAGTGAAATAATCCAGAAATGCCTTGGCCTTGGTGTACTTGCAACCATTAACCAGCGCCTTGACTGGGATATGATCGAACTTCTGGCGGAAGAACATAATTGTGTTGTAGAAAAGCTAATTGAATATGGTGAAGAACTTTTTTCATTGGAAGACACTGAGGAGGATTTATCCAAGGCAAAACCGAGGGCACCTGTTATTACGGTGATGGGGCATGTTGATCACGGAAAGACTTCACTCTTGGATTACATAAGAGATACAAATGTTGTTGCCGGGGAATCAGGGGGAATTACACAGCATATTGGCGCCTATAAAGTTGAACAGAAAAATAATAAAATGATCACCTTCCTGGATACACCGGGACATGAAGCATTTACCGCCATGCGTTCCCGGGGTGCACAGATCACGGATATCGTCATTCTTGTTGTTGCTGCCGATGATTCAGTCATGCCTCAGACTATCGAAGCAATCAGCCATGCCCGCGCCGCCCAGGTTCCCATTGTGGTTGCCATCAATAAAATTGACAAACCGGGAGCTGATGTAGACAAGGTGAAACGTGAACTCTCTGAGAATGAAGTTCTTGTGGAAGACTGGGGAGGGAAGATCCAAGCCGTGGAGGTTTCAGCAAAACAAGGCACCGGCATGGATGATTTGATCGATGGAATTCTCCTGGAATCAGAAATGTTAAATTTACAGTCTAATTTTGACTGTCCTGCCCGTGGTACTGTCATTGAATCCCGGATTGATAAAGGACTTGGCCCGGTAGCTACAGTGCTGATACAAAAAGGAACGTTATCCGTTGGTGATTTATTTATCTGTAATGATTCCCCTGGTAAAGTACGCGCTCTTATCAATGAAAGAGGGCAGAGGATCAAAGAAGCGTATCCATCAGATGCGATCCAGATCTTGGGTTTTAATCAGGTGCCGCAAGCAGCAGATATCTTTAGGGTCATTGAAGACGAAAAAATATTAAAAAGACTCGCCACGGACCGGCAAAGATTAAAAAGAGAAATAGAACAAAAGAAAATTTCCACCCATTCTTTAGATATTATAGCATCCATGATTAAAGAGGGAGAAACAAATATGCTTCCCCTTGTCATTAAAGGAGATGTTGACGGTTCTATTGATGCCCTGTCGGAAACCCTAGAAAAGCTCAATACAGAAGAAGTAAGTATTAAAGTAATACATAAGGCGGTAGGGCCCGTATCTGAATCAGATATCTTACTGGCCCAGGCTTCCGATGCAGTGATCATAGGATTCCACGTCCTGGAGTCTTCAAATGCGAAACTCCTGGCAAAACAAACCGGGGTGGAAGTACGGATATACAATGTTATTTACAAAGTTGTGGAAGAAATTAAACTAGCCCTGGAAGGACTCCTTGAACCGGATAAAGTTGAGGAAATAGTGGGCAGGGCAACCGTTCTTGAACAATTTAAGATACCGCAGATTGGTTTTATTGCCGGTTCCCAGGTTACAGAAGGTATCATTAAACGTAATGGATTGGCCCGGCTTATACGTGATGATGAAGTTATTTCCGAAGGCCATCAGCTTGTATCCCTGAAGCGGTTTAAGGACGATGTGAAAGAGGTAAAGGAAGGAATGGAATGCGGTATAGCCCTAGAAGACGTAAAAAAATATAAGAAAGACGATGTGATTGAAATATATGAAATTAAAGAAGTCAAAAGAAAACTTGAGAGCACAACTCCCGTATAAACGGACTCAGCGTGTCGGTGAACAAATTCAGGAAATACTCGGTGAGATCGCACTAAAATATATTAATCTCTCCCCGTTTGGGTTTGTGACGTTCACCAGCGTCGACCTGTCGCCCGATTTTCATCTTGCAAAAGTGTATTTTAGTGTGTACCAGCCCAAAAAAGAGATACAAGATATCGAACGAGAATTAAACAGGTTAACAAAAGCATTTAAAAAATACATGGGCCCTGAACTCCACATAAGAACCACACCGGATCTTCAATTTATTTTTGATGAATCAATGGTGTACCATGAAAAAATAGAGGAAGTTCTCAACTCCATTACACCCAGAAAAAAAAATGATCGCTAATATTTATAAACCAGTCAGCTGGACTTCTTTTGATGTGGTCAAAAAACTTCGGAATATCGTGCACGAAAAGAAAGTAGGCCATGGAGGCACGCTGGACCCGTTTGCAGAAGGTGTGTTAATTATCGGGACCGGGAAGGATACAAAGAGCTTGACGCACATAGCCGCCTGTGATAAGACCTATGAAGCAACAGTAAAGATAGGCGTTGGCACTGATACAATGGACAGGGAAGGAAAAGTAATAGAGACAGCACCTGTCCCGAACCTAACAATTGACCAGATAAAGAAGACGTTCGCCGGTTTCCTGGGTGCACAAAAACAGACGCCCCCAATGTATTCTGCAAAACGAATAAAGGGAGTCCGCCTGTACAAGCTTGCGCGAAAAAACCAGACTGTTCATCGCGATCCGGTGGATATAAACATCCATGAACTTCAGCTCATATCCTATGACTCCCCTTTTCTCAGGTTCTCTGTAAAATGCTCTAAAGGCACTTATGTTCGTGTTCTTGGACATGATATTGTAAAATCTCTGGGAACTGCAGGACATTTAACAAAATTAATCAGGACATCCGTCGGTGAGTTCCATGTAAAGAATTCCCTGACAATTGATAAATTTTCAGAGCAATGGTTATCTATCGAAGCTTAAGCGATGCTGTACCTATCTCCGGAAGTGTTGTAACAATGGGTACTTTTGACGGACTTCACAGGGGACACCAGGAAATAGTAAAACAGGTTGTTGTGAACGCAAAGAGCAAAAATGTCCCGTCAATACTGATTACTTTTGATCCCCACCCAAGGCATGTGCTTGATAGGGACAGGGATAAATTATCTCTTCTCATGAATTTAGATGCGAAAATCTCTATCCTGAAAAAATACCAGGTAGACACGGTCTTAATTATTCCCTTCACCAAGGATTTTTCTCAGCTACCTGCAAAAGATTTCCTTGAAGAGGTTGTCATAAACTATTTTCATCCCATCCACGTGATCGTGGGGTATGATCATCATTTCGGGTATAAAAGGGGCGGAAGCCCTGAGTTTATTCAATCCTATTTATCAGACAAGGAAATCCAAGTGGATGTTGTAACACCTTTTACTGATGAAGGGGTTGTTATTTCCAGTTCACACATCCGGGAATTGATCCAGTCAGGATATATACGCCGGGCCAATTTTGAACTGGGATGGGTCTATGGATTTCGTGCAAAAGTAATTCACGGCAGCGGAAGGGGGAGAAGAATGACTTTTCCAACAGCAAATTTTGTTCCGATTGAAAAAGATCAGCTCCTTCCTGAAAATGGAGTGTACCTGACCCGGGGAAGAGTGAATGGAAACCAATTATATGGAATGTGCAACCTTGGATTTCGGCCAACGTTTGGTGAAAGTAATTTTGTAATGGAAGTACATTTTTTTGATTTAGATTCCGCCGATCTATATTCAAAAGAAATTACCGTTGAGTTTCTTGAAAGAATTCGTGATGAGAAGAAATTTACTTCTGAAAAAAAATTAATTGAACAATTAACCAGAGATAAAGAGCACAGTTTAGATCTAATGAAAAAATATAATTAGGAGAAAAAATGTCGCTGAGCACCGAAAAGAAAAAAGAAATTATTAATAAATTTGGTAAAAATAAGGACGATTCAGGGTCTACCGAGACTCAAGTTGCCCTTTTGACCCAGAGAATACGTGATGTGACAAATCATGTGAATATTCATGCAAAAGACAACCATTCCAGGCATGGATTAGTGAAACTGGTTTCCCAGCGGAGAAGACTGATGAAATACCTGCAAAGAACCAATCCTGAATCATATGTGGAATTGACTAATAAATTGAAAATAAGAAAGTAAAAATACCTAATGAAAAAATATGAAATTGAACTAAACGGGAAACCCCTTTCTATCCAGACTGGCCAGGTTGCCAGGCAATCTTCCGGATCAGTCATTGTACAATACGGGGAAACAACGATCCTTACAGCAGTGAATGCAGCAAAGACCATGAGAGAAGATATCGACTGGTTCCCTCTCCAGGTCGAGTACCGGGAACGGCACTACGCTGCTGGGAAAATCCCCGGAGGCTTTTTTAAACGTGAAGCACGCCCCTCAGAACATGAAGTACTCACCAGCCGGTTAACAGACCGTCCTATCCGGCCTTTGTTCCCAAAATCATTTAGATATGAAACACAGGTGATGATTACAACCCTGTCAAGTGATGGAGAGAATATGGCAGACACCCTGGCAGGGGTGGGCGCTTCATGCGCTTTAATGATCTCTGATATTCCATGGAACGGCCCCATCGCTTCGGTGAGAGTCGGCAGGTGCAGCGGGGAATTTGTTGTAAATCCAACCCGAAGCGATATTGCAGAGTCCGATATGGATATCATTGTTTCCGGAAACGAACAGACGGTAGTCATGGTGGAAGGGGAAGCAAAAATGGTTTCGGAGGAGGATTTTCTCCTTGCACTTGAATTTGCCCATGGCTTTATAAAGCAGATTATAGATCTTCAGAAGAAGGTTGTGGCTGATTTTGACGTGGTAAAAAGAGAGATACCGGCAGCTGATGAAAACCAAGAGTTGGAAAAAGCTGTGGAATCTGCAGTAAAAGCAGATATTAGCAAAGCCATCCAGATCTCCGATAAACTGGAAAGAGAAAAAGCCATCGAAGATATTCACGAAAACGCCCTTAATGACCTGGAAGAAACATATCCTGAATCAGAACAGATGATTGATGCCTATGTGAGCGATCAGTTAAAGGAAGCCTTTCGGGAGCAAATCCTGGCACAGGGTGTCCGGAGCGATGGCAGAAAGAGCACTGATATTCGTCCCATCACCATTGAAACAGATTTTCTGCCAAGGACGCATGGATCTGCCCTGTTCACACGGGGAGAGACCCAGGCACTGGTCGTCCTGACACTGGGGAGCCCCAGGGACGAGCAGATTATTGACACCATGGACCTGGATGCGAAGAAAAACTTTATGCTTCATTACAACTTCCCTCCCTATTGCGTAGGTGAAACTGGCCGGATAGGATTTACCAGCAGGCGGGAAATCGGACATGGCCACCTTGCAGAACGGTCTTTGAAGCATGCTCTTCCTGATTATGATGATTTTCCCTATACAATACGCCTGGTCTCTGAGATTATGGAATCCAACGGTTCCTCCTCCATGGCCAGCATTTGCGGAGGGTCCCTGGCTCTTATAAGCGGAGGCGCACCAATCAAGGGGCATGTAGCCGGCATTGCCATGGGCCTCGTTACAGACGGAAAACGTCATGCAGTCTTGAGCGATATCCTGGGTGCTGAAGATCACCTGGGCGACATGGACTTTAAAGTTGCAGGAACACGGGAAGGGATCACAGCAATCCAGCTTGACCTGAAAATTGAAGGAATTTCATTTTCACTGCTGAAGGAGGCGCTGGCCCAGGCCAAGGCAGGGCGCGAACATATCCTGGACTTGATGTACGACGCAGTGTCTGAGCCCCAAACCATGTCTCAGTATGCGCCAAAGATACTGTCGATCAAGATCAATCCTGAAAAGATCGGCGGCCTCATCGGGCCGGGAGGCAAGAACATCAAGAAGATCATTGCGGATACAGAATGTGACGTGAATGTGGATGATGACGGGGTGGTCACTGTGGCCGGGTTAGACAGTGACAAATGCAATGATGCAATTGAATTGGTCAAAGCCATTACCATGGAACCTGAAGTGGGGATGGAATTTGATGGAAAGGTGACCCGGTTAATGACCTTCGGCGCCTTTGTTGAAATTGCCCCCGGGAAGGAGGGACTTGTTCACATCTCCGAGCTGAATTGGGAGAGGACAGAGAAAGTGGAGGACGTCTGTAAGCCCGGTGACGCGATGAAAGTAAAACTTATCAAGGTTGATGACACAGGACGCCTGGATTTCAGCAGGAAAGCCCTAATGGAAAAACCTGAAGGGTATAAGCCTCCGCCGCCAAGGGACAGTAATTGGAAAAGAAATAAAGGCGGCCGTGACGGGAAACCATTCAGGAAGAAACGTTTCTAGTATATTTTCATTACTTCCATCGTTTCTATTGTTGCAGTATTTTCACTCCAATAAAAAAATAACCTAAAACACAAAACGGTTATGCCAGCAGATTTTCTCCTGAACCAAAATGTCATAAACATGGAATATGCAGTTCGGGGGCCTTTATACCACAAGGCATCAGAGCTGCGGAAGCAGGGGAGAACAATCATTCCATGCAACATTGGCAACCCCCAGGCACTTGGACAAACACCAGTGAGCTTTTACCGGCAGGTTTTAAGCTTACTTGAATATCCTCCTCACATTAACCGGGAACGAACGCTGAAAGGGAAAATACGGCCTGATATGGATAGCCAGGAATGGATCCCGGACTATATTCTTGACTTCAGCGCAGATTTTCTTGAAAAAATTGAAACAGGCATGGGCGCCTATACGGACAGCAAGGGGCCCCCGTTCATCCGGGAAGCAGTGTCCAGGTTTATCGATAAGAGAGACGGTGTCACCCCTGGAAACGGCGTCCCGTCCATTCCTGACCATATTTTTCTCACCAACGGAGCGAGTGAAGGTATAAAATGCATTATAGAACTGCTTATTTCTGATGAGAATGACGGGGTAATGATTCCCATCCCGACCTACCCGCTGTACTCAGCAACGATCGCAAGACTTGGAGGCAGACAGGTTAATTACTACCCGGACGAAGAAAGCGGGTGGACGCTCAATAGGGACATTCTGGAGGAATCACTTGCAAAGGCACACAGGGAGAATGTGAATGTGAAAGCCATCGTTGTGATCAATCCAGCCAACCCCACCGGGGCAATCCTTGACAAAAAAAGCATTATTGACATCATCGAATTTTCCGGGGAAAACGGGTTGGCCATATTTGCAGATGAAGTGTACCAGGATAATCTGTATGGTTCTGAATTTTTGTCTTTTTCAAAGGCCCTTGGGGATGATAAAAATATTCCGCTTTTCAGCTTCCACAGTGCGTCGAAAGGGTTTTATGGAGAATGCGGGCACCGGGGTGGATATTTTGAAGTGAGGAACCCGCCGGGGTCACAGGGGAGCAACACAGGGTTCATCGATATTTTATTTAAACAGGCTTCAGTGAACCTGTGTTCCAATACTACAGGACAGGCCTTAATCTACCTTCTGTCCTCACCGCCGCCTGAAGGAAGTGAACCCTACGATCAATTCAACAGGGAAAAACAGGGCATCCTGGCTGACCTGTATGAAAAAGCGGTCATAATAAAGGATTCCTTTAAGGAGATGGACGATGTAGAATGCTTTGGAAAGGTTGGGGCAATGTACCTTTTTCCACGATTCAATACCCTGCCAGCAGGGAAGACGGATTTTGATTACTGCATGAGCCTTCTTGAAGAGACGGGCTTAACCACAGTGAACGGCTCAGGCTTTGGGCAGAAGGAGGGGACCCATCATTTGCGGATTGCCTTTTTGCCTCCTAAAAATACACTTGAAGATGTTTTACCGAGATGGATTGAATTCCACAACAACTACGTCCGGAGCTAGCATATAAAGAATCACTTTGACTATGAGCAGTTCAATCATTAAGTTAAAGTGTTTGTTTAGATAGATTATATTTACGAATCCTCAAAAGATGGACATTAAAAAACTATATTATTCAATAGGGGAGGTCAGCAAACTGACCAGATTGAAGCAGTATGTCCTTCGCTACTGGGAAACAGAGTTCAAACAGTTAAAGCCCCAAAAAAACAGGTCAGGGAACCGCACTTACAGGCAGTCAGACATTGACACCATTTTAACGATCAAGTCTTTAT
>DTUJ01000193.1 GCA_012964235.1 Fidelibacterota bacterium
TTATTCATATTATCAATGTAATCAATTATTTTATAAACAAAAAAGTCTCCGTGAGGAATTTATTTGAGCCAGAGGCGTTTCATTCTATAATTTCCCACTTACCTTGACCAATTACAAATTCTTCAAGAATGTTAGGGTAAAAAGCACCTTTAATAACACCTTCTAAACCTAATATAACAGACCCTACACTACCCAAAATTACTCCAAATGCAAATGGAGACATTGGTGGTCCTTCATCATTAATTAAAGCTGAGAAAAAACCAAGAAAAACGCCCCCAACTCCACCATATATAAATCCTCTTTTACCATTCTTTAGCGCCATAGTGCCATCAGTAACCTGAGAGATTGAGTATAAGTCGGAAAATGAAATTCTTGTATTATCCGTAATAAAAATACCTTCTTCAAAATTAACAGTTTTATATATTGATGATTTCAAATTTCTATTAGGGAAAATTTTGACATTGAAAATATTTTCTTTATATAAACGCACAACAACTTCATCTCCAGGCTTGACCTCTACAACTTGAGAACCTTTTTTCAATTTAAGAGGCATGCCTTCAACTTGAGCACAAATTGGAATTACAAATAATATGAGCAAGAGGCGTTTCATCTCTTCAATTTACCCAAAGGAATCAATTTACTTCAACAGCACCATCTTCCTGGTCTGGACAAAGTCTCCAGCATGTATCTGATAGAGGTATACACCTGCACTTACAGGTTTACCATTCATATTTGTAGCATCCCACTGTACTGACCTGTAGCCTGCCTCCTGGGTGGTGTTTACCAGTTGGGTGACTTCCCTGCCAAGCATGTCGTATACTGTTAGTGTAACCTGTGCCTGCTCTGGCAGGTCATATCTGAGGCTTGTGATTGGGTTGAAGGGATTGGGATAGTTCTGATATAGACTAAAAGTATGAGGTATATTCTTAAATGTTAAGTCTACTTTGCTCAGTTCCATGTTTCCATTAAAGCTTATATCTACAGGCTCTGATGTATTTTCACCATAGGTGAAGACTAATGCTTCATCTTTCAAGGCACCATCAACTTCATCTGTTGTAAAATCATCACCATAGACAGGACATGTCATAAGGTATCCGTCCTTCAGTATTTCCATCTCACCTACTAAAAGTCCACTCTCTGTAGTAATACTAATCATATCACCAATAGTGTAGTCTGCATTTTCGAAGGCTACAGTACCATTTACAAACATGAATACATTCGTTTTGATAATATCTGGGTTGATTTTTCTTGGTGCAGTGTTTGTCACTACTGCAGTTGGTTCAGGATACTGAAAGTTTTCTACGGCTTCATTTACTTTTACCCAGTATCCATAGCTGTTATCCAGTGAAGTAAGTGTATTCAAAAACGGAAGCCCATTTGGGTCAAATAATGTTGCACCTGATTCATCAAACCCGGTGACGTATACGAGGTTTTCACCATCTATCAATTCAGCAAATGCCAACTCAGGTGTATTGCTTTCCTGTATCCAGTAACCAAGCATATTCCAGTTTTCCATTATGTTTACCGTAAACTCATTGGAAATAGCATAGCCCTGCTGCACTAATTCAACACCATTGTTTACCTTTACCCAGTAACCTTCTCCTGGCTCAATAGCTGTCAATGTGTTTAAAAATAACAGACCGAATGGGTCAAAAAAGATAGCTCCCGCCTCATCGAAACCTGTCACATATACCAGATTTCCATTGGAAATTAAATCCTCAAACACCTCAACGGGTGAATTGTTCTCAATCTCAATATCAAAGGACATAAGGTTCCAACCTGTCGAAAGACTT
>DTUJ01000194.1 GCA_012964235.1 Fidelibacterota bacterium
CAAACACACCAATAGTTTTACGAAAACATTTTGATAAAATTATTGCATCTTTTCCGGATTTGATCTCCAGAATTAAATGGAAATGGATTCATTGTTCGAATTGGCAGAAAATAATAATCCGAAACTCATTATTATGGATAATATTTTCTTCATGTATAGAAATTTACGTTAATCTATGCGTAACAAAAAAGCCTGTTAAATATCACAAACAGGTAATCAAAATGTTCCTAAATTATTCCATTTAAAGGATGCATTTAATAAATGATTGAACAAAAAAAATATGATCTAGTGGTTTGGGGTGCAACTGGTTTTACAGGCCAATTGGTGTGTAAATATTTAGCATCAAATTACAATATAAATTATTATTCTGATCTTAGATGGGCTATTGCTGGCAGGAACCACCACAAGTTAGAAAATATCCGTGCAGATCTGATCAAGAAAAATAATGGCAAAGGGAACTTGCCAGTTCTAATTGGTGACAGTCATAAGGTTGAATCTTTAGTGAGAATTACTGCTCAGACAAAAGTAGTTCTTACAACAGTTGGTCCTTATTTACATTATGGGGAAACACTTGTTTCTGCCTGCATCACAACAGGAACTCATTATTGTGACATCACTGGAGAAATTCCATTTATTTGGAACACAATTCATAAGTTGCATGATAGTGCTTTAAAAGCAAAAGTAAAAATAGTCCATTCCTGTGGTTTTGATTCCATTCCTTCTGATCTTGGTTGTTTGTTTCTACAAAATCATGCAATTCAGAGCAATGGGAAACCATGCACCCAAGTAAAATTATTTGTAGAAAAACTAAAAGGAGGGATCAGCGGGGGGACTGTTGCTAGTATGATTGCCATAATAAAACGGGTAAAGGATAAAAAAATAAAGAAGTTGCTTTTCAACCCTTTTGCTCTCTATCCGGAGGGTACCTCACCGGGGCCAAAACAGCCCTGGCAGAAAAAAACACAATGGGATAAGGATATGAACTGCTGGACAAGCCCCTTTATTATGGCTCAGTTCAATTCTTGCATCGTAAGACGCTCAAACGCCTTATTAAATTTTAAATACAATCGGGACTTTCTTTATGAGGAGGTAATTACCTTGCCAAATAATAAATTAGCTTATTTTAAGGGCGAACTCAAGCGAATTAGTTTTAAGTTATTGGCAGGCTTGCTTTATTTTCCTTTCACACGAAGTATGTTGCAAATAACCCTTCTTCCTAAACCGGGGCAGGGACCATCAAAAGACACCAGAGAGAAAGGATTTTTCCGGTTGAAATTAGTTGGTAAACTGGACGGAGAAAAAATTGGCGCACAAGTCTTTTGCGAAAAAGATCCGGGGTATTCTGGAACTGCACAAATGATTTCCGAAGCTGCATTATGTCTTGCAAAAGACGATTTGAAACTTCCTAAAATATATGGGGTATTGACTCCGGCAAGTTCAATGGGCACCGCTTTGATTGACCGTTTGCAAAATTCAGGAATGAATTTTTCTATTGTGTCGGTATCTTAGATTTCTTCCACCCTGTTAAATAACAAAAGTACACCAATATCCAAAATGACCTTCATCATTTTTTGGACGAACATCTTCAATATTTTTCTTAATCACCAGCCATTGATGTATTCAATTTTAGTTATATTACTCTGTAATTAATTTTACGAGATTTCAGTTAAATTCCAGACAAACTGTGTTTCAATTACAAAACATATCCAAACAGTTCACCGGTACCAATGCGGTAGATTCTATTGATTTATCCATTACACACGGCCAAACATCCGTGCTCATTGGTCC
>DTUJ01000195.1 GCA_012964235.1 Fidelibacterota bacterium
GAAACAGCATTGAGCCATTTTGAGACTGTGCGAATCAAAACACCAGTGGAACGTACTTTCTCAGTATATTCAGTGGGAACCGGGATATCCCGATTATCTACAAGAGAAAAATGGCGTACTTTTGAACGGCGCGTTCTTGTCCTGTCATCCAAATTATCTAATGCTTTTTGAAACACATTGTCAGGTGTACTATCACTTTCTGTTTTATCATTAAAAAATATCCATACCCGGTATAAACCACCACTTCGCAAACCAGCACGTAACATATTTTCATTTACCTGCGGGTTTGCCGATAAAAGAAATCCTAAGAATAAAAATAATATTGTTTTCCGTATTAACATCATCATTTCATAATTAATCTTTCGGAATATTTACTTGTTGATTATTTAATAAAGGAAGTAATAATCTAACTACGGGTTCATTTCAATTCAATGTTATATTCTAAAAGGTCCGCTTTGTTAATATCCTTGATCCTTAATTTATTGGGAACAAAATTATCGTTATAAAAATCGAATTTAATTGTTTCTGTCCACTGGTTTTCCTGAATTCTGGTTAAAGATTGTCTGCAGGTATAATTTGATTATTTTCAATAAGATATTGATTTAAAAAACAATACTCTAAAGATTTTCTAAGTTCGTCCAATAATATATTATTCCCCGGAAGATCAATCAAATTTTCATTCTCCAGGGGATCCTCATCTAGATTAAATAACCACTCTTCACCGGTACGTAACCGTTTCAGGTATTTAAAAGGAAAATCAATACTGCAGAGAATAGTACCATTATAAGGCTGTATGAGAAAAACAGGTTTTTTTTCTGACGAACCTCCTAACATATCTTGACCCTGAAAATGATGAAATACAGGCAAAGCATTTATGTTCTCTAAAATCGTTGGAGCAATATCCAATTGTGAAAAAATATGATTCTTATCCACTCTTGGGATTAAATGATTTTCCCATAAAATGAGACATGGGATCCGAAACGATTCTTCATAATATCCTATTTCATTAAAATAAATATTGTGGTTTCCAACTGGAAAGGCATGATCTGCAGTAATCACAATTAAACTATTTCTGAATTCAGGACGTTTTTTTAATTCATCGAAAAATACCTTAAATCCGTTATCTACTAATCTGATGGAATTAGCATATCTCGATTTTATCGAAAAAGGATTTTTATATAATTCACGTTTCTCCCTTGGAACGCTAAACGGGACATGATGATAGGAGGGTGTTATGGTAATAAACTTTGGAGAATTTCCCTTATTATCTTTTTCAAGATAATTAAAAACTTGTCTATAGAGCTCATCATCCGATAATCCCCATGAACCCCAAGACTCTTTAAATGATTCATCCATTAATTCCTTTCCAATTAAATATGTGTCAAATCCGTGAGTTAACATCATTGATCTCGTATTATCAAAACCCGTACTATTATGGCCATTAAAAAAAAATGTATTATAACCAACGTCTTTTAAACACCTCGGCAGGCTCTTAAAATTATTGTGTTCATATCCTTTATACACTTTTCCCTTAATTAACGGAAGTAACGAAAAGAGAGTGGAAAAATGTCCTTTTACAGTTTGAACGGACGTTCCGTAGAACCGATCAATGTAAACACCTTTTTTGATCATCGAATTAAAATATGGAGTGTATATATTACCATCTTCATCTTTTTGATTTACAAAACCTGCGTTGAAGGATTCTACCATAATGAGAAAAATGTGCGGTTTTTCCTGAAGAGGTTTTTTTTGTTCCAGAGTTTGGGTTAAAAACGGAAATGAATCTTCTCTAATACTGATTTCAAATTTATTTTGAGGAGATTGAAAATAAAAGGCAGCAGCAGAACGGAAAAAATTTGTCAATTCATCAAATTGAATAATTGGGGTAAAAGCAAATAACAAATAAATAGAAAATACACCACCATATTTCTTTAGAGAAAATGAAACTTCTTTTTTTAATGTTGGTCTTTTAAGTGTTTTAAATAAGATAATCACAATTCCAATTATTCCGATATAAAATGCAGTGGGATCCATCCCATTCAGAATTACAAATAACGATTCACTGTAAAATATTTCATTAAAATTATCCGCAACTACTGCATAATCAAAGGACTGTTCCGTTTTGACAAAATACCCAATGAAAGCACATTGAATCAGCACGAATAATGATTGTAAAGAAAAAGATGTCCACTTGTAATTTCCCAAAGGATATTTTACTAATAATAATCCTGAAAGAATTAAAATGTAGCTATGAAATATTCGCCACATATCCCTTGGGATTATTCTGAAATAATGGACACCGGAAAAATGAACAAACAATAATTGGATTGTCATAATGATAATCAACAATTTTCCAAACGGCCCCAGAGGCGATGGCAGTAATATATTTATCCCATTTTTAATTTTTTTCAACATTCGGAGAATTAGTTCGTCTCCTTTTTTATCGTTAGGGATAAGGATTTTTTATTCCATTTATCTTCCAGATAAAAGCTGGCAATGCTGTAATAGGCTGTCGTATTGTCCAATAAATTCGTTACCATGCCATCATTACTTATTTTTCATTGACCATTTCTTAAGAGTATCCTATTAATAAAATCCCTTTATTTGTCTTGCGTTGAAATCATAATTAAAGATGTGTATTTGAGAAAAATAATTAAAACCTGTTTTCTGATAATTTAGAATCTATAATTTTATTCATGTAGTCTTGGATAAAAGCCTTACATCTTTTCTCCATTAGAAACATCATTTCTTTATTTTCATTTATGAGATTATTTTTCATGGATTTATCACTTAATTCATAAAACCCGATTAGTTTTTCTCCGTCAAAACAGCAAACATATTTATCATAAAAGTAATAATAATAACCGGAGTACCTTACTACAAAGGGTTCTTCTTGATCACTAATTAAACTTCTCCCCCAGCTTCTAAATGGTTTATTAAAACCAATCATATCTACAATAGTTGGGTAAATATCTATTTGCTGAGCTAATAAATTGTTAATACCATTATATCGTCCATCGGGATGATGAAACAATATAGGAATTGTATTTATATTCAACGCTTTTCGGTATTCTGGATAATAAATTAGATTTGCATGATCTGCTACCAGGACAAAAAGGGTATTATTATACCAGTGTTCCTTTTTTGCTTCATCAAAGAAACGCCTTAGAGCATAATCTGTATATCTTACACATTTATGTATGATGATATCACCTTCAGGAAATGTTTCTTTGTATTTTTCAGGAATTATATAAGGCTCGTGGGATGAAATAGTAAAAACAGTACTAAAAAAAGGTTCTTTTTCTTCATCAAGTTTTTCTTTCATAAACTGAAGAAAAGGTTCGTCCCAAATTCCCCAATACCCATCGAAGCCGGTATCATTATTATATTCATTCCGCCCAAAATATTTATCGATACCCAAAATATTTGAATAACCCAAAAATCCCATTGAACCGTTTTCAGCACCATGAAAGAAGGATGTATGATATCCAAGGCTTTTTAAAACAGAAACCAAAGATTCAATTTTTTGATTCGCATAAGGAGTAGAGGTAAACGCGTCTTTAAATGATGGGATTCCGCTCAATATTGATGACATGCCATGAATGGACTTATAACCGTTTGCATAGGCATTGGTAAAAATTAAACTGTGCTGTGCTAAAGAATCAACAAATGGGGTATAGCTTTTGTAATCTTTTATCTTGGTGTCGGGATTAAATGCACCGGAATATTCTCTTCCATAACTTTCTATGATTATAAGTACTACATTCGGTTTTTCATGAACCTTTCTGTCATATTGTTTTATTGGTTTAACTAATTGAATAACCTCTTCATTTGATAAATATTCTACTTTTTTTACAGATTTTTTATTTATCGTTCTAATAATACAAAAAGGAGTATTTAACACTATACCAGCTTGTATACTGCTATTGACATGTCTGTTGGCATCTACCATGTTAATTGGACGAGTGGATTTTTTGAAATCACCCCCTCTAATGGCTCCAACCATTAAGGTTATTATTACAAAAAAACAAACAATAGATAATCCATAATAAGCAAATGGATTTTGAGGTTTTTTATTTTTAAGGTTCCATAATCTGTATAGATAAACCCAAATAATTGAGAGAACAATAAATAGGAAAAAGACATGCCAGTAGCTAATGATAAAACTGAAAAGCAAAATGACTTTATTGCTTTCATGTTGAATAGATTCAAAGGATGCTAATGTTGATCTGGTTAAAATATACTTAAAATATATGAAATCAATGAAGTTGGTAGCATAAGCAGTAAGGTTGAAAAGGAAGTAAATAAAGAATTGAAATTTCTGAAATATGTTCCAAGTATTAATTCTTAATGGCAATATGCTAAACAAAATAAAAATCATATTTACATAAAGAATCCCAGCAGTATCAAATATCAGTCCATGATAATAGAGCCTGAGAAACTCAAAAAGGCCAGGAGAACCTAACAGTTCAAAATTGTAGATAGTAAATAAGATTCTAGCAATCCCATAAAAAACGTAAGCTAAAAAGAGCCTGAATGCCAAAATTTTATATTCTTCTACTCTAAAATATTTGCGCATATTTTTAATAACTATTGTAGGAGTTTAAATTAAAAGATGACAAAATTAGTATAATATTTTGTGAGAAAATAATTGAAATAATTTCATTCTTATTTAATCAATATAATGTGTTTTAAGAGAAAAATAATCCTGAAATAATAGACACGGAAAAAATGACCAACAATAATTGGATCGTCATAATGACAATCAACAATTTTCCAAACGGATCCAGAGGCGATGGCAGGAATATATTTATCCCATTTCTAATTTTTTAACATTCGGAGAATCAGTTCTACTCCTTTTTTATCGTTAGGGATGAGGAATTTTTATTCCATTCTTCTTCTAGATAATAGCTTGCCGTACTAAAATAAGCTGTCATATAGTCTGATAATTTCTTCTCTAAATTCACATCTTTTATACGATTCAATGACCATCTTTTAAGAGATTTCCACTGGTAAAATTCCATGGTTTGATGATTAGGATAATTATAGCTCAATACATGTTCAGGTGAAAATATGATTCCATTTTGGTTCACAACAGACAATTCATTTGTGGACACTAATAGATTTTTCCCAAACGATAAATATGTTGTTTTCGGTAAAGTCAATTCTATCAATGTGGGTGATATATCAACATGAGTTCCAAAACCTGAAATTGTTTTTGGGATTCCAATTATTTCTACTGGCCCCAAAATAAAAAATGGAACTCGAAATTGATGCATTAAGTCCTGTTCAGTATAGTTTCGAATCCCTTGGAGATTGTGATCGGCAGTCACAGCAGTTATCGTATTTTTTAACAAAGGTTCATTGTATAAATCATTTAAAAATCCATTGAGTTGACAACTTGCATATTGATATGCAGCAAACCGTTTTTGGGCAAGGTTTTCATTTCCTCTAATTACTGATTTTAATGATTCACTCATATATAGGGACGGTGCATCGAAGGATGACGGTAATTCATAAGGAGGATGATTTGTCGTGGTGAAAAATAAAATAAACTGAGGTGTGTTTGAATTGATTAAAATGTCGTAAACAAATTGAAAAAGATATTCATCATAAACTCCCCAATCAGTTTTGGGAGTATTGTAATCAAAATCACCCTCTCCATACACATGATCAAATCCCTGGTGAGGAACAAAATCGCTCAATCTTTGCCAGGATAATTTCCCTCCGTATACAAAAGTGGTTTCAAATCCGTTCCGTCGGTAAGATTCTGCAAGTGCAGATTCGAACGAAGTAATGCTGTACTTTTGTTGTGAAAGTGGAATTGTTTGTGGGATTGCAGGGATACTGAGTATGGTTGAAGTAAGATTATAAATGCTCCCACCTGCTGCCTGGATAAAATGATCAAAATAAATTGATTTGTTTATCCAATCGGAAATACCACAGGAAATTTGAAATTCCTCCGATTCATAATCTAAAATCCATGAACCAAATCCTTCCATCATGACAATAATGACATGAGGAGGATTGGATTTAAGATGTTCATTACTTTTGCTTTTTTGAATAAAATAACTGTTTGTAGTAATGGTGGAATCAAGGTTTTTTTCATCAGATCCTAGAAAATATTCTGCTGTTTTTGAAAATGCAGATTGGATATCGTCCTTGTACTTATTTCGCCTCCAAAATGGAAGAGAACTTTTTTGAGCAAGGCGAGCTTCTACAGCTTTTTCAAATGTAAACACTGGATTGGGAGCAAGTTTATTCAAAAATATATCATCTGTGTAGGCAGCATCCATCATGCCAATTGGAAATAATCCAAACGATGCTCTTGCCATAATTGCAAACACGATAAAGGATCCACCTAAAATTCCAATATGTTTTAGCGGTTTTATTAAATTTTCATTTTGGTGATAAAACACTTTACCAAGTAAATAATATACTACTGATCCTAATATCACCAATCCGGTAACAATTTCGAAAACTGGATAGTTTTTCAAGATAGTATTGATTACAGCCTGTGTGTCATCTTCAAATATTTCAAAAAATATTATATTTAAATGATCTTGATAAAACTCATAAAAAAATACGTCAATACAAAATATAAAAAGAAAAAGAAAAAGGATTAAAGTTGTCCAAATTTTGGATATTATGCTACACATGGGAAGATACTTTTTTACAGGGATCACAATTCCAAGATAAAATAATAAAATAGGAATGGATAAACCATATATTATCGTAGCGCTGTCATATTTTATTCCAAGTAAAAATCCGTTCAAAATTTTAAAGAACTCATTGGTTCCCTCACTTGAGTCTGAAAACAAGGAAAAGAAAAGGAACCTATTAAATGAAAATAGAATAAATAGAGAAATTATAAGTAAAAACAGCCTGGTTATTTGCCCACTAATATTGGCTAAGCGCTGGTGGTAATCAATAGAAATCATCGGTCTTTGTTTGTCAGGATTAATTCCACTGGTGATACAATTTATAATATTTCATAAAATAAAGATCGGTAATAACTGCATAATCAAAACTCTCTTCTGTTTTGATGAAATAACTAATTAAAATACTATATCATAATCAGGTCTTGAAATTTTATTTGGCTGATCCAGACCTTCTAAGGGATACTTTTTAATTGATAGTTTAACATTTTTATCACAATGACTCTTGTTTATAAATGTGATTTCAATTGCGGAAGGAAAATTTTGATTTGTTAATAGCTTAGAATAATTATTACCATGAACATGTACTATATTAAAATGTTTTAAAATTTTATTTATTATTTTATTGAAGTCTTCTGCAAATTTATCAATAGCATGAAATTCAACAACAATTGCTCCAATAAAGTCGGATAAATCTATTATATCATCCAATACCTTGTATTCTGCTTCTTCTATGTCCATTTTTATAAAAATATTTTTCCTCAATGCTTTTGGAAGTTCATTTAAAGTGGATTTGATTGTTTTACTATTATCTTCATTAGTATCCCAAATTCTATACTTAAAATGTTTTGCTTTTTTACCAAAAAAAATAAAGTAATCAGGTATAATAAATATGCCATAAATACATCTCTTTAATCTTTTGCTATCCAATGTGATACAATAAATAGGTACTAGTAATATGGACTTAATTGTGTAAAGGATTAATGAAAAGAAATTTAAGGTATGATCGTAACAATGAATATTCACATTGGAATTATTTTTTAAAAAATATTTTTCAAAAGACCAGTCTTTATTTATTCCATACGAAAGCAATACATCTGTTTTGAAAATTATTTCATAGGGAATAACATAACCACCATCATTATCTTTACCAACACGAATAAGATTTTTCCAATTTATAGGTCTTAATATTTTTGTATTAATCAAAATATATTACTTTTTTTATTTCTGAATTCCATCTGATGAATGAGATATTTCTCTAAAAATTGGCTATACATTTTGTATAACTGAGAACCTAATTTCTGGCTTAGCTGAATATTGGATTGTAGATTATTTTTTCGACAATTTTCTTGATAGAAAATACAATTTATAATACTTCATGAAGACGAAAATTGCTGTTATTTGACACAAAATTAATCCACGCATTCCATCTAAAAACCCAAGTTTAATAAAATAGTGTACGATAAATTTGAATAATGGACGAAAGACAAAATGATAACACTTTGCACGTATCCCATTTTCATACATATCTTGTGCAGACCATTCTGCATACCGAACCATTTTCTTAAAATGGGATGAAAATCCATATATTGGTTCGTGAACGAGAAATGCATTTTTATTTTTGATTCTACCTGCATTTATTACGACTAACTTTGAATGGACACTTTTCAATACATAGTTTTTATATGTTTTTTTTCGGACCAGTCTCATTCCTGAATGACCTAGAGCTCTATCATGATTTTG